>NZ_JBOHDN010000405.1:0-4600 GCF_050699375.1 Nocardioides sp. | reverse complement strand
ATGCCCAGCCACCGACTCCACATCCAGCAGTTCAAGCTGCCGATCGGACTCACCCTGCATACCCACAGGATTTCAGACCAACCCGCCGATCACGGGAGGCGCGCCTTTTGTTCAGCAGTCTCCTAGGCACCGTCTGCGTGGAGTGCCTGCGCCGGCCCGACCCGGGCGCGGGTCTCGGTGAACGAGGCGACGTGGGTGTGGCTGATCCGGACGACCTCAGCCCCGCTTCTCCTCCACCCGGCTCAGCGGTGTCTCGGCACGGTCCTCACGGGTGCTGAACCGACGTGCCACGATGACGGTCGCGGCGAGGAAGACGATCTGCAGCACGGTGCGCGGCACGAGGTTGTCCAGCCACTCGGTCCCGAGGCCATGGGTGGCCGCATAGACGTTCGCCGGGAACATGCCGATCAGCATCAGCGCCAGCGCGATCGCCGCCACCCGGGTCGTACGGCGAACGAGCAGTCCGATCGCCCCGAGGATCTCCAGCACGCCGGTCACGGTCACCAGCACCCCGGGCTCGGGCAGCGAGGGCGGGACCATGGCGATCATCTGCTCGCGCATCCCCACGAAGTGGGCCGTGCCCGTCATCAGGAACATCGCGGCCAGGCCTCCTCGCAGCGCATGCCCCCACGTCGGGACGGAGATCAGACCGCGGGCGCCCGCCACCCGCAGAACCACGCTGACCACCACCAGCACCATCAGGGGAGCCATCAGAGCCTCTTTTCACAGCAGAATTCGTCACTGGAAAGATTCACAGTCGGCACGAAACTTGTCAACGGATAAATCGGGCTATGCTCGACCGCGTGAGCCAGCCCAGCTACCACCACGGGGACCTCCGCCGCGCCGTGCTCGACGCCGCGATCGAGGTGATCGGCGAGTCGGGACCGGCCGCCGTCAGCCTGCGGGGTCTTGCCCGGCGTACGGGCGTCACCCACGCCGCCCCCCGCTATCACTTCCGTAGCAAGGAGGGAGTCTTCACGGCCCTCGCGGCGGAGGGATTCAGCCTCTTCGCCGATGCGCTGGACTCGGCCGGGGAGTCGCCGGCCATCGCCGACCTCGGTGTCGTCTACGTACGCTTCGCCCGCGATCACCGGGCTCACTTCGAGGTGATGTTCCGGCCCGACCTGGTCGACAGCGACGACCCCGCACTGGCCTCCGCACGGGACCGCGCCTGGGCCACGCTCTCCCGGGCCGTACTGCACACCGAGACCCACCAGCCGGCCGCTCCCCGCGTGGCGCAGCTGGGCGCGTGGGCTCTCGTCCACGGGTTCGCCCAGCTGTTCGCCGCCGATGCGCTCACCCTCGACCCTGCCGAGGATGTCGATGACGTCGTCCGCGCCGCGGCCGCGCTGATGTTCCCAGCCGAGAGCAACCTCTGAGAACAGCGCCCGGGTCCCCCGTCAAGCTCGCGGGCTCTCGCGTCGACGTCCTCACCGCCGCCGGACCCCAGGCCGTCCGGTCCTACCGCCGGAACCTGACCGGGTCCGGCATCGTGCCCGACCTACTCGGGCAGGGTCGCCCTGAGAACGCGCAGCGTGTTGCCGCCCATGATCGCGGCCACCTCGGTCTCGTCGTAGCCTCGGTCGACGAGCTCCTGGGTGATGGCGGCGAGGTCGCTGGTGTCCCAGCCGACGGTGGTCGCGCCGTCGTAGTCGCTGCCGAGGGCCGCCGTCTCGATGCCGCCGACCTCGACGACGTGGTCGATGGCATCCACGACGGCTCCGACGGTCAGCTCGCACACCGCGGCATCCCAGTAGCCGACACCGACCACGCCACCGGTCTCGGCGACCCCACGGACCTCGTCGTCGGTCAGGTTGCGGTTGACGTCGCAGGTCGCCTGCACACCGCCGTGGCTGAGCACCACCGGCTCGGTGGCCATCGCGAGCATCTCGGCGACCGCGGTGTGGCTGGCGTGCGCGATGTCGACGATGATGCCGCGACGCTCCATCTCGGCGAACACGCGGCGCCCCAGGTCGGTGAGACCGCCCTTGTCGACCCCGTGCATGGAACCGGCCACCTCGTTGTCGAAGAAGTGGGTGAACCCGGCCATCCGCATCCCGGCGTCGTAGAGCCTGTCCAGGTTGTCGAAGTCTCCCTCGAGGTTGTGGAGGCCCTCGACCGAGAAGAGCGCACCGGTGACCTGCTTTCCGGCCTCACGGTCGGAAATGAGGGCGTCCAGGTCGGCCCGGGTGCGGATCGGCCGCAGCTTGCCGTCGGAGTCGGCCGCCGCCTTGTCGAGCTTCTGGGCGTGGTGGAGCGAGCGGTCGAGCAGCGACGTCCAGGTGCGGGGCGGTTGGAGCTGGGCGAAGGTCAGTAGCGTGATGTTGTCGCTGTCGCCGGTGTTGCTGTCGTAGTTCTGCCCCTTGGGCGACTTCGACACCGACGAGAAGACCTGCAGCGCGACGTTGCCGTCCTCCATGCGAGGCAGGTCCAGGTGACCCCGATCGGAGTGCTCCAGAAGGTCCCGGTCCCACATCAGGGTGTCGCTGTGCATGTCGATGACCTGCAGCGAGTCGTGCAACCGTCGCGTCTCGGGAGTCACCTGCGGCAGGCTGGCCGGACGGATCTTGTTCTGGCCGTTCTCCACGATCCCGGGGGCCAGGGTGAAGAAGCCGGCACCACCGACGACGAGAACGGTGAGTACGGCCAGGGGCAGGCGCTTCGTCCAGCGGCGGATCATGTTCGGGTCCTCTCGGGCAGGCGTGGGGCGAGCACGAGTATCGCGGCACAAACGTCGGCGAGCGGCGAATTGGACCGAATCGCCCGTCCGGCAGAGCGTTCAGAGAGGATGTGACCATGGCGACTCTGGATGAGGACGACTTTTCGCTCATCCACGCGCTCCAGATCAGGCCGCGCGCTTCCTGGACGGACCTCGCCGCGGCCGCCTCCGGGCCACCCCGGGCGTACGACAGGTGGTCGGCCTGCCCGGACCGACGAACCTGCTGACCAGCACCTGGACCCGCTCCGTCGAGAGCGCCATGCTCCTCCACGAGCACCTCCAGCGCGACCTCGCACCCGTCAAGGTGGTCGAGTCCGCGATCATCCTGCGCCAGACCACACGCTTGGGCTGGAGGCTCGACTAGCTCGGACGCTCCACCGGCACCCTGGTTCCCTACCCACCGAGCACCGAAGGTACCCCAGTCCTCGGCGCCTGCTGACGGGCTCAGCGGTCTCCGCGAGAGACTCTCCGGATCGCGCACCAGATCGACTCGGCCCGATCGTCCTGTTCGCCTATGCCCTGGACTCAGCCGCGGAGTCGCTGGCGGCGGCAGTGGTCACCACCTCCAACCTGCCGCCCCTCGCTGGTCAAACCGCATCATCGAGCACCGACGAGGCCTCATCGAAGAGCAATTGCAACGACACCTTCCACTCCGGAAGGTCGCTCGCAAGCGTCAGCCAGGTCAACTCGCGGTTGATCTCGTCGTACTGGTGAATGATGAAATTGCGGTTCGCAACCGCGAGCGCCCACTCGACGCCATCGGGCGCCAGAACGCCGAGTCGTGACAACCTGTTCGCAGCCTCGCCGAGCTTCATCATGAGCGAGTCGCCCGCCTCTTGCAGAAGGTCATCAGCGAGATACACCACCTCGCCGCGCGTCACGATGTCGTCGATTCGCATGAGCCAGGACCGAATGTGCAACAACTCCTTGGCTGCTTTGACCTCCATCAGAGAAGGACCGCGTCGCGCCGAATATCGTCATCGAGCTTAGGCTTCAGACCGCCGTAATCGACCAGGTCGATCCCACGACCGAGGACCTGCTCGAGCAGTCTTTTGAACCGGATGAACCCGAACGACGACGTGCCCGCTGGCGCCTCGACCAAGAGGTCGATGTCCGAGTCGTGCCGCGCCTGGCCACGAGCCACCGAGCCGAAGACCGCGAGTCTGCGGTAGCCGGCATCCTCAGCAACACTCCTGAGGACCGGCCCAGCCGCCTCGACCAAAGCTTCGGGGTGAATCCGCGCCAGATCCGGCGCCGCCTTCATCTGCTGGCTGACCGCTGGCTGACTCACACCGAGCTCGGCCGCAATTTCCCGCTGGCTCATCCCGGACGCCACCATCGCCCGAAGCGCAAGCGCACGCCGAAGCCGCGCAACCTCTTCCTCATGTCGCGCTTCGTGATACGCAGCCACCACGGCCATAAGGAGACCTTATCATCTTCGGTTCTCTGCTCACGATGCCGATCTCTTACGAGGCGGATTCGAGTGCTGAGCCGTGCCGCCCGGTCGACAGTCGGCCACGACTGAAGCGCTGAGCGTTCGCGGTAAAGCTGGGGATCTGCCCCCATCACGGCCAAGAGTCGGGCCAGGGAGGACGCCGAAGGCATCCTCCCTGGCCCGATCACATCAACAAGCTGACGACACCGACGATCAGCAGTCGTTGGGTGCCGCGATCCCGAGGAAGCGTCCCGCCAGCCACGGCAGTGCTGCCGTCTCCCAGACGACAGCGCCCTCGACGTGCTCGCCGATCAGGTCCCGATGGATCTTGATCCTGGTTCCCTTGCCGCACCATGCCCGGTCGAGCGTGTTGTGCTGGCCGACCGGCACGACCTCGTCGGTGTTGGCGTGGTAGCTGAAGATCGGGGTCGTCGGAGCGGACGCGC
>NZ_JBOHDN010000404.1:0-4003 GCF_050699375.1 Nocardioides sp. | reverse complement strand
CCGTCGGTGCCGAGGCGGCCGTCGTAGAGCCCCATGACGCCTTCGATGACCGCCACGTCCGCCCCGGCAGCCCCGTGGAGCAGCAGCGGTACGATCCGCGACTCCCCCACCAGATGAGGGTCGAGGTTGCGCCCCGGACGCCCGGTGGCGAGCGCGTGATAGCCCGGGTCGATGTAGTCCGGCCCGACCTTGTGCCCGCTGACGACGGCCCCACCAGCACGCAGCGCCGCCATCAGCCCGGTCGCGACCGTCGTCTTTCCCGAGCCGGTCGAGGGAGCTGCCACCACCAGTCGGGGCAGACTCACCATTCGATGCCCTTCTGCCCCTTCTGGCCGGCGTCCATCGGGTGCTTGATCTTGGTCATCTCGGTGACCAGGTCGGCGACCTCCAGGAGCGCGGGATCGGCGTCGCGCCCGGTGATCACGACATGCTGGCGCCCCGGCCGCGCGGCGAGCACCGAGGCCACCTCTTCGGCGGAGACCCAGCCCCACTTGATCGGGTAGGTGAACTCGTCGAGGACGAGCAGGTCGTACGTCTCGGCGGCCAGGCATCGCTTGATCTCGGCCCAGCCCTCGGCGGCTGCCGCGGCGTGGTCCTCGGCCTCCCCCTGCTTGCGCGACCAGGACCAGCCCGAGCCCATCTTGTGCCAGTCGACCGGGCCGCCCTCGCCGGTCTCCTCGTGCAGTGTGCCGAGGCGCTCGAGCACGGTCTGCTCGCCGATGCGCCACTTGGCCGACTTCACGAACTGGAAGACCCCGATCCGCCAGCCCTGGTTCCACCCGCGCAGCGCGAGCCCGAACGCGGCGGTCGACTTCCCCTTGCCGGGCCCGGTGTGGACCATCAGCAGCGGCCGGTTGCGGCGTTGCCGGGTGGTGAGCCCGTCGTCGGGCACGCTCAGCGGCTGTCCCTTCGGCATCAGGCTGCTCCCTTCCCGGCGTAGGTGTGGCCGTGGACGGCCGAGGTCAGTGCCTCTGCGCTCACCTCGGCGACCGGCACGTGCTCCGCACCCAGATGCTCCGCCAGCTGACGCGCCAGCCCCAGTCTCATCGGCCCGCTCTCGGAGTCGACGACGACGGTGGTGACGCCCAGACCGGCGACGTACGCGGCGGCCTGCTGCGAGCGCCGGACCGCTTCCTTCCCGTGGACCTTCGAGTTCGCACGCCCGTCGGTGACGACCACCAGCAGCGGCCGCAGATCCGGGTCCCGCAGGTGCTCGCGCTGGAGCACCCGGGCGGCTTCTAGGAGGCCTTCGGCCAGCGGCGTACGTCCCCCGGCGGGGATCTCGTCGAGACGGGCCGCCGCGAGATCGACGGACCCCGTCGGCGGCAGCACCAGCTCGGCGCCCTCGCCGCGGAACGTGATCATCCCGACCTTGTCCCGGCGCCGGTAGGCGTCGAGCAGCAGCGAGAGGACCGCCGCCTTCACCTGCGCCATCCGCTTGCGCGCGGCCATCGAGCCGGACGCGTCGACGCAGAAGAGCACCAGGTTGGCCTCGCGCCCTTCGCGGATCGCGGTCCGCAGGTCCTCGGAGCGCAGCTCGACCCGGCCAGACGTACGTCCCCGGGCAGCCTGCTTCCCCGCCGCGGCCTTCAACGTCTCGACGAGGTGCAACGCACCTCGTCCGCCCTCGGTCGCACCGATCCGGCGGCCGCTGCTGCCGATCGCCTTGCTCCGGCCCCCGGTGCGTCCCGTGCCCAGTCCGGTCACGGTCAGCAGGCGAGGTCGATAGGCCGTGCCCGCCGCCGTGGTCGAGGTGGGCGAGCCGGGCGCGACCTGCGGCGAGCTCGACGTGTCGTCCGGCGAGGTCTCGGCCGGCTCGGCGTCCGGGCCGGACTCATCGGCGGTCGAGCTTGTCGAGACGTCCTCCGAGTTCGACGACTGCTCCTGGGAGGGCTCGGCAGGACCGGCCTCCGGGTCGCCGGGCTCCTCCGAGCTCGACGTGTCCTCCGGAGAGGTCTCGGCAGGCTCGAAGTCCGAATCCTCCGGCCCACCCTCCGGCGGCTCGGGAGGCAGCTCGTCGTCCCCGAGGATCCGGTCGAGCAGGTCCTCGTCGATCCCCGGAGCATCGAAGGGATTACGCCGACGACGGTGCGGCAACGCCAGCAGGGCAGCCTGGCGGATGTCCTCGCGGACCACCTCCGACCGACCGGCCCAGGCGGCGTGCGCGACGGCAGTGCGGGCGGTGACGATGTCGGCCCGCAGCCCGTCGACCTCGAAGGCCGCACAGACCTCGGCGATCTTGAGCAGCCCGATCTCGGTCAGGCGTACCTTCCCGACCAGGTCCCGAGCAGAGGCGATCCGGGAGGTCAGCGCACGATCCTCGCCGCCGAACCGCTCGGCGAACGCAGCGGCATCGAGGTCGAAGGCCATCCGGCGACGTACGACTTCGGCGCGCAGTGACGGATCCCGCGGCGCCGCGACCTCGACGGTGAGCCCGAAGCGGTCCAGCAGCTGCGGGCGCAGCTCCCCCTCCTCGGGGTTCATGGTGCCGATCAGCACGAAGCGTGCAGCGTGCGAGACCGAGACGCCGTCGCGCTCGACCGAGACCCGCCCCATCGCCGCCGCGTCCAGCAGCAGGTCGACCAGGTGGTCGTGGAGGAGGTTGACCTCGTCGACATACAAGAGCCCCCGGTGCGCGCGAGCCAGCAGCCCGGGCTCGAACTCGACGGCGCCACGCGACAGCGCGCTCTCCAGGTGCAGCGAGCCGACGACCCGGTCCTCGCTCGCTCCCACCGGCAGCTCGACCAGCCGCACCGGCCGGCTCTCGACGACGGCAGACGCCCCGAACGGCCCGTCCGGCGACTCCGCGGAGGGATCGGACGGGTCGATCGAGAACCGATCCCCCGCGTAGACCGAGATCGACGGCAGCACGGCCGCCAGGCCGCGTACGGCTGTGGACTTCGCGGTCCCCTTCTCGCCACGGACCAGCACCCCGCCGATCTCCGGAGAGATCGTGGTGAGCACGAGCGCGAGGCCCATGTCGTCGAGCCCAGCGGCAGAGTCCGCCTGGCAGCCGAGGACGGCAGAAAATGGGTAGTGCACCGGCATGAGAGGCTCCCGCTCCCTATCGCATTGATGGAATGGACGCGAGGCCGGTCTTCGGACTTACCGAGTCCCCATGACGGGGCTCGACTCACCGCAGCGGGCCTGTGCCGGACTCTCACCGGCTTCCCAGATTCTCCCGTTCCGCCGTCCTCACCGGTTCAACGTTCAGAGCCGATGGCTGGGCAGTCGGGGCACCTCGCGACTGTGCGGTCACTGTAGCGTCTGGCCCCATGATCGTCGTGGTGGGCATCGGTGCCGGAGGTTGGGACGAGATCCCCGTACGCCATCAGCGGCTGCTCCGGGAAGCCGCCGTGCTGCTCGGCGGCAAACGCCACCTCGACCTGGTTCCGAACGTCCCCGGCCAGCACCGCGAACCCTGGCCCTCGCCGCTCCGCGACGGCCTGCCGGCTCTGCTCGAGTCGCTGCCGACCGAAGCCTCGGTCGTCGCCCTCGCCTCTGGCGACCCGCTCGTCTCCGGCATCGGCACGACCCTGATCTCGCTTCTCGGTCGGGAGAACGTACGCATCGAGCCGGCCCTCTCCTCAGTCGCCCTCGCCCGCGCCCGGATGGGCTGGCCGGCCGAGTCGTGCGCGGTCGTCAGCCTCGTCGGCCGCGACGTCGCACTGCTCAACCGCGAGCTCGCCCCCGGCCGCCGGATCCTGGCGCTCTCCTCGGATGGGACCACCCCCACCTCGATCGCGAACCTCCTGGTCACAGCCGGTTTCGGCGCTTCTACGATGAACGTCCTGGGTGACTTGGGAGCAGAGACGGAGAGCATGCGAACCGCCAGCGCTGACGAGTGGAGGGCCGACGCCCCCCGCCTCAACATAGTGGCGATCACCTGCGACGTCGACTCAGAAGCCGCGCCGAGTCGGCGCGAACTGACGCGAACCAGCGCCGAGTCGGCGCGTCATGACGAGCCGACTCGGCGGCCGGTTTGGTCAGGATGGGCCGACTC
>NZ_JBOHDN010000403.1:0-14293 GCF_050699375.1 Nocardioides sp. | reverse complement strand
CTCCCGCCTGCCGCAGCTCCTCCCAGTTGTCGAGCTCGCCGACGACCTGGGCCCGCTTGTCGCGGATCGTGTGCGTGGCGTGCTGCAGGTTGCGGCGCTGCTGGGAGTTGCCCAGGGCTTCCTTTGCTGCTGTCTGGAACTTCGGCATTCCGATGAAGGTCCCGCTCATGCCATCCCCTCCCCGGTGGTAGGCCGACCGGTTGCGCCGGCGGTGGTGGTGCCGAGCTCGTTCTCGGCTGCGAAGTCGCGCTCAGTCGAGGCGAGCACCTCGGCCAGATGCATGACCTGTATGCCCGAGCGCTGCCGGGTGAGGAGCCCCCCGATGTGGGCAAGGCAGCTGTTGTCCCCGGCGACGAGGATCTCCGCCTGGGTCTCTCGTACGTGCTGGGCCTTGTCGGCGCCCATCGCGACCGAGGTGTCCGCGTTCTTCATCGCGAACGTTCCCCCGAAGCCGCAGCACTCCTCTGCCTCGGGCAGGTCGACCAGGTCGATCCCGCGGACCTCGCGCAGCAGCCGAAGTGGCTTGTCGGCCACGCGCAGCATCCGAAGGGAGTGGCAGGTGGGGTGATAGGTGACGCGGTGCGGGAAGGTCGCGCCCACGTCGGTCACGCCGAGCACGTCGACGAGCAGCTCGCTGAGCTCGTACACCTTGCCGGCCGTAGCGGTGGCCCGCTCGGCAAGCGCGGGTCGGTCGCACCCGCGGGCTACGTCCGCGTGCTGGTGCCGCACGCTTCCCACGCAGGACCCGGACGGAGCGACGACGGCGTCGAAGTCGTCGAAGACGTCGGCGAACCGTTCCACCAGCGGCAACGTCTCGCGGGCGTAGCCGGTGTTGGTGAACATCTGGCCGCAGCAGGTCTGCTCGAGCGGGAACTCCACGGTCACGCCCAGACGCTCGAGGACGGTGAGGACCGCCTTGGGGGTCTCGGGCCACATGGTGTCGTTGAAGCAGGTGGCGAAGAGCGCCACGCGCATCCCGTGGCCGGGCAGCGAGGTCATCGGCTCACACCATCCAGCTGAGCACTGTGGACTGGAGCCCCACCAGCAGGCACAGCGCGAGCAGGAGGCCCAGGCTCCAGCCGATGAGCTTGCGGAAGATATCGGACTCGCGGCCCGCCAGACCCACGGCCGCGGCAGCGATCGTGAGGTTCTGAGGGCTGATCATCTTGCCGACGACACCCCCTGCGGTGTTCGCCGCCACCATCAGGCTCGGGTCGAGACCGGCCTTCTCGGCCGCGCTCTGCTGCAGCGTCGCGAAGAGCGCGTTGGCGCTGGTGTCCGAGCCGGTCACCGCGGTGCCCAGCCAGCCCAGGATCGGGGAGAGGAACGCGAACGCCGCGCCGGTGCCGGCGATCCAGTGGCCCATGGTCTGGGTCTGGCCCGACAGGTTCATCACGTACGCGAGCGCGAGGACGGAGGCGACGGTGAGGAACGCGAAGCGAAGCGTCTTGACGGTGGTGAGGAACTCTGCGCCGATGCGCCCGGCCTTCACCCCCTGCACCAGCCCGACGACGATCGCGCACAGCACCAGCAGGGTGCCCGGTGTGGACAGCCACTGCCACTTGTAGACGGTGGAGGCCGACTCGATCGCACCATGCAGACCAGGCCACTCGATCAGCTGGTCGGTGCCTGCCAGGAAGTCCGTCACCGGGGTGACCAGCTTGGCGAGGCAGAAGACCGCGATGACGAGCAGGTAGGGGAACAGCGCCATCGCGATGCGGCGGGGCGTGAGCTGCGCGGCGAGGGCCGCGACCTTGTCGATCTCCTTCTTGGCGGCCACGACGACGCCGCCGTCCCCGGCGTGCAGGTCGTCTGCCTCGTGCATGCTCATCAACCGCTCGGCGGCGGCGCCCGAACCCCTCGGCTGCCAGAGGCGCAGCATGACCACAGCGGCGGCCAGGCCGGCCAGCGACGCGATGATGTCGGTGAGCTCCACGGAGATGAAGTTGGAGCTGACGAACTGGGCCACGCCGAAGACGGCACCGACGACCAGGGCGACCGGCCAGGTCTCGCGTACGCCGCGCAGCCCGTCGGCCACGAAGACCAGGATGAGCGGGACGAACAGCGCCAGGAACGGAGTCTGGCGGCCGACGATCGCGCCGATCTCCTCGTACGGGATGCCGGTCAGGGTGCCGGCGGTGATGATCGGGATGGCCATGGCGCCGAAGGCGACGGGCGCGGTGTTCGCCAACAGGACGACCATCGCGGCGCGGAGGGCGGGAAAGCCCACGGCCACGAGCATCACGCCGGAGATTGCGGCGGGCGCGCCGAAACCCGCGAGCGCCTCGAGGAGTCCCCCGAAGCAGAACGCGATGATGATCGCCTGGATCCGCGGATCCTCGGAGATCAGGTGGAAGGTGGCGCGGAGGTCCTCGAACTTGCCGCTCGCCACCGTCAGCTGGTGCAGGAACAGCGCTCCGAGGACGATCCACATGATCGGGAAGAGGCCGAACACCGCGCCCTCGGTGGCGGACAGGAGAGCCAGGTCGGCCGGCATGCCGTAGGCGACGACGGCGACGATCACGGCCACCGCGACGGCGGTGAGTGCGGCGACATGGGCCTTCCACCGCAGCAGACCGAGCGTGACGAAGATCGTCAGCAACGGAAGCACGGCCACCAGCGACGACAGCGCCAGGCTGTCGGCGATCGGTGTCAGATCGGGTGTGTACATCGGGACCTCCGCAGGTCGGCCAGAAGATGCGATAGTGGTAGACCATTCTGTGGTCTGACCACAGATGTGGACTGTATAGTGACGCCCATCACCCCGTCAAGAGATCGGATTGGCCCTATGACCGAGAGTGCGGCGAACACATCACCCCAGGAGAGGGGTGGTGAGATGCCGTGGCACCCGGTCACGCGCAGCCGGTCCCACGAGCTGGTCCTCGACCAGATCGAGGAGCAGATCCTGGCCGGAACGCTGCGCGTCGGCGACCGTCTTCCGGGCGAGCGAGACCTCGCCAGCCACCTCCAGGTGAGCCGGGCCGCCGTACGTGAGGCCATCCGCAGCCTGGAGGCGCAGGGCGTCGTGCGGTCGGGGGTCGGCTCCGGAAAGGATGCCGGCACGGTCGTCTCCGCGATGCCGAGCCAGGCCTTGACGCGTCTGCTGCGCCTGCACGTCGCCCTGGCGAACTTCCCGATGCTCGACGTCGTCGACGCACGCGTGATGCTGGAGCGCTCGAGCGCGGCGCTCGCGGCGGGCCATGCCTCCACCGAGGACTTCGAGACCATGCGTACGGCGCTGGAAGGGATGGAGCGTCCCGACGTCGATCAGGAGAAGTTCAACGACCTCGACACCGCCTTCCACGTGGCGATCGCCGAGGCCAGCGGGAACAGATTGGTGGCGGACATGACCATCGCCTTGCGAGACTCCATGCGCCGCCCGATCCTGCACGCGCTGAACGGTCTCGGGAGTGACTGGGTGCGGGTCGCCGATCAGCTGCGGGCGGACCACCGTGCCATCCTCGCCGCGATCGAGAGCGGGGACGGCGAGCTGGCTGCTGAACGGGTCGACCAGCACATCCGATCTGCCCACACCGCCCTGTCCACCGCCGACTGATGACCGGTTTCTGAGCCGAGCCGACGGGGCCCGAGCCCCGTCCGCTCCAGGTCAGTAGAGGTCCACGGCCGGCCCGGCGTGCTCGACCACGGTGACGTCGTCACCGGAGGTCGAGGTCCACGTGGTCTCCGGGATGAAGGAGCCGCGGTCGAGGTCCTCCTGGTTGACGACGTGATACGGGAACGTGCAGGTGTACGCGCCGGAGGCACCCAGGTTGCGCCAGCGGCAGTTGCGGGAGTCGATGGCCGGGTCGAGATCACGCAGGTTGCCGGTGGGGACGACGGTCGTGACGGCTTCGGTCAGGTTGGTGACGCGATAGCTGAAGGACAGACGGTCGCCCACGACGTACGGCGTCTCCTTGGGGTTGGTCAGCGTGCCGCCGGTGACGCTGATCCGTCCGTCCACCTCGTCCGGGCGCTTGGGCACCACGACGGTGACGATGCCCGAGGACGAGCGGCCGGCGGTGTCGGTGAGGCGGACCGGGACGCGGTAGGTACCGCCGCTCGCGGACTCGGGCACGGAGAGGGTGAAGGGCACCTCGGTGCTCTCACCAGCCGGCAGCGAGCCGGGACGCGGTGCGGACACGGTCCAGCCGGCGGGAGCGTCGAAGCTCAACGAGGCCGGCTTGACCACCGGGCCGAGCTGGTTCTCGACCGAGAGCGTGCTGTCGACCGAGGTGCCTCGCTCGAGAGTGAGCTCGGGCGCGGTCAGCGGTGCGCACAGGCCGCGCAGCCAGGTGAGGTTGAACTTCGCGAACCGGATGGCGTTGTGGCCCGGCTCGTAGAGCAGGCCGACATCGCCGTCGGGCAGGGTGGCGAGGGTCGAGTACGCCATCTCGCCCGGCTGGAACTCGCGGGCGATCGGCCAGTTCCGGCCGTCGTCGCAGCTGGCGCGCACCGTGCCGTTCGTCCGCCCGCTCTGCGACGCGGCGTTGGAGAAAAGCAGCACCCGCGCCTCGGCGCTCCCCTGCGCCGCGTTGGGGAAGGCACGAACGATCGAGGCGTTGTTGGTCGGGTCCGGCAGCTCGCGGTCGATCGTCACCTCGCCGTAGGTCTCGCCGCCGTCGCGGGAGTACGCGACCTTGCGGAACTTCGACCCGGCCGAGTCGCGTGAGTTCAGCATGATCGTGCCGTCGGACAGCTCGACCGTCTTGTTCTCGTCCATCCCGGTGCCGACGGCCTCCCCCGCCTGCCAGGTCTTGCCGTGGTCGTCGGAGTAGACCGACACGGCCTGGAAGGCGCCCGAGGCGTTGATGATCGTGAACTGCTGGACCAGCCGTCCCGCGTGCGGGCCGTAGCGCAGCTGGATGCCCTGCCCGGACGCGGCGAAGCGCGAGCGCCAGCCCGGATCCGGAGTCACGTCGGCGGTGATGACGCGGTGCTGCCACGTCTTGCCCTCGTCGTCGGAGGTGCTCACCTCGGCGTGCAGGACGTTGCGGTCGTCGGGGTCGACCCCGGGCCGGGACCCGATGAAGCCCTGATCCATCGAGAACACGTGGAAGTTGAAGATGCTGCCGGTCTCCCGGTCCACGACGTAGCTGGGGTCGGAGTAGCCGGTCTTGTCCGGTCCGTCGTGGCCGCCGTGCACGACCGTCTGTGGGCCCCAGGTGTCGCCACCGTCGGTGGAGCGCCGCTGCAGGATCGAGTTCGGACCGGGCGCGTCGATGCCGGTCGGCCGGCCGTCGTAGGACGCCAGCAGGTCGCCGTCGGGAGCGACCGTCAGAGCCGGGATGCGGTAGTTGGGGAAGGCCCCGTCGCCGCCGACGGCGAGGTCCTGTTCGGAGTAGCGCGGAGCCTGCTCCGACCAGAACGGCCTCGCGTCGTGATCTGCTGCGTCGGCCGCGGCCGCCGGCGCGGCGGTGACCGCCGTGCCGAGCAGGAGCGCTGCGACGCCGGCCCAGGCGGCCTGTGCGGTCCGGGAGGTGAAGGTGTGTCGGGACATGGAAGCCCTTTCATCAGGTGTCATATGTCACACATCTGATGTCTGATGCTAGAGAAGGGCATGCCGCTGCGCCAGACCTACGCCTGGGTAGTTTGCGCGACAGGGTCCTACCGGGCCCGGCGCGCGTCGGCGCGCGTCAGGTGGCGCGCTTCAGGGCCCGGGACAGGGGCTCGTAGTGCCGTACGACCGCTCCGCAGAATGCCTCGGTGTCGCCCGCCTCGGCAGCCTTCAGCATGTCGAGGTGGGAGCGCGCGGTCTTGCGCAGGTCGGCCGGGAGGGCGAGCCCGAGCCGCGGCAGAACCGCGGTGTGTACGTCCCAGAAGGCTCCGACGAGCTGGCCGGCGAGCTGGTTGTCCAGGCTGGCGAGCAGTGTGGTGTGGAAGGCCCGGTCGGCCTCCGCGAACGACTCGCCCTGCTCGGCCTTGTCCACCATCTCGGCGGCCAGGCGGTGCAGCTCCTCGTTGCTCTTGCCGGCCAGGCTCGCGACCACCTGCTCGGCCATCGCGATGTCGAGGGCCTGCCGGATCTCGACCACGTCGCGCAGCGCCTGCAGGTTGTCGTCGTGGGAGAGCGCGCCGCGGAAGACGAGCGCCTGGACCATCGGGTCCAACGACATGTGCCCGACGAACGTGCCGTGCCCGTGGCGAACCTCGACGATGTCGAGCGTCGCGAGCGTACGCACCGCCTCGCGCACCGAGGAGCGGGACACGTCGAGGATGTCGCAGAGCTCGGACTCCGTGGGGAGCGGGTCGCCGGCGCGCAGGCCGCGGGTGAGGATGAGGTCCTTGATCTGATCGGCGGTCGTGGACCGCCGCATCCGGGAGACCCGGCCGGACGCCTGTGAGCTCATCGCTTCGGTGCTCCTTGGGGGCGTGTGGGTGAAGACGTGGGTAAAGCGTACATCAGACGTCAGATGAAAGCGTTCAACCTGCTCGCCGGCCGTCATCGCTGCCCGAAGCCTAGTGGTCTGAGCCGATAGTTCGTCCCTGGTCCGTCGTCAGGGTGCGTGCTGGGCAAGGCGCCCCCGCGAAGGCATACCGGGGTCTTTCGAGCGGGGGCAACGCCGCCCAGTGTGTGCCATGGCGGCGGACCGGGGAGGAACTTGAGGCGATGACCACTAGCGAGCGCTTGTGCCTTGACCAGTCTGGTGACGTGTGCCACGCTAAGGCATCAGACATCATACATCTGAGGTCAGTTCGACGGGGGACAGTGGCGGAAGGTCTCGGGCATCAGGAGTATCCGCCGAACAGCCACGATGGAGGCACAGACAGTGAGCATCACCGACCTGGCGCGGCGGACGGTCGTCCGCCGGCGCAGCACCGCGAAGGCCGCCGTGGGCGCCCTCGCACTCGTGCTCGGCATGGCGGCCTGCGGAGGGCCGTCCTCGACCAACAGCGGCGCCGGCAGCACCGACAGCATCGAGGCGACCCTCGCCTTCGCGCTGTCCGGTGGCTTCGACCCCGACAACGCGTCCAGCGCGGCCGCGACGGCGGCCAACCAGCACATCTTCGAAGGCCTGGTCGACCTCGACCCGGTCACCCGGGAGCCGTACGCGGCACTGGCCAAGGCGATGCCCGAGCCGAGTGACGACGGGCTGACCTGGACCACCGAGCTGCGCGACGACGCGAAGTTCTCCGACGGTACGCCCGTCACCGCCGAGGACGTCGCCCACTCCTTCACCCGGATCCTCCAGCCCGAGGACCCGGCGGCCCCGCCGCTGATGGCCGGGTTCATCTCCTTCCTCGACAGCGTCAAGGCGACCGACGACACCACCGTCGAGTTCACGCTCAAGGAGCCGTTCCCGCTGTTCGCCGAGCGCATCGCGGTCGTGAAGATCGTCCCCAAGGCGCTCACCGCGGACGCCGCCGCGTCGGAGAAGTTCGACACCGCGCCTGTCGGGTCGGGCCCGTACAAGCTCGACAGCGCCTCGGCCGAGACGGGTCTCAAGCTCTCGAAGAACGACGAGTACAACGGTCCGCGGCCCGCCGAGGTCAAGACCATGACCTGGAACACCAACACCGACGGTGCCGCTCGCATCGCCGACCTGCAGGGTGGCCGGGTCCAGGCCATCGAGGCCGTCCCGTACCTCAACGTCGACTCTCTCCAGGGCGACTACGAGGTCGAGGAGAAGCAGGCCTTCAACCAGGCGTTCCTGATGTTCAACAACAGCGCGGCGCCGTTCGACGACAAGCGGGTACGCCAGGCCCTGCACTACGCCCTCGACAAGGACAAGGTCATCCAGACCGCGCTCAACGGCTTCGGTACCGCGGCCACGAGCTACCTCGACGAAGGCAATCCGGCGTACCAGAAGGCCGCGACCGTCTACGACTACGACGCCGACAAGGCCAAGAAGCTGCTCGCCGAGGCAGGGGTGAAGAACCTCGAGTTCGAGCTGGTCACCACCGACGCGACCTTCATCAAGGACATCGCTCCGCTCCTCATCGAGTCGTGGAAGAAGATCGGTGTCAAAGCCACGCTCAACACCGTGCCCTCCTCGGCCGTCTACAGCGACCTCGTCCCCTCGGACAAGTTCCGGGTGCTGCTGGCCTCCGGTGACCCGAGCGTCTTCGGGCCCGACCCGGACCTGCTGATGCGCTGGTTCTACTACGGCGAGACCTGGCCCGTGGACCGGATGCGGTGGGAGTCGCCGGCGCGTCAGAAGGTCGCGGACCTGCTCGACCAGGCCGCCGTGACCGAGGACGAGAAGAAGCGGGACGGCCTGTGGAAGCAGGTGCTCGACATCGTCGCCGACGAGGCTGCGCTCTACCCGATCCTGCACACCAAGGTCGTCACCGCCTACGACCCCGACGCGCTCGAGAGCTTCGAGGGACCGGCCACCACCGGCCTGTACTTCCTCGGAACCAAGCGCGCAGGCTGATTCGACCGACTCCCCGCCCAGCCGCAGTCCCGGCGGCTGGGCGGGCCCGACTTCCACTGGAGGCTCCATGTTGACCGTGCTGAGCATGCTGGCCAGACGCCTGGCAACGCTCGTCCCGCTGGTGCTCGGCATCACGCTCTTCGTCTTCGTGGTCATGCAGTTCTCGCCCGTCGACCCCGCTCTGTCGGTTCTGGGCGACCAGGCCTCCGCTGCGCAGGTGGCCGCCTTCAAGGAGGCCAACGGCCTCGACCAGCCGCTGCCGGTTCGCTACTTCGCGTTCCTCGGAGAGCTCCTGCGCGGTGACCTCGGTGCCACCTTCCCGCCGTCGGTGCCGGTCTCGGACAAGATCGCCGAGGCGCTCCCCCTCACCGTCCAGCTCACCCTGCTGGGCGTCGGTGGCGCGCTGGTGATCGGCCTGGCGCTCGGCATCACCGCGGCCCTCTACCGCGACCGCTGGCCCGACCAGGTCATGCGCCTGACCTCGATGGCCGGCATCTCGATCCCGTCGTTCTGGCTGGCCCTGCTGCTCATCCAGGAGTTCGCCGTCCGGCGCTCGATGTTTCCCTCGGGCGGCTACGTCAACCCGGGCGACTCCGTCTCGGGCTGGTTCAACAGCCTTGCCCTTCCCGCGATCGCGCTCGCCGCGCCGGTCGGCTGCTCCCTGGCCCGCATCGTGCGTACGTCAATGGTCGAGGAGCTGGACCGCGACTACGTCCGCACCGCCGTCGGCGCCGGCCTGCCGCCGTACGTCGTGGTCGGACGCAACGTCCTGCGCAACGCGCTGGTCAACCCGCTCACCGTCCTGGGCCTGCGGATCGGCTACCTGATCGGCGGCACCGTGATCATCGAGGCGATCTTCTCCCTGCCCGGGATGGGGACGCTGATCATGACCGCGGTCCGTACGAACGACACCGCGCTCGCCCAGGGCACGGTGCTCACCATCGCACTCGGCTTCGTCGTGGTGAACCTGCTCGTCGATGTGCTCTACCTGTTCGCCAACCCCCGGTTGCGGGGAGGTCACTGATGTCTGCCTTCACCCGTCTCGGCACCGCCTCGCGGATCGCCGTCTGCTTCCTCGCCGCCGTCGTGCTGATCGGTCTCCTGGCGCCGCTGATCGTGCGCCACGACCCCACCCAGACCGGCCTCGGCTCCGCCCTGACCGGCCCCAGCGGTGACTACTGGTTCGGCCTGGACAAGCTCGGCCGCGACGTGTTCTCACGTCTGGTGGCCGGCACCCAGCGCTCGCTGGTGGTCGGCTTCGGGGCGGCCGGGATCGCGCTGGTCGTCGGGGCGATCCTCGGTGCGATCGCGGGGACCTCGCGCAGCGCGGTCGACGAGATCGTGATGCGCTGTCTCGACGTGGTGATGGCCTTCCCGGCCATCGTCCTGTCGGCGCTGCTGATCATCTCCTTCGGCAAGAGCAGCCTGCTGGTGCTCGTCGTCGCGATCGGCTTCGTCTTCGCCCCGCCGGTGGCCCGGATCGTTCGCGCCAACGTCATCTCGCAGTATCAGGAGGACTACGTCGCGGCCGAGCGCATCATCGGCGCCCGGCGTCCGCACATCCTGTGGCGCCACGTGCTGCGCAACTGTGCGGCCCCGATCCTGGTCTTCGTCACCGTCATGGTCGCCGACGCGATCGTGTTCGAGGCGTCGCTGTCCTTCATCGGCGGCGGGCTCTCCCCGCAGGAGGCCGAGTCCAGCTGGGGCTCGGTGATCGCCTTCGGCAAGGAGATGGTCCAGGTCGGCGGCTGGTGGGCGACGTTCTTCCCCGGTCTGCTGATCCTGCTCACCGTCCTGGCGCTCAACGTCCTGTCCGAGGGCATCTCGGATGCCTGGGCAGCACCCGCCGCGCGCCGTGCCGCCGGCCCCGCCAAGGCGGCGAGCTCGCAGGACGCGATCGAGCACGCGACGCCGGGCAACGGCAAGGTGGTCGAGCTGCCCGGTCTCGCCGAGGCCGCGCGTCGGCTCCGCGAGCGCGCTCGTCCGGTCCCGACCGGTGACCCGGTCCTGAGCGTCGAGGGACTCTCGATCCGCTTCCCCGACCGCCACGACGGGGTCGACATCGTCGACGACATCTCCTTCGACGTACGTCCTGGTGAGGTCCTCGGTCTGGTGGGCGAGTCCGGCTCCGGAAAGTCGCTGACCTCGCTCGCGGTGATGGGCCTGCTCCCGCGTGGCGCCGAGGTCAGGGGCTCGATCCGGTTCGCCGGCGTGGACCTGGTCGGCCTCGATCCCCGCCGTCGGCGCGCGCTGATGGGTCGCGAGATCGCGATGGTCTATCAGGACGCCCTCTCCGCGCTCAACCCAGCGATCAAGGTCGGCGGGCAGCTGCGCCAGCTCGTGCGACGGGGCGGCACCAGGTCGCCCGAGGAACTCATGGGGCTGGTCGGGCTCGACCCGGACCGTACGCTCTCCTCCTACCCTCACGAGCTGTCCGGCGGCCAGCGGCAGCGGGTGGTCATCGCGATGGCCCTGTCCCGCGACCCGAAGCTGGTGATCGCCGACGAGCCCACGACCGCGCTCGACGTGACCGTCCAGGCGCAGGTGATCCAGCTGCTGCTGCGGCTGCAGGCCGAGCTCGGCTTCGCGCTCGTGCTGGTCAGCCACGACCTCGCGCTCGTCAGCGACGTCTCGCACCGGGTGGAGGTGATGTACGGCGGCCAGGTCGTCGAGTCCGGAGTCACGGCCGATGTGATCGAGGCACCCGCTCACCACTACGCCCGCGGACTGCTGGGTTCGGTGCTCTCGCTGGAGACCCGGGCCGAGCGGCTGACCCAGATCCCGGGAGTGGTGCCGTCTCCGGCCGACTTCCCGACGGGGTGCCGGTTCAGCGACCGCTGCCCGATGGCGAGCGATGTCTGCCGGGCGGAGACGCCCGCGCTGCTCGGCGACAGCGACCACGCCGTGGCGTGCCACCACCCCGCGATCCGAACCACCGAGGAGATGTCGTCGTGAGCAGCCTGAAGGAGAAGCCGTCCGGCGAGCCGATCGTCGAGCTGCGCGACGTCCATGTCGTCCACCGCACCCGCGGCGGCGGACTGTTCGACCGCGATCGGGTGTACGCCCTGACCGGCGCCGAACTGGCCATCCGCGCCGGCGAGACCGTCGGCGTGGTCGGTGAGTCGGGCTGTGGCAAGTCGACCATGGCCAAGGTCCTCGTCGGCCTGCAGAAGCCCACCGATGGTGAGGTGCGGATCGCCGGCAAGGATGTGTGGACGATGAGCGCGGCCGAGCGGCGCCGGCTCATCGGCGCCCGCGTCGGAATGGTCTTCCAGGACCCGTCCACCTCGCTGAACCGGCGGATGCCGGTCCGGCAGATCCTGCGCGACCCGCTCGACGTGCACCGCCGTGGCAGCAGCGCCGAACGCGACCGCAGGGTCACCGAGCTCATGCAGCTGGTCGGGCTTCCCGCCTCGGTCGGTGACGTCCTGCCGAGCCAGCTCTCGGGCGGTCAGCGGCAGCGCGTCGCGATCGCGCGGGCCCTGGCGCTGGACCCGGTGCTGCTGATCGCCGACGAGCCGACGAGCGCGCTCGACGTCTCGGTCCGGGCGCAGATCCTCAACCTGCTGCTCGAGCTGCAGCAGCGGCTCGATCTCGCCATGGTGTTCGTCTCCCACGACATCCAGACGGTCAAGCGCATCAGCGACCGGATCGTGACGATGTATCTGGGGCGCCTCGTCGAGCAGACCCCTGCCGCGTCGATGCCCGAGGGCGCGCAGCACCCCTACACCAGGGCGCTCTTCTCGGCCACGCCCGGACTGCTGGCGCCGATCGACCCGATCCCGCTGGTCGGCCCGGTGCCGTCGGCGACGCGCCCGCCGAGCGGTTGCCCGTTCCGTACCCGCTGCTGGAAGGCGACCGAGGTGTGCGCCGAGCGCCTGCCCGAACCGACCTCCGGAAACGTCAACGGCAGCGGCACCCACCTGTTCCGCTGCCACCATCCCGTGCCGGCCGGCACGAGCGACGCCGAGCTCGTCGAGCTCGCCCGCCGCGAGATCCATACGGCCGAACATCAACCCGCTGAGGAGCGATCGTGAACCACCCCACCCCGTCGTACACGGGGGTCATCCCGCCCGTCGTGACCCCTCTGCACGGCGACGGCACCGTCGACCGGCCATCCCTGGAGCGGCTCGTCGGCCACCTGCTCGAGGGCGGCGTCCACGGGCTCTTCGCTCTCGGCAGCTCCGGGGAGACGGTCTTCCTCACCGACGAGCAGCGCGACGCCGCGCTCGAGGTGATCGTGAAGACGGTCGACGGACAGGTGCCGGTCCTGGTGGGCTGCATCGAGCCCACCACGCCGCGCGTCATCCACCGTGCCGACGTCGCCGCGCGGCTCGGCGCGGACGCCATCGTCACGACCGCCCCGTTCTACGCGCTGGTGGGCCCGCACGAGGTCGACCGGCACTTCCGCGCCATCCACCTGGCGACCGACCTGCCGCAGCTCGCCTACGACATCCCCGTCTGCGTTCACACCAAGCTCTCGGTCGATCTGCTCGTCGATCTCGCGCGCGACGGCGTGATCGCCGGGGTCAAGGACTCCAGCGGTGACGACGTCTCCTTCCGGCAGCTCCTGATCGCCGCCGGCGAGGACCCGGCTCTGGCCGGCTTCTCCGCGCTCACCGGCCACGAGGTGGTCGTCGACGCGATGATGCTCGGCGGTGCCTCCGGGTCGGTGCCCGGTCTCGCCAACGTGGATCCGGCCGGCTACGTACGCCTCCACGACGCCTGCGTCGCCGGCGACTGGGCCCTCGCCCGGCAGGAGCAGGACCGGCTGACCCGCCTGTTCCGCATCGTCACCGCAGCCGACCCCGCCACGACCTCCGGTGCGACGCGCGGCGTCGGCTCGTTCAAGACCGCGCTCGCCGAGCTCGGGGTGATCGACTCCAACGCGGTCTCGCTGCCGATGCGGGCCCTCGACGAGGCGGAGGCCGCCCGCGTGCGTGGCCACCTCGTGCAGGCAGGACTGGTCTGAGCGATGCCCGACTCGGTCACCCCTGTGGTCGCCGCGCTCGACATCGGGGGCACCAAGATGGCGGCCGCGGTGGTCGACGGCACCGGACGCGTGCTCGCGCGTGCCCGGATCGCCACCCCGGCCGCCGCCGGCGCCGAGGCGGTGCTCGCCGCCGCCGCTGAGGTGATCCGATCGGTGACGGGCGAGCATGCGGTGGCGGCCCTCGGCGTGGGCAGCGCCGGAGTCATCGACCCCGGCACGGGAGTGGTGCTCGGTGCCACCGACGTGCTGCCCGGATGGGTCGGCACCGACATCCGCGGCGCGCTCGCCACCGCACTGGGCATCCCGGTCGCGGTGCGCAACGACGTCCACGCACACGCGCTGGGCGAGGCGGCGTACGGCGCCGGGGCCGGGCACACGTCGTTGCTGCACGTCGCCGTCGGCACCGGAGTCGGAGCTGCGTACGTCCACACCGGGCTGCCCGGCAAGGTGCTCTCCGGAGCCCACTCGGCGGCAGGGCACGCCGGCCACCTCCCCTCACGGGCGGCGGGTGACCTGCCCTGCACCTGTGGCGGCAGCGGACACCTCGAGGCCATCGCCGCCGGGCCCGCGCTGGCGCGCGAGCACACCCGGCGTACGGGCGTGGAGGTCGTCGACCTCCGCGAGGTGGCTGCCCTCGCGGCCGCCGGGGACCCCGATGCCGGCGCGGTGATCGAGCTCGGCGGGCGCGCGGTCGGCGCTGCCGTCGGCGGACTCATCAACGTCCTCGACCCCGACGTCGTCGTGGTCGGTGGCGGCGTCACCGGCCTCGGGGTCCGCTGGTGGGAGGCGTTGCGGGAGGTGGTCGCGCGCGAGGTCCTGCCGTCGCTGCGCGGCGCACCGGTGCTCGCCTCCGGGCTGGGCGACGACGCAGCCGTGCTCGGCGCCGCGGCCCTGGCCCAGGAGCTGCTCGGGCACGACCAGGCAC
>NZ_JBOHDN010000402.1:0-7652 GCF_050699375.1 Nocardioides sp. | reverse complement strand
GAGGTCACCCCCGCAGGCCGAGAGGTCACCTTTGCAGGCCGAGAGGTCACCTTTGCAGGCCGAGAGGTCACCCCCGCAGGCTGAGAAGTCACCCCTGCAGGCCGAGAAGTCACCGAGGTGCCAACTCGACCTGCACAAGTGACCTTTCGGCCTGCAGACCTGACTTCTCGGCCTGCAAAGGTGACCTTGGGTTCAAGGGGTGAGCGCAACACCTGATCGATGAGGGGTGTTGCGAATGGTGCGTCGGATGGGTCGCCCGAGGTTGTCGCGGGGTGTTGCGGGACGGTTCTGGGCTGGGGTGCGAGAGGGTCTCTCGACCGAGGAGGCCGCTGCGGCTGTTGGCGTGTCGTGGCACTCGGGTCGGCGGTGGATCGTGCAGCGTGGTGGGGTGATGCCGCCAGCTGGGGTGGGGAGCGGGTCGAGGTCGTTGAGTCTTGGGGAGCGTGAGCAGATCGGGCTGTGGCATGCCGAAGAGGTCGGCGGGCGAGAGATCGCCCGACGGCTGGGGCGTTCGCCCTCCACGATCAGCCGGGAGCTGAGGCGGCTGCCGGCGCCGGGCAACAGGTACCGCTCCCCGCCGTACCTGCCATCGGCGGCTCAGGCCGATGCCGATACGAAGGCCACCCGGGCCAAGCCGGCCAAGCTGGTCACGAACCTGCGGTTACGCGCTGTGGTCGAAGAACGGTTGGCGAAGAACTTCAGCCCCGAGCAGATCGCGGGCACACTGCGTAAGGACTTTCCCGAGGATCCGGAGATGTGGGTGTCACACGAGGCGATCTACCAGTCGCTCTACGTTCAGGGCCGTGGCGGCCTGAAACGGGAGCTGACCAGGAATCTTCGTACCGGCCGGGCCATCCGCAAGCCTCGTCGTAGCGGGCAGCAGCGGCGGGCCAGGATCACCGGGATGATCAACATCGCCGAGCGTCCCGCCACCGTCGAGGACAGGGCCATCCCCGGTGACTGGGAAGGTGACCTGATCCTCGGGTCGACGGCCTCGGCCTCGGCGATCGGGACGCTGGTCGAGCGTGTCAGCGGGTTCGTGATGCTGCTGCACCTGCCCGGTGACCACACCGCCGAGACCGTCGCCGAAGCGATGATCACCAAGATCAGCGAGCTGCCCGAACAGCTGCGTCGTTCGGTGACCTGGGACCAAGGCGCAGAGATGGCCCGCCACGCCCAGATCACCGCCGCGACCGGGATCGACATCTACTTCTGCGACCCTCACTCACCCTGGCAGCGGGGCAGCAACGAGAACACCAACGGGCTGCTACGCCAGTACCTACCCAAGGGCACCGACCTGTCCAGATGGGGACCGGGCTACCTCGACATGATCGCAGCCGAACTCAACGCCCGACCCCGCAAACGCCACAACTGGGCAACCCCCGCCGAAGTCCTCGACCAGCTACTGTCGAACCCGTCAGATCCACCTGGTGTTGCGAGCACCGCTTGAATCCGCCGACCTCTCGGCCTGCAGAAGTGACCTCTCGGCCGGTGTGGCTACTCGGCGAGGTGGTCGTTCTCGGCTCGCTTGGCGGCGGCGCGGAGCTCGAAGAGCTCGCTGGCGAGGCCACCGATGGCCCCGGCAACATCGCGTACGGCACCGGTGATGATCATGGTGACCTGGCCGACCGTGGTTGCGGTGACCTCGACGGCACTCTGGGCGACATCCTTGCGGATCTCGTTCTTGCTCAGTTCAGGCTCCATGACAACCCATTGTGGCCGCTCTTCCGTCATGCCGCGACCTCCTCGAGGGCGGGAGCGGTGCCGACGGGGGCGACGGTCCGGCTCTTGCGGTCGGGGAGGGCGTACCTGCAGATCTTCTTGAACACCCCGAAGAGCTGCTTGCCCAGCGGGCCGGTGTTGTACGCCAGGCCGTAGCGCTCGCAGATCTCGCGGACCTCCTCGGCGATCTCCGGGTAGCGGCGCGCGGGGAGGTCGGGGAAGAGGTGGTGCTCGATCTGGTAGGACAGGTTTCCGGACATGATGTGGAAGCGGCGCCCACCGGTGATGTTGGCGGAGCCGAGGAGCTGGCGGTAGTACCAGTGCCCCTGGGTCTCGTCCTCACACTCCTCCTGCGAGAACGACGCGACGCCGGCCGGGAAGTGCCCGCAGAAGATGATGTTGAACGTCCAGATGTTGCGGATGATGTTGGCGGTGAAGTTCCCCGCGAACGTAAGCGGCGCGAGCGGACCGGTGAGCAGCGGGAAGAGCACGTAGTCCTTGAGCGTCTGCTTCTTCACCTTCCGCCAGATCCGAGCGCCGATCTCCTTGTTCTCGGCCCAGGTCCGGCGACCGGCGACGAGCTCGTCGACCTCGAGGTCGTGCATCGCCACGCCCCACTCGAAGAACGTCATCAGCAGGAAGGCGTACAGCGGGTTGCCCAGATAGTAGGGGTGCCACTCCTGGTCCTCGTCCATCCGGAGGACGCCGTAGCCCACGTCGCGGTCCTTGCCCACGATGTTCGTGAACGTGTGGTGCATGTAGTTGTGGCCGTACTTCCAGTTCTCCGACGGCGCCATCGTGTCCCACTCGAACATGCGCGAGTTGAGGTCGGGGTCGCCCATCCAGTCGTACTGGCCGTGCATGACGTTGTGCCCGATCTCCATGTTGTCGAGGATCTTGGAGATCGACAGACAGGCGACGGCCGGGATCCAGCCGATCACGGGCAGGTAGTAGAGCGAGCGACCCACGACCTCGAAGGCGCGCTGCTTCTTGACGATGTCGTAGATGTACGCCGAGTCCTCCTCGCCCAGGTCGGCGACGATCCGCTGGCGGATGGCGTCCATCTCGGCCCCGAAGGACTCGAGCTCCTCGGCGGTGAGCCGGCGGTTGCCGGTGTTCTCCACGGTGGTCATTGTTGTCTTCCTTACGCGTTCGTGTTGGGGAGGGATCCGCGGCGCTCAGAGGTCGACAGCACAGTCGCCCTCGGGCGTGCTCACGCAGATCCGGATCTGTTCGTCGGGAAGCTCGGAGGTCTCGCCGGTGAGGACGTTGCGGACCAGTCCGGAGCTCTTGTTGGTGGTGCAGGAGAAGCAGATCCCCATCCGGCAGCCGGACTCGGGGGTCAGCCCCGCGGCCTCGGCCTGGTCGAGGATCGTGGCGCCGTCGTTCGCGACGGTCTTGCCGGTCGTGGTGAACTCCATCTCTCCGCCGGCCACGCCGCCGCCCCGCGGCGGCTTGAAGTACTCCACCCGGAGTTCCTCGGACCCGTCGTACGCAGCCTTGGCCGCGTCGATGAGCGACTCCGGCCCGCAGGCCCAGGTCGGCACGTCGCGGTAGCCGGGGACGAGCTTCTCCAGCAGCGCCGGCGAGAGGTAGGGCGCCCCGTCGGCGGTGTGCATGACGTGCAGGTCGACGCCGTGGCCCTGGCCGCGGATCTCCTCGAGCTCCTCGGCGAAGATCTGGCGGTCGGCACTGGGCGCCCAGTGCAGGAACGTGACCTTGCCGCGGTGCGTACGCCGCTGCAGCGAGCGCAGCATGGACATCACCGGGGTGATGCCGGAGCCGCCGGAGATCAGCACGATGTGCTCGGGCACGCGGTCGGGGAGGACGAAGTCGCCCTCGGCCTGCGAGAGGTGCACGAGCGTGCCGACGGTGGCCCGCTCGGTCAGGTACTTGGAGATGCTGTACGGCGTCGCGTGCTCGTCGTCGTGGGCACGCACCGTGATGGTGAGCGGCTCCCCCGGCTTACCCTCTGTGTTGGAGACGGTGAAGACGCGAGTCGTACGCCGCCCCTCCCCCGTGTCGACGCCGACGCTGACGTGCTGGCCGGCGCGGTGGCCGCGCCAGGTCGAGGTGGGCTGCAGGGTCACGGTCGCCACACGGGGTGCGCCGGGCGCACTGACCTCCGGGTGGATGTCGACGATGCGGGCGCGCACCTCGTGCGCTGCCATCATCGGGTTGATCTGGGTAAGGTAGCGGTCGATGCCGTGCGGTGAGGCGAGCGCCGCAACCGTGCGGGAGCGGAGGATCCGGCCGCCGAGGTCGAGTGCCATGTGTTTCGCCTTTCAGTGAACATCTGTACACCGACAACAATGGCGGGTCGCGCGACCGCACGTCAAGGCAACATCACTGTGGCTCGGATCACGGTGCACAGTTGTGCACTCGGTCTTGTACCGGGCTCTGCCCTAGGATGGTCTGGTGATCGAGACGGGTACGGAGCCGGAGAGCCGCGCGGAGCGCAAGCTCCGCACCCGACGGGCGATCCTCGACGCGACGCTGGAGCTGTGCTCCGACAGCTCGCTGGCCGCACTCTCGCTACGTCAGGTCGCCAAGCAGGTCGGCATCGTGCCGACCGCGTTCTACCGCCACTTCGACTCCATCGAGTCGCTCGGGCTGGCCCTGGTCGAGGAGTCCTTCGACTCGCTGCGCGCCCTGTTCCGCGACGTACGCCGCAACGCACGGGCCGACCAAGATATCGTCGACGGCTCGATCGATGCCCTCGTCGACCACGTTCACCGGCGCCGTGACCACTTCGGGTTCATCGCCCGCGAGCGTGTCGCCGGGCCGCGTTCGGTGCGTGAGGCGATCCACCGCGAGATCGAGCTCTGCGAGCGTGAGCTCGCCACCGACCTGGCCCTGATGACCGGCACCGACACCTGGACCGCCAAGGACCTGCACGTGCTCTCGTCGCTGTTCGTGACCGTTCTGGTCGCCACCGCCGAGCAGATCCTCTCGACCAACCGCGCCGAGCAGGAGGAGCAGATCATCGCCACCGTGCGTACGCAGCTGAGGATGCTCCTGGTCGGCGTCTACCACTGGCGATCCGAGCGGTAGGACAGCCTCCGTCAGCAGCCGCAGGCCGCGGGCTCGCGCCCGTGCTCGCACAGCTCGGCGAGCTCGGCATCGAGATCCAGACCGGGGTCCTGGTCGGCCTCCGCGTCGGGCTCCCCGTGTCCCTCCGCCCGAGCTGGCAGCAGGACAGCCATCGCGACCACGACCAGCGCAAGCGCGGCGCTGACGAGGAAGGCGGCCTGCAGGCCACTCACCTGGGCGGCGACGGCACCGACCTCGTCGACGACCTGCTCGCCACGTACGGACATCACGGTCACCGCCAGAGCGGTGCCGAACGCGGCCGAGACCTGCTGCAGCGTGCCCAGGATCGAGGACCCGTGGGAGTAGAGGTGCTCAGGCAACGATCCGAGACCGAGCGTGAAGACCGGCGTGAAGGCCGCGGCCAGGCTGACCATCAGGACCATGTGCAGCACGAGCACCAGCCAGTAGGGCGTGGTCAACGAGATCTGCGAGAGCCCGCCGAGCGCGACGACGATGCCGACGGAGCCCGGGATCACGAGCACACGACCGCCGTACGCGTCGAAGATCCGCCCGACCGACGGCCCGAGCAGACCCATCGCGAGGCCGCCGGGCATGACCAGCAGACCCGTGTAGAGCGGGGAGAGCCCGCGAACGGTCTGCAGGTAGAGCGGCAGCAGGATCATCGAGCCCATCATCGCCAGGAACGCGATCGCCATCAGGACCAGCGACTTGGTGAAGGTGGAGTGCCGGAAAGCGCGCAGGTCGAGCAGGGGCGAGCCGACCCGCTGCAGTCGGAGCTGACGGAGCACGAACCCGAGGATCAGCAGCACACCGACGCCGGCGATCGCCAGCGGTGCCCCGACCTCGCCCTCGGCGAACCGGCTCAGCCCGTAGACGAGCGACCCGAATCCGAGCGCGGCGACGACCACGGACAACCAGTCCACGGTCGACTCCTCGGTCTCACCGACGTTCTCGAGGCGACGCAGCCCCGACCACGCGACCCCGGCCGCGATCGGCAGCACGAGCGCGAAGAGCAGCCGCCACGAGCCGAACTGCAGGATCAGGCCGGACACGGTCGGGCCCAGGGCGGGAGCGACCGAGATCGCCATCGTGACGTTGCCCATCACCCGGCCCCGGTCGCTCTCGTTGACCACTGTCATCAGCGTGGTCATCAGCAGCGGCATCATCACCGCGGTGCCGGCCGCCTGGATGACCCGACCGGCGAGCAGGACACCGAAGACCGGTGCCAGCGCCGAGATGAGGGTGCCTGCGATGAAGACACCCATCGCCGTGGCGTACGCCGTCCTGGTCGTCACCCGCTGCAGGAACCAGCCGGTCACCGGGATCACCGAGGCCATGGTCAGCATGAATGCGGTCGAGACCCACTGGGCGGCGTGCTCGGTGACCCCGAAGCTGGTCATCAGGTTCGGGATCGCGTTGAGCATGATCGTCTCGTTGAGGATCACCACGAAGGTGGCCAGCACGAGCAGGTTGATGACGGCAGGCGTACGCCTCTTCTCACCGTCCATCGGACGCTGTGATGTTGTGACGGCAGCAGTCATGAGAAGTTCCTCGGGTGGTTCGCGGGGGCCCGTTGCCACCCGCTCTCATACATAGATCGAACGGGCCAGGCTGATTTCGACATCACGCCACGAGAAACTTTTCCGAACCCCCCGGCGGTGACACTCAATGGTCCCTTGCAGAACCGAGGGGAGTCGAACGATATTCCGTACGTCACACCCGAGCCCGGATCCACCGATGGCCACCCCCAGCGTCACCGAACGGGTGCGCCGGGCGGGGGCGGTGGATCCGGGCGCTGCGTCAGAGGGTGAAGACGACCTTCCCGAAGAGGTCACCGGCGTGCATCGCCTCGAAGCCCGCCTTGGCCTCGGACAGGGGCATCGTGCGGTCGATCAGCGGCTTGGCGCCGGTGGCCTCGAGCATCGAGACCAGCGACGCGAGGTCACCGCGGGTGCCCATCGTCGAGCCGATCACCTTCAGCTGCAGGAAGAAGATGTTGGTCAGCATCGCGTCGTCGAGATCGGCACCGGAGGTGGTGCCGCTGATGACGATCGCCCCGCCCGGCCGCAACGAACGCACCGAGTGCTTCCAGGTCGCCCGTCCGACGGTCTCGATCACCGCGTCGACCTTGACCGGCAGCCGCTCGCCGCTCGGCAGGGCCTCGTGGGCACCGAGCTCGAGCGCCCGCTTCTGCTTCGCCTCGTCACGAGAGGTGGCGTACACCTTCAGCCCGGCCGCACGAGCGAGCGTGATCGCCGCTGTCGCCACTCCCCCACCGGCGCCCTGCACGAGAACGCTGTCGCCGGCCTTGAGGCCGCCCTGGGTGAAGAGCATCCGGTAGGCGGTCAGCCATGCCGTAGGAAGGCAGGCGGCCTCCTCGAACGACATCCCGGCCGGCTTCGAGACGACATTGCGTCGCGGCACGACCACCCTCTCGGCCAACGTGCCCTGGTAACGCTCTGAGAGCAGCGACCGCTTCGGGTCGAGGGTCTCGTCGCCGCTCCAGTCGGGCGAGGAGATCACCGAGTGCACGACCACCTCGTTGCCGTCCTCGTCGAGCCCCGCGGCGTCACACCCCAGGATCATCGGCAGCGCCTCCGCCTTGAGTCCCACCCCCTGCAGCGACCACAGGTCGTGGTGGTTGAGCGAGGCGGCCTTCACGGTGACCGTCGTCCACCCCTCGGGTGCGACCGGATCGGGCCGCTCCCCCAGCACCAGGCCGGAGATCGGATCGTCGGATGAGAACTTCTCGGCGTACGCAGCGAACATACGCCGACCCTACCGAATGCCGACCCGGCGCAACCGTCCCTCTCAAACCCGCCGAGTCGGCTCGTCCTGACCACACCAGACGCCGAGTCGGCTCGTCAGAACGAGCC
>NZ_JBOHDN010000401.1:0-24118 GCF_050699375.1 Nocardioides sp. | reverse complement strand
CGAGAAGTCACTTCTGCAGGTCGAGACGTCACTGGGGTGACTTCTCGACCTGCAGAAGTGACTTCTCGGCGCGAAGGGGCTCAGTCGACGGTGGCGAAGGTCTCGGGGCGATGCTCGAGGCCGAAGCGGTCGGTGGGCCAGAAGACGGCAGCGACGCGACCGACGACGTCGGAGACGGGTACGAAGGCGCTCGAGCAGGTCTCGCGAATCGCCGGGTCGCTCGACTCCTGGCGCTCGGGGCTGCACAGGTGGAAGGAGGAGTCGGCCGAGTTGGCGCGGTTGTCGCCCATCACGAAGAGCCGGCCCTCGGGGACGACGGCCTTCCAACCGCGACAGCCACCCCGGACGTACGCGCCGTTGTCCTGCGCCATCGGCCCGTCGCAGTGATCGGTCGGGGCGATGAACGAGGACTCGTCGAGAGGGGTGCCGTTGATCAGGAGGCGACCGTTCTCGCAGCATTCCACGGTGTCACCGGCGACGCCGATGACCCGCTTCACCAGGTGATCGCCGGTGGGGTAGAGCCCGATCTTCGCGAGCGCCGCTCGAAACCCCGTCGGCGCGGGTGCGATCTGGTTGGCGGAGAGCCAGTCGCCGGGGTCGGCGAAGACGACCACATCGCCACGTTCGGGCGTGCCGTCGAACCAGTAGGAGGGCTTCTCCACGAGTACCCGGTCGTTGACCTCGAGACCGGGCTGCATCGACTCCGAGGGGATGTAGAACGCCTGGACCAGGAAGGTCTTGATGACGACCGCGAGCAGCACCGCGGTCACCGCGATGATCACGATCTCGGCGAGCGACCTGAGAAATCCTCGTGACCCCTGGCTCGACGCCGCCGGTTCCTGGAACATGCCCCCCATGCACCCGGACCCTACCTGCGGGTGCCTGGAAATCAGGTCCGCACTCGGCGCCCAGCGGCTAGGTTGAGGCCGCTCGGGATGGCCGATGACGTGACGACAAGAGAGACCGATGACCCAGACCGCCGTACAACCGTCCCCGTCCCGCGCCCGGAAGCGCCCGTCGGGGATCTGGCTCGCCCTCGCCCTGGTCGTCCTCGTCACGGTCGCGGTGGCGATCTTCGGCGCGAACGGCATCTCGCGCGCCCTCGCCGCCGAGCGCGATGCCCGTCAGGCCGAGGCCGTCGCGGAGATGCTGCCGGAGGCGTACGACGCGGCCGTCTGTCTCGCGTCCGAGCGCGACGCGTTGGCGGCCGGTGTGCCGGACGTGGTGATGCGGCCTCTGGCGGCTCGTACGGACCTGGCGATCAAGGAGTGGGACGCCAAGGCCGCGTCGATCGACACCGGTGGTGACCAGGAGCTCGAGGCCCAGGTCGCCGAGGTCCAGAGGTCGCTGGACGGCCTGGCAGACCTGCGGCCGCAGATGCGGGAGCCGGACACGCGAGCCGAGGCCATGCTCGGCTATGCCGACCTGACGAGCGGCCTGTTCGGGCTGACGGCGCGGGTGCCGTCGCTCAGCGACGAGGCCGCCGCCGCGAAGGCCGAGGCGCTCGGCAGTCTGCAACCGACCTGGGAAGCGCTCGGCCAGGAGCGAGGTCTCATGCTCACGCTCCTGACCGAGAAGATCTCCGCGGACGCCATGGGCACGACGCCGAGGTCCGGCGCGAAGGAGGTCGCCGCGCTGGCCGAGGCCGAGGCCAGCTGGCGGGAGTCGATCGGCGACTTCTACGCGAAGACCTCCGACCGGCAGCGCCTCGCGCTCGACGAGCTGACCGACGAGACCGCGGAGGACGGAGCGGTGGGCGTGCTTGCTCAGCACGAGGTCCGCGAGGTCGTGCGCGGCGGAGTCGACAAGATCACGATGACCCCGGAGGCGTACGTCTCTTCGTCGGGCCAGCTCATCGAAGGACTCCAGCGGATCTCCGTCGATGCCGCCGAGGAGGTGTCCGACGATGCGACGCAGGACCGCCAGGACGCGAGCTCCGTCGCGTTGCTGATCACCGTCGGTGTCGTCTGCGTCGTCGGGTTGCTTCTGGTGATCGCTCTGGTCCTGCTCGTGCTCGGCGTGGTGTTGAGCCGCCGCCGGGCGTGAGTGCCCCGATACGCTCGACGCGTGCCCCCCGAACTCGCCGCCCGGCTCGAGGCTCTCGAGCACGATCTCAAGGCCCGGGGGAGCGTGCTGGTCGCCTACTCCGGCGGTGCCGACAGCGCGTTCCTGCTCGCGGCCGCCACCAGGGCCCTGACCAGCGACAACGTCGCCGCCGCGACCGGATATTCACACAGCCTCCCGATGGCGGAGAGGGACCCGGCCGCTGAGTTCGCACGGAGCCTCGGCGTACGCCTCATCACGCCGACGACCCATGAGATGGAGCGGGAGGGCTACCGTGCCAACGGCACCGACCGCTGTTTCTTCTGCAAGGCCGAGCTGCTCGACACGCTCCTCCCGCTGGCCCGCGATCTCGGCCTCGAGCACATCGCCACCGGCACCAACGCCGACGACGCGATCGAAGGCCTTGGCGGCCTGCGCCCCGGCATCCGCGCGGCCGCCGAGCGTGGCGCGATCACCCCGCTCAAGGACGCCGGCCTGACCAAGGCCCAGATCCGGGAGGCCTCTCGCGACTGGGGCCTGCCGACCTGGGACAAGCCGGCCGCGGCCTGCCTCTCCAGCCGGATCGCCTACGGCCTCGAGGTCACTCCGCGGCGCCTCGCGCGCGTGGAGCGTGCGGAGCAGGACGTACGCAGCCTCCTGGCCGGCCACGGACACGATGCCGCCAGGCTGGACCTGCGCGTGCGCGACCACGGGGAAAGGGCCACCGTGGAGCTGTCGGCTAGCCTCCTGCCTCTCGACCCCCACCACGCCGACGAGGTGCTCAAGACCGTGACCGACGCAGGATTCACCGCCGCGGTGATCGACCCACGGGGCTTCCGCTCCGGATCCATGAACGAGCCGCGATCGCGTGAGGCGGCACGGTGAGGGAATTCTGGGACACGATCACCGCGACCCAGACCGTCCCCGAGGCACCGTGGCTGATCGGTGCCGGGCTCGTCGCCCTGGCGATGGTCGTGTGGCGTACGTCCTGGCGCACCGTACGTCTCGGCGTCACCGTCGTCCACGAGGCCGGCCACGCGGTCGTGGCGGTCCTGGTGGGCAGGCGCCTGTCCGGGATCAAGCTCCACTCCGACACCTCGGGGGTCACCCTCTCGCGCGGCAAGCCGAGCGGACCGGGGATGGTGGCCATGCTCGCCGCCGGCTACCTCGCCCCGGCCCTGCTCGGACTGCTCTCCGCCACGATGCTCGCCGCCGGTCACGCCCTGGGGCTGCTGTGGCTCCTGGTGGCGGCGATGCTGCTGCTTCTGCTGTGGGTCCGCAACGGCTACGGACTCGTCGTCCTGCTGGTGCTGGGCGCGGCGCTCGGCGCGATCAGCTGGTACGGCGACGATCGCGTCCAGACCGTCGCCGCCACCCTGGTCACCTGGCTGCTCCTGCTGGCTTCGCCGAGGCCGCTCCTGGAACTCCTCGGCCGCGGCGCCCGCGGGCGCCGCGGCTCGGATCCCGACCAGCTCGCCGGGTTGACCGGCATCCCGTCGGTGATGTGGATCCTCGGGCTGCTGGTGGTCAACCTCGCCGGTCTCGTGGTCGGCGTGACCACCCTCGTGCCGACGCTGGCCGACCTGGTCTGAGCACGCGATCGACAGAGATCTACAGCTCGAACTCGTCGGCGATCTGGCGCAGCGCGGGGGAGACCTTCTGGCCCAGCTCGCGGGTGGGCGGGCGGCCCTGGGCGTAGCCCTCGCGGATGTCCTCGAGGAGCTTGATGACGTTCTCGACGATCAGCTCCATCTCCTCGGGGTTGCGACGCTTGGCGGCGCGCTGACGGCCGGCGACGGACGGTGTGCGCTCCAGAACGGTCACCGAGAGCGCCTGCTCACCGCGACGCCCCTGGGCGATGCCGAACTCCACCCGGGTCCCGGCCTTCAGGGTCTTGGCAACACCCTCAGGAAGCGCGTCGGCGTGGACGTACACGTCCGGACCGTCGTCCTGCGACAGAAACCCGAAGCCCTTCGCGGCGTCGAACCACTTGACCTTGCCAGTAGGCACGGCAGCTTGCCCCTTCCTCGCGCATCAGCGCACCAAGACGTACGTCGGCCGGCGACTGTGACGGCCGACGCCGGAGAGCCTAGTCCCCGGCGCACAGGAGCGCGCGAGGTATTCCCTCTCTCGGACCACCGCCCGAGGAGTGACCCCGAGGAGTCGCCCCGAGGAGTGGCCCCGAGCCGCCCGAGGGCTGGTCGCTTCGATCGGCGTGCAGGTCGCGACCTATACTCCGTCTACCCCTCCATGGATTTGCAAATGATTTCGCACACCATTGGTAATCGAGACCAGTTATGACGTAAGTTTACGTCGCCAAAGACTGCAGACAGGCACGCCCGGGTGCCAGCAGACTTCGCGGCGGGGGAATGGGGTGCGAGCCACAGACGGCGCGTACCTTGCTCGGGAATGATGTGACATGGCCACGAGAGGGAGTAATGGCCGAGCCATACGCAAGCTCAACCCACCGTCCGGAACGAAAGCCCTGGCAGGGAATTCGAGCACGCCTGATCTTTGTGCTGCTCATCCCTACCATCGCGGCGATGGTGTTCGGCGGGCTGAGCATTTCGCGCGCCCTCACAGCCCAGGCGGAAGCACGCCAGGCCGAGACGGTCGCAAAGGCACTGCCTGACACCTACAACCTGGCGATCAACGTCCTGTTCGAGCGTGACGGTGCGCTCGCGGGTGTTCCCGAGGTCGTGATGCGGCCGCTGCAGCAGACCACCGACGAGTCCATCGAGGCCTGGAGCGCGAAGGCGAAGGAGATCGACGCCGGCGACGACAAGGAGCTCGAGGACAGCATCGTCGAGATCCAGCAGGCGCTCAACGGCATCGACGACCTGCGTGCGCAGATCCAGGAGAAGGACACCGCGGTGGAGGCCCAGCTGGCCTACACGACCGTGATGAACAACCTCTTCGGCATCTCCGCGCAGATGCCGACCCTGGAGGACGACGAGGTCTTCTCCAAGATCTCCGCGATCAGCAACGTGCGACCCGCCTCGGAGGCCATGGGCACCGAGCGCGTGATCATGATGAGGGCGCTCGGCGAGAAGGCGGCGCGCGAGAAGAACGGGGAGGTCAACCCCGACGTCCTCAGCGACGAGCAGTTCGCCGAGCTCGCCCGCGCCGAGGCCAAGTGGCGGCTGTCCACGGCGGACTACTACGTGAAGACGTCCGACCAGATCCGCCAGCAGCTCGACGAGCTGACCAACGACACCACCGACCAGGGTTCTGTGGGGGCTCCCGCCCACCGGGTCGTCAACCAGGTGATCTCCAGCGGCAGCATGGACCGGATCAAGATGTCCCCGGACCAGTACACCGGCGCCAGCACGGAGTTCATCCGTGGTCTGCAGAAGATGATCGTCGCCACCGCGCAGGAGATCAGCGACGACGTCGAGCAGATCAAGGACGACGCGACCCGCGACGCCATCATCATCGGTGTCCTCGTCCTCGGTGTCCTCATCTTCGCCCTGGCGGTCGGCCTGATCGCGGCCCGCTCGATCCTGTCGCCGCTGAGCCAGCTGCGTCGTCTGGCCTACAACCTGGCCAACCACGATCTGCCTGAGCGAGTGGCCTACATGAACCAGGCCGAAGGCCCGGTGGATTCCCATGTGGAACCGCTGGACATCGCACGCCGAGACGAGATCGGCGACGTCGCGGACGCGTTCGACGCGGTCCACGTCGAGGCGGTCCGGCTGGCGGGCGAGCAGGCAGAGCTTCGTACGAACGTCGACAAGATGTTCATGAACCTCTCCCGTCGTTCGCAGAGCCTCGTCGAGCGCCAGCTCCAGCTCATCGACCAGCTCGAGGCCAACGAGCAGGACCCCGACGACCTCGCGAACCTGTTCCGCCTCGACCACCTCGCGACCCGGATGCGCCGCAACGACGAGTCCCTCCTCGTTCTCGCCGGTGGCGAGATCGGCCACGCGGCTCGTGGCCCGGTCCCGGTCCTCGACGTGCTGCGCGCCGCGGCCTCCGAGATCGAGCAGTTCGCCCGGGTCGACATCGACTCCGAGGAGAACGCGGAGTTCGAGGGCGCGATCGCTGGTGACCTCGTGCACCTGCTCGCGGAGATGATCGAGAACGCGACCAACTTCTCCCCGCCCGACACCGCGGTCACGATCCGCACCTTCCGCGCCGGCCCTGCCGCGCCGCTGCTGGTGGAGATCGAGGACCTCGGCATCGGCATGACGCCGGAGGAGCTCGACGCGGCCAACATGAAGCTGCGCCGTGCCACCGGCCTCGACGCCGACGTCGCCCGGATGATGGGTCTCGTCGTGGTCGCGCGCCTCGCGGCGCGCCACGGCCTCTACATCGAGCTCGTGCCCAACCGCCCTCGCGGCGTGGTCGCGCGGGTCGAGATGCCGGTCACCACGATCGTCGGCGCTCACGCCGAGGCTCCGTCCGGCCAGCAGCAGGGCTACGACGCGTACGCCTTCCAGGGCGGCTACGGGCAGCAGCCCGGCGGCTACCCGGGCACCGGCGAGCTTCCCTACGAGATGCAGTACGGGATGCCCGCCTACGACGCCCAGCCGTACGCCGGCGGCAACCCGTACGACGTGCCCGTCGGTGCGCTCCCCGCACCGGAGGCACCGATGGCCTCAGCGGCGGCGCCGGCACTGCCGAGCCGTACGCCGGGCGCCTCCAACCACCCCGGCAATGTGGGCAACGGACCTTCGCCCTTCGCGCAGCAGGGCGCGAACGGCCACTCGGGTCAGCACAACGGCTTCGGCCAGACCGGCCCGCAGACCGGCCAGCAGCCTGCCTACGGTGGTGCCGTACCGCCGATGCCGGGCGACCCGGGCTACGAGTCTCCGGCCGCGCGCACGGGCAGCTTCCCGGCGCAGCCGCAGCAGTTCAGCGGCGGCCAGCCGCAGTTCGGCGGCGACCCGTTCGGGAACCAGCCTCAGGCACCGCAGCAGCCGGCACAGTCCAGCGGGCAGCAGCAGAACTTCCTGTCCAACATGCTGCCGGTGCGCAAGGCCGAGGACCTGGCCGCGCGCTTCCCCGACGGCCGCTTCGACCCCAGCGGCGAGACCGGCGAGCTGCCGCGTCGCGACGCGGGGATGCAGGGCGGCAGCCCGTTCGGCACCGACACCGGCTCGTTCCGGACCTTCGAGCGGCCCAATGAGCGCACCGTGCCGCGTACGCCGCCTCCGGGTTTCGGTCCGGACGACGACCCGTTCGGTCCCGCTGGTGACGCGATCGCGCCCGGCCCGATGGCGCCGGAGCCGACCAACTCGCCGAACCCGCTCGACTCGACCACCGAGGTCCCGATCCTCGAGGACGACGAGAGTGGCTCGATCTTCGACGACCTTCAGTCCGAGTGGTTCACCCGTCGTCGCCCGCTCGGTGCGCGCCGGGCGATGGAGGCCAAGGGCGACCCGCTGAGCGATCCGCTCGAGGGGCCGTCGGCGAAGGCCACCAACGGAGTCCAGGCCGACAACCCGGGCCCCGCGCCCGCCACCCCGGACGCACCCGTCGACGAGCCGGCCGGTCAGGAAGACGAGCCGACCACGCCGGCGACCTGGGCCTCACCCGGCGACGAGGGCTGGCGCCGGGCTCAAGAGCTGGAGCAGCTGCAGGAGCAGGACCCCGCAACGATCACCCAGGGTGGTCTTCCGGTTCGTGTCCCGGGTCAGAACCTGATCCCGGGCGCGGCCCCATCGGTCACACCACCGACGTCAGGTCCGCGTAACATGGACGCGCGCCGGACCCGTGGCATGTCCAGCTTCCAAAAGGGCGTCAGCCGCGCCCGCAACAACCCCGCTGATGCGGAAAGCAACCCCGAAGGTGAGGAGCAGCAGTGACAACGGCCCCCGCAGGACTGGACTGGCTTGTCGACAGCCTGACCCAGCGCACCCCTGACATCGCCCACGCGATCTTGGTGTCGGCTGATGGCATGCCGATGGCCAGCTCCGTCGACTTTCCCCCGGACCGGGCCGACCAGCTCTCGGCGATCGCCTCCGGTCTCACCAGTCTTACCCAGGGAGCGGCTCGGTGCTTCGCTGCGGGTAATGTCCAGCAGATGGTCATCGAGATGGACGGTGGCTATCTGGTCCTCATGGCGGTTGGTGAGGGTTCCAGCCTCGCTGCCCTCGCCGCCCCCGACTGCGATCTGGGACAGGTTGGCTACCAGATGCAGCTGTTGATCTCGCGTGTTGCCACCGCCCTCACCCCCGATGCCAGAACCGGCGCCTGATCGTGCCCCGACCCTAGGACCGAGATCGTGAGCAACCACGCCTCCGAACCGCCGCCGCTGGTCAGGCCGTACGCCCTGACCCGTGGCCGCACTCAACCCAAGCGCGTCTTCCCGATGGAAGCGCTGGTGATCACCGACCGCTACGTGATCGACGGCTACGTCCGCTCGCCAGAGGAGCGGTCGATCGCCGAGCTGTGCCGTGAGAGCCGCTCCGTCGCTGAGGTTGCGGCGCTCATCCGGGTGCCTCTTGGCGTCGCCCGAGTCCTGATCGGTGACCTTGCGGAGCGCGGCGTGGTGCAGGTGCACGCCAGCAAGGTCCCGGACGCCCCGGACACCGCTCTTCTCGAGCGCGTGCTGTCCGGCCTGAGGAAGCTTTGACAGGAGTAATGCAGTGACTTCCGACTCCAAGCAGGCGACAATGTCTGCGAAGATCGTCATCGCCGGCGGGTTCGGTGTTGGTAAGACGACCTTCGTCGGCTCCGTCTCGGAGATCGTCCCCCTGACGACCGAGGCCGTGATGACGCAGGCCACCGCCGGCGTCGACGACCTCTCCGCCGTGCCCAACAAGAAGACGACGACCGTCGCTATGGACTTCGGTCGAGTCTCCCTCGACTCCGACCTGATCCTCTACCTCTTCGGTACGCCGGGACAGAACCGCTTCTGGTTCATGTGGGACGACCTGACCCAGGGCGCCATCGGCGCCGTGGTGCTCATCGACACCCGCCGTCTCGCCGACTCCTTCGGTGCGATCGACTACTTCGAGTCCCGCAACGTGCCGTTCGTGGTGGCTCACAACGTCTTCGGCGCCAACCAGGCCTACAAGCCGGAGCAGATCCGCGAGGCCCTGGCCCTGCGCCCGGACATCCCGATCGTCACCTGCGACGCCCGGGACCGCCAGTCGACGAAGGCGACGCTGATCTCGCTCGTCGAGTACGTCCTCTCCATGGTCTCCACCCGCGCGCTGCAGTAGTCAAGCGACTCGGGCTCGCGACGAAGGAGCGAGACCGAACGGAGACGAGATCGAGCGAGCGGCGCGGCTGAGCCTGCGAAGCCGCGTTCGCGTGTCGAGATCCAGTCGTAACAGCCAACACCCGCCTGAGCTCCTGCTCCAGGCGGGTGTTGGTCTCTTCAAGGTGGCCGTAACTGTGCAGTAGCGGCGTACGTCTGCGAGGATCACGCACTGTGCGGAAGTTCAGGTTGTGGTGGCGCAAGGTGACCCCGAAGTGGAACCTGAGACGCCTGTGGGCGAGGATGTGGACCGTGATCACGACCCCGTACGCCGATGCGACGGCCGTCGCTGCCGTCGACGAGGCCCGCGCCGCGCTCCTGTCCGACGTGCCTGCTGCTGACGTCGGAGACCACCTCGGCCATGTGGTCGAGGACGGTGCCGGTCCGGGCGTCGTGACCCACCTGTTCGCCTGTGCCCGCAAGGGCTACGTCGGCTGGCACTGGTCGGTCACGGTCGTTCTCGTCCCCGCCCTCGGTGGTGGTGCCCCGGTGACGGTCGACGAGATCGTCCTCGTCCCGGGCGACGCTGCGATCGTCGCGCCCGCCTGGGTGCCCTACCGCGAGCGGATCAAGCCCGGCGACCTCTCGCCCGGCGACCTGCTCCCGGTCGAGGACGATGACGCGCGGTTGGTGCCGACGTACGCCTTCGGCGACGACCCGCTCGACGCCGACGAGAAGGCGCAGGTCCGCCAGGTCGCCAACGATCTCGGTCTCGGCCGTGTCCGCACGCTGTCGACCTCAGGCTTCGATGCCGCCGCCGAGCGTTGGTACTCCGGCGAGGGCGGCCCCGACGCCCCGCTCGCACAGGCGGCGCCCGACCAGTGCCACAGCTGTGGCTTCATGGTCCGGCTGACCGGTCACCTCGCCTCGAGCTTCGGCGTCTGCGCCAACGGAAACGCCAACGACGACGGCAAGGTGGTCAGCCTCAACCACGGGTGCGGTGCGCACTCGGAGGTGCGGCTGGCGAAGAAGCACGAGCCGCAGCCGCTGCCGGAGCCGGTCTTCGACACCCTCAGCGTCGACGTAGACGCGTTCTGAGCCCCAAGAAACCCACGCCGAGCCGGCTCGTTCTGACGAGCCGACTCGGCGTGGTTTGGTGTCAGGATGAGCCGACTCGGCGTTACTGGCGCAACCGGCGGGCCTTGCGCCGCCGAGTGAGCTCGATGCCGATCGCGCCGATGCCGAAGGCCGCGAGGCAGGTCCAGATCCACCAGGTCCAGCCGCGGTCGTTGAGCAGCCCCCAGAACGGGAGCAGCGCGACGAACCCGACCAGCCATCCCAGCGTGGAGAGCTCGAAGGCGCGGACGCCGTCCTCGTCGACGAGCTCGATCTTCGGCTCCGGTCGGGCCGCGACAGCCTCCTCGGACGGCGCTTCCTGATAGCCGTAGTCCTGCGGGTAGCCCTCGGCATAGTCCGCGTCATAGCCGGTCGAGCCGTCGTCCGGGTATGCGTCGTACGGCTGCTCCGGGTAGGTGCCGGGGTAGTTCTCGTCGCCGTACTGGTCGCTCATGGGACCCAATGTAGGCGAGGAGCAAGGTGCGCGGCACGTGTGGGCCGTGGAGATGGATCTTGCGCGGGCGATAGTCTGGGGAGGCCGAGAACCTTCGGCACCGCCCGAGACCTGGAGGTCCCCTGATGGCTTCGCTTCGCTGCCCCTGTGGCACCAACTTCCGCACGGAGACCGACGACGAGCTGGTCGAGAAGGTGCAGGAGCACCTCGCGGAGGCTCACCCCGGTCGCACCTACACCCGCGACGACATCCTGATGCTCGCCGCGATGTCCTGACCGGCACCGTTCCGCCGAAGCCCGCCGAAGCCCGTCCTCCCGGCCTGAAGCACGCGAGGATAGTTAGCGGGAATAATTAGCGACGGTAAGCAGTTATGCTTACCGTCATGCCTACCGCTCAGTCCGTTCCCGCGCCCGACGCGACCTCCGACATCCCCGAGGTCGCGTCGGTGCTGCGTACCTCCGTCATGCGGATGCGCCGCCGCCTGGCCAACGAACGCCACCCCGACAACGACCTCTCGCTGGGATCGATGGCCGTGCTGGGGGCCCTGTTCGCCAACGACGAGATGACCCTCGGCGCCCTCGCCGGGCGCGAGCGGGTCCAGCCGCCGAGCATGACCCGGATGGTCAACTTCCTCGAGGACGGCGGCTACGTCGTGCGCCGTCAGGGCGACACCGACCGCCGCCAGGTGCTGGTCTCGATCACCGAGAAGGGCCGCGCGACCGTACGCAAGGACCGGCTCAGCCGGGACGCCTGGCTCGCCCAGCAGCTTGTCGACCTCGACGCAGAAGAGCTCGCCGCCATCCGTACAGCCGCCACGATCATGGAGAGAATAGCCACCAGTTGAGCCCCACGTTCCGTTCCCTGCGCAGTCACAACTACCGCCTCTATCTGGCCGGCAGTGTCGTCTCCAACGTCGGCACCTGGATGCAACGCATCGCCCAGGACTGGCTGGTCCTGAGCCTGGGTGGCGGGGGAGCGGCGCTCGGCATCACCACGGGCCTGCAGTTCCTGCCCATCCTCCTGCTCAGTCCGTACGCAGGGGTCCTGGCCGACCGCTTCCCCAAGCGGCGCCTTCTGCAGGTCGCCCAGGGCTGGATGGCCCTGATGTCGCTGCTGCTCGGGGTGCTGGCGGTGAGCGGGCACGCCGAGGTGTGGATGGTCTACGTGATCGCACTCCTCTTCGGCACCGGCGCGGCCTTCGATGGACCCGGCCGGCAGTCGTTCGTCTCGGAGATGGTCCATCCCGACGACCTCACCAACGCGGTCGGTCTCAACTCGGCCTCGTTCAACCTCGCCCGCCTGATCGGACCGGCCGTGGCCGGACTCCTGATCGGCTGGCTGGGCGGCGGGCCGCAGGCGACCGGCTGGGTGATCCTGATCAACGCGGTCTCCTACCTCGCCGTGATCGGTCAGCTGCAGCGGATGAACACCGCCGAGCTGCACTCGCCCGAGCCGGTCGCCAGGCGGCCCGGGATGCTGCGTGAAGGCGTCGCCTACATCCGTACGCAGCCCAAGATGCTGATGGTGCTCGTCATCGTCTTCTTCGCCGGCACCTTCGGGATGAACTTCCCGATCACCTCGGCCCTGATGGCGACCGAGGAGTTCGGCAAGGGCGCCAGCGAGTTCGGCCTGCTCGGCACGGTCCTGGCCATCGGGTCGCTCTCCGGCGCGCTGCTCGGCGCCCGGCGCACCCGGATCCCGCTCAGGCTGATCGTGCTGGCGGCGACCGGCTTCGGCCTGATGCTCATCGTGTCCGGGCTCATGCCGACGTACGCCCTCTTCGCCCTGGCCGGCCCGGTCCTCGGCTTCTGCACGATCACCACCCTCAACACCTGCAACGCCACCATGCAGACCGAGGCCGCCCCTGCGTTCCGGGGCCGGGTGATGGCGATCTACATGACGGTCGTGATGGGTGGAACCCCTCTGGGCGCCCCGCTCATCGGACTGGTCGGCGAGCACTTCGGCCCCCGCGCGACCCTGTACGCCAGTGGCGGCATGGTCCTGCTCGGTACACTTGCCGCCGTGCTGCTCTTGGCTTGGCTCCGTGGCGGCATCCGTTCCGTTTTGACCCCTTCTCAAGCCGCCGGGTAGCCTCTGAAGCGTGTCTGGGACAACCAGGCCGTTGCGCGTGCCCGGAGCAAGTTCGGGAAAGGGTCTCGGACCCGGGCTCGGCGCCCTCAGGTTGGGGATTTCGGTTCGCAAGATCCGTCCTCATGTTGTTGAGGTATGGGCGACACGCCCGACCTCGGGGGCGAGGCGGCACCAGTTGGTTTCGCACCACCTGGACTACAACAAAGGATCCGTCGTGGCAGAGCGCCGCGTCGTGAGAGCAGAAAAGAAGGGGAACCACCGAGGTGCCCACCATTAACCAGCTGGTCCGAAAGGGCCGCGAGGACAAGGCGACGAAGTCGAAGACGCCTGCCCTCAAGGGATCGCCGCAGCGCCGTGGCGTCTGCACGCGCGTCTACACCACCACCCCGAAGAAGCCGAACTCCGCCCTCCGGAAGGTCGCCCGCGTGCGCCTCTCCTCCGGCGTCGAGGTCACCGCTTACATCCCGGGTGTGGGTCACAACCTTCAGGAGCACTCCATCGTGCTCGTCCGCGGCGGTCGTGTGAAGGACCTTCCCGGCGTTCGCTACAAGATCATTCGCGGCACCCTTGACACGCAGGGTGTCAAGAACCGCAAGCAGGCACGGTCGCGCTACGGCGCGAAGAAGGAGAAGTGAGATGCCTCGTAAGGGTCCCGCTCCCAAGCGTCCGCTCGTCGTCGACCCCGTCTTCGGTTCCCAGCTGGTCACCCAGCTGGTGAGCAAGGTCCTTCAGGACGGCAAGAAGCAGGTTGCGCAGCGCATCGTCTACACCGCCCTCGAGGGTTGCCGTGAGAAGACCGGCACCGACCCCGTGGTCACGCTCAAGCGTGCGATGGACAACGTGAAGCCGGCCCTGGAGGTCAAGTCCCGCCGTGTCGGTGGCGCCACCTACCAGGTCCCGATCGAGGTCAAGGGCACGCGTGGCACCACGCTCGCGCTGCGCTGGCTCGTCGGCTACGCCCAGGACCGTCGTGAGAAGACGATGGCCGAGCGCCTGATGAACGAGATCCTCGACGCGAGCAACGGCCTCGGTGCCGCTGTGAAGAAGCGCGAGGACACTCACAAGATGGCCGAGTCCAACAAGGCCTTCGCGCACTACCGCTGGTGACGTAAGGCGGGGCGCCTGCAACACAACGCGGGCGCCTCGCCCCTCCAGACCGAAGACAATCTCTTTAAGGAACGCTGAAGACAGTGGCCGTCGACATCACCACGGACCTCAATGTGGTCCGCAACATCGGCATCATGGCGCACATCGATGCCGGTAAGACCACCACCACCGAGCGCATCCTGTTCTACACCGGTATCTCGTACAAGATCGGTGAGGTCCACGACGGCGCTGCCACGATGGACTGGATGGAGCAGGAGCAGGAGCGCGGCATCACGATCACGTCCGCCGCGACGACCTGCTGGTGGAATGACCACCAGATCAACATCATCGACACCCCCGGGCACGTCGACTTCACCGTCGAGGTCGAGCGCTCGCTGCGCGTCCTCGACGGCGCCGTCGCCGTCTTCGACGGTGTGGCCGGTGTCGAGCCGCAGTCGCAGACCGTGTGGCGTCAGGCGAACAAGTACGCCGTCCCGCGGATGTGCTTCGTCAACAAGCTCGACCGCACGGGCGCCGACTTCTACATGGTCGTCGACTCCATCGTCGAGAAGCTGCACGCCACCCCGCTGGTGCTGCAGCTGCCGATCGGTGCCGAGTCCGACTTCATCGGTGTCGTCGACCTGGTCGAGATGAACGCCAAGGTCTGGCGCGGTGAGACCGCGATGGGTGAGGACTACGTGGTCGAGGAGATCCCGGCCGACCTCGCCGAGAAGGCCGCGGAATACCGCGAGAAGCTGGTCGAGACCCTCGCCGAGGCCGACGACGACGTCATGGAGGTCTACCTCGAGGAGGGCGACGTCTTCGACGTGCCCACCCTGAAGGCCGCCATCCGTCGCGCGACCCTGGCCGACAAGCTCAACCCGATCCTGACCGGCACCGCGTTCAAGAACAAGGGCGTTCAGCCCCTGCTCGACGCGGTCGTCGACTACCTGCCCTCGCCCCTTGACGTCGAGTCGATCATCGGCCACGACGTGAAGAACGAGGAGATCGAGGTCGTCAGGCAGCCGTCCGAGGAGGAGCCGTTCTCCGGCCTGGTCTTCAAGATCGCCTCCGACCCGCACCTGGGCAAGCTCTTCTACCTGCGTGTCTACTCCGGCAAGGTCGAGGCGGGCGCGACGGTCGTCAACCCGATCAACGGCCGCAAGGAGCGGATCGGCAAGATCTACCAGATGCACTCCAACAAGCGCGAGGAGATCGCGTCCGTGGGTGCCGGTCAGATCGTCGCGGTCATGGGGCTCAAGGAGTCGAAGACCGGTCACACCCTGTGTGACCCGGCCCACCCGGTCGTCCTCGAGTCGATGACCTTCCCGGCTCCGGTGATCGAGGTCGCCATCGAGCCGAAGACCAAGAGCGACCAGCAGAAGCTCGGCACCGCGATCCAGCGCCTGACCGAGGAGGACCCGACCTTCACGGTCAAGTCCGACGAGCAGACCGGCCAGACGATCATCGCCGGTATGGGCGAGCTCCACCTGGAGGTCTTCGTCGACCGGATGAAGCGCGAGTTCAAGGTCGAGGCGACCGTCGGTAAGCCGCAGGTCGCTTACCGCGAGACCATCCGCCGCAAGGTGGACGGCCACTCCTACACCCACAAGAAGCAGACCGGTGGTTCGGGTCAGTTCGCGAAGGTCGTCATCTCGATCGAGCCGAACACCGACCCCGAGACCGGTCTGGGTGTGGGCTACGAGTTCGTCAACAACGTCACCGGTGGTCGCGTGCCGAAGGAGTACATCCCCTCGGTCGACCAGGGTGCGCAGGACGCCTTGGAGTTCGGTATCCTCGCCGGCTTCCCCATGGTTGATGTGAAGGTCTCGCTCGAGGACGGCGCCTACCACGACGTCGACTCCTCCGAGCTTGCCTTCAAGATCGCCGGCAACCAGGCCTTCAAGGAGGCCGCCCGCATGGCAAAGGCCGTTCTGCTGGAGCCGATGTTCGCCGTTGAGGTCACCACCCCGGACACGTTCCTGGGCACCGTGATCGGCGACATCAACTCCCGCCGCGGTCAGGTGTCCTCGCAGGAGGAGCGTCACGGCGACATGGTCGTCAACGCGCTCGTCCCGCTTTCCGAGATGTTCGGGTACGTCGGTGACCTCCGGTCGAAGACCAGCGGTCAGGCGTCGTACTCGATGGAGTTCGACTCGTACGCCGAGGTTCCCACGAACGTCGCCGACGAGATCATCAAGAAGGCCCGTGGCGAGTGACCTTCGGGTCGCCCGTCCAGGGACTTCGGCAGTTGCACCACTTAGTACGAGTCAGTAAGAAAATCACACCAGGAGGAGCCCACAGTGGCTAAGGCGAAGTTCGAGCGGAACAAGCCGCACGTCAACATCGGTACCATCGGTCACATCGACCACGGTAAGACCACCCTTACCGCGGCGATCTCGAAGGTGCTGCACACGAAGTACCCGGACCTGAACCCGGAGTTCGCGTTCGAGGACATCGACAAGGCCCCCGAGGAGCGCCAGCGCGGGATCACGATCTCGATCGCGCACATCGAGTACCAGACCGAGGGTCGTCACTACGCTCACGTTGACTGCCCCGGTCACGCGGACTACATCAAGAACATGATCACCGGTGCCGCGCAGATGGACGGCGCGATCCTGGTGGTTGCCGCCACCGACGGCCCGATGCCGCAGACCAAGGAGCACGTGCTCCTGGCCCGCCAGGTCGGCGTGCCGTCGATCGTCGTCGCGCTCAACAAGTGCGACATGGTCGACGACGAGGAGCTCATCGAGCTCGTCGAGATGGAGGTGCGCGAGCTCCTCAGCGAGTACGAGTTCCCGGGTGACGACATCCCGGTCGTGCGCGTTGCCGCCTTCCCCGCCCTGCAGGGCGAGGAGAAGTGGATGGACTCCGTCGGCGAGCTCATGCAGGCCGTCGACGACTACATCCCTACCCCGGCTCGCGAGACCGAGAAGCCCTTCCTGATGCCCGTCGAGGACGTCTTCACGATCACCGGTCGTGGCACCGTCATCACCGGTCGTATCGAGCGCGGCATCGTCAAGGTCGGCGAGGAGGTCGAGATCATCGGCATCCGCGACGTCGCCCAGAAGTCGACCGTCACCGGCGTCGAGATGTTCCGCAAGCTGCTCGACGAGGGCCAGGCCGGTGAGAACGTCGGTCTGCTGCTTCGTGGCACCAAGCGCGAGGACATCGAGCGCGGCATGGTTGTCATCAAGCCGGGCACCACCACCCCGCACACCAACTTCGAGGGCTCTGTCTACATCCTCTCGAAGGAGGAGGGTGGCCGTCACACGCCGTTCTTCAACAACTACCGTCCCCAGTTCTACTTCCGTACCACGGACGTGACTGGCGTCGTGACCCTCCCCGAGGGCACCGAGATGGTCATGCCGGGTGACAACACCGAGATGTCGGTCGAGCTCATCCAGCCCATCGCGATGGACGAGGGTCTGAAGTTCGCTATCCGTGAGGGCGGTCGCACCGTCGGCGCGGGTCGCGTGACGAAGATCACCAAGTGATCGTCTGATCCAAAGTGAAAGGTCCCCGGAGCCGCTAGGCGAAGGGGGCCTTTCGCTTTGGTCATACGCTCGAGCAAGCGCTGACTCGGCGCAAACGGACCGGAGCGAAGCGAGGACCGGATTGCGCCGCGTCGGCGCGCCACGAGACCAAGGCAAGAACAATGACAGACCCAAGCAAAGACGTACGCCCCGCAAGACCCCACCAGAAGCTGCTCGACGACGGTCGCACGGTGCGAGAGGTCCTCACCTACGCCCGCCGCGGAAACCGGCTGGACGCCAAGCAGCAGGTCGCCTGGGACAAGTTCGCCGCTGAATGGGTGATCCCGGACGAGGCGGTCGACGAGGCGGACTTCTCGCTCGAGAGCTGGTTCGAGACCCGAGAAAACGGGGAGAGCGCACCTCTGATCGTCGACATCGGCGGGGGCGTGGGGGAGGCGACAGCCGTGCTCGCGGCGGCCCGGCCTGCGTACGACATCCTGGGCCTGGAGGTCTGGCGGCCCGGCGTCGCGGAGAGCCTCGCCCGGTTGAGCGCCGCGGGGGCGAGCAACGTGCGGTTCTGCAGCGTCGACGCGCTCTGGACGCTCGAGAACCTCGTCGCGCCGGGTTCGGTCAGCGAGGTGTGGACCTTCTTCCCCGACCCGTGGCACAAGACCCGCCACCACAAGCGGCGCCTGGTGAGCCCGGCCAACGCCCGGATGATCGCCGAGCGGCTGAAGCCCGGCGGAGTCTGGAGGCTCGCGACCGACTGGGCCGAGTATGCCGAGCAGATGATCGAGGTCCTCGACGCCGAGCCGCTGCTGACCGGCGGGGTCGTCGACCGCTGGGATGAGCGTCCGGTGACCAAGTTCGAGCGCAAGGGGCTGGCCAAGGACAGGGTCATCACCGACCTGCTCTACCGGCGTTGACCCGAACTGCCCGTGTCGTCACTGATCTGTTGGCCGCGAGCCGTCAGGATCAATGGCATGAAGCTGTACGCCGACCTCCCCTCGCGCCGCGCTGCCCAGCTGTTCGCCGACCTGCTGACGGTGGCGTGGATCATCGGATGGGTCCTCCTCGGCAGGCTCGTCCACGAGATGGTCTCCGCGCTCGCGGTGCCCGGGGAGAAGATGGGCGCCGCCGGCACCTCGCTCTCCGAGAAGCTGCTCGAGGCGGCCGGGAAGGTCGATGACCTGCCGTTGATCGACGACGGGGTCTCGGCTCCGTTCGAGGGTGCCTCGAGGGCCGCGGACCAGCTCGCGGCGGCGGGCGATGCGCAGGTCGACGCCGTGGGCACCATCGCGATCGGGCTCGCGGTCGCCGTCGTGCTCGTCCCGGTGCTGATGTGGCTGATGGTCTACGTCCCGCTGCGGTGGCGCTTCATCCGCACCGCCACCTCGACCCAGCGGTTCCTGGAGGCAGGCACCGGGGCCGATCTCGTGGCGCTGCGGGCGATGTCCGCCCAGCCGCTGCACAAGCTGGCCAGGATCAGCAACGACCCGGTCAAGGCCTGGCGCGACGGTGACGCCGACGTGGTGGCGAAGCTGGCCGAGCTCGAGCTGAACGCGGCCGGGCTGAGCGCGAAGCGCTTGAAGTCGGTCAGCGCGAGGTGAGCCGGGCCCTGAGGTTCGCGTCGCGGGCCAGTCGTGTCGCATCGCGATCGCGCCGGGTGGCGAGCACCGCGGCCAGGTAGGCCTCGGGCGGGGTTCCCGCGGGCGGCCCGGGGGCGACGTACGTCTGCATGTTGGTCGCCAGGCGCTCGGCAAGCGCGGCGCGGCGGACCGGGTCGGTGTAGGTGCCGACCTCGCCGGAGAGGAACCGCCGCACCGCCAGGCTCAGGCCGACCGGGATCGTGGTGACGTCGGCGCGGGCGGCCCAGGCGGCCAGCCCTGGCGGCATCTGGATCGGGACCGGCGTGCGCAGCGGAACCCGCACCCGGATCACGTACGTCCCGGCGGCGATGTCGCCGAGACGCTTGCCGCGCGGGTGGATCATCGCGGTGAGGAAGGCGACCGCGCCGCCCGTCGCGTAGATCTCGACGTAACCCACCAGCGCCCGTACGAACGCGTGATGGAAGCTGATCGCGCCGCCGTCGTCGCGGACGGTGCGTAAGCCCAGGGCGAGCCTGCCGAGCGATCGTCCGCGGGTGAGTGTCTCGACGGTCGTCGGAACGACGAGGAACACCGTGGCGGTCGCGGCGATGTAGGCGGCCCAGGCGAGCGCCTCGTCGGACTCGGGCGCGGCCGTCAGGAAGACGAGCAGCGTCACGACCAGCAGTATCACCACCACGACGACGTCGATGAGGCCAGACAGCAGCCGCATCCCCAGGCCGGCCGCGGGAAGGTCGAGCGCGACCGCGTCTCCGGTGACCAGATCGTCCTCGGTGAGCAGTGCTCGTTCTTGGGGGCGTCGCTCGGGCGATTGCGGCGCGAGGGTCATGGCCGTCAGCGTACGCTGCGGGCGTGGATCTCGACGCGTATCTGGCCTCGACGGCGGCCGACAGGACCAGGCTCGAGGAGCTGCTGGCCGAGGGCAGGCTGAGCGGCGCCCAGTCCGACGAGCTGGTCGAGCTCTACCAGCGGGTGAGCACCCAGCTCTCGGTCGTACGCAGCAACGCTCCCGACCCGACGGTCGTCCAGCACCTCTCGGTGCTGCTGGCCGCCGCCCGCAACCGCACCACCGGCACCCGCACGAGCACCTGGACCGGCTTCGTCCGCTTCTTCACCCACCGGTTCCCGGCGGCGCTCTATCGGCTGCGCTGGTGGTGGCTGGGGATGCTGGCGGCCAACGTGATCATCACCGCGGTGATGATCTGGTGGCTGCTGCGGCACCCGGAGGTCGAGCAGTCGATGCTCGGGCCGGACCAGGTCAGGCAGCTGGTCGAGCACGACATCGAGGGCTACTACAGCGAGCACGCGGCCTCGAGCTTCGCCACCCAGGTCTGGGTCAACAACGTGTGGGTCTCGTTCCTCTGCATCGCCTTGGGCGTGCTCGGGCTGCCGGTCGTGTTCTCGATGTTCCAGAACATCTCCAACCTCGCGATCCTCGGCACCCTGATGCACCGACACGATCGAGGCGAACTCTTCTGGGGTCTGATCCTGCCCCACGGCCTGCTCGAGCTGACCGCCGTCTTCGTCGCCGGCGCCGTCGGTCTGCGGCTCTTCTGGTCCTGGATCGATCCCGGTGGTCTGACCCGTGGTCAGTCGATGGCCCGCGAGGGTCGCACCGCCGCCGGCATCGCGCTCGGCCTCATCGTCGTGCTCCTCGTCTCCGGCATCATCGAAGCCTTCGTCACCCCCTCGCCCCTGCCCACCTGGGCCCGAGTCGGCATCGGCATCCTCGCCGAGCTCGCCTTCTTCGCGTACGTCTTCATCGTCGGTCGCGCCGCCGCCTCCCGCGGCGAGACCGGCGACATCGACGAGCGCCTGCTCGAGGACCGCGTCGCCACCCAGGCGTAGAGGTACGCTCGATTCGTGACCATCCCGGCCTCAGACCAGGGCGATCCAGTCGTCGTAGTGGACGCGTGGGACGGCCCAGTCACGTTCAGGATCAAGGCGAGCAGCATCAACAGGCCGCTGGCCGTGCCCGAACGGTTGTGGCGAATCGATCCCGCCGTGACGACTTCTGTCGTGAGATTGCCGCGTCATGTCTTCTGGTCGCCGGCAGGAACCAGGTTCGATCTAGCCGATTACCGCGCTCGTCGGTTGGTCTATTCGACCGTCATGCTCGAGGGGCGTCCGGAGGACGTCGTCGAGTACGTTGACGGTGGACTCTTGGATGAGATGTGGGATGACGAGCTCTGGCCGAGGGACATCGGCGACTTGTGGCAGCCGGCGGTCGACGCTTTTCGGGACGGCCGCGCTCAGATCTGACTGAGGCCTTGAGGCGTATGGGTAGTGTTCCGCAAGGCTTGGGGAGGGAACTGTTGGCATGGTGGCGGAGATCCAGAGTGTCGTTGTCTACCTTGTCCCCGACTCCGACATCCACTCAGCGATTGCTGACCAGTTCGATCTTCGCCTGCTCGACTGACATGCCGGTACGCGTTAGCGTTGGGCCCACGACGGGACGCAGCTAGGGTTCCGGTGCCATGAGCATGCTGGTCCGAGCGCTGCGACCCTTCACCGCGATCGGTGAAGGGCATCTGACGGGACAAAAGCCTGGTTGAGTGAAGTCGCTACCTGATCACGTCCAGGAGCGCTCATGTCCAAGACCGACTACGACGGCCCCATCCACCACGACTATGCCCGCGGGCGAGCTCTGAAGGCGGAGCAGTACGCGGCCTGGGCCGATGCCTTCGCTCAGCACCTGCCTCGGCGCAGGCCGCTGGACGGTCTCGATCTCGGATCGGGCACCGGGCGGTTCTCGCCGCTGCTCGCCGATACGTTCGGGCCGGTCGTCGGGGTCGAGCCCTCGGCAGGGATGCGGGAGACGGCCGAACGGTCGTCGGCACACGAGGACGTCCGTTACGTGCCCGGGTGTGCTGAGGAGATCCCGCTCGAGGACGACTCGGTCGACTACTGCCTGATGTTCCTTGCCTGGCATCACGTTGCGGATCCGGAGAGAGGCGCCGCGGAGATCGCGCGGGTGCTCCGGCCCGGCGGCGTACTCCTGTGCCGGGCACAGTTCAGTGACCTGATGCCTGACCTGTGGTGGCTGCGGCACTTTCCTCACGGCGACGAGGTGGATGCGGCGATGTATCGCCCCCTCTCCGAGGAGATCGACATCTTCTCCGGGTCCGGGCTCGTGCCGTCTCCTGGGCTCGTCCGGGTGGAGATGCCGCCCGTGGAGACCAAGGGTGACGTGTTCGAACGGCTGCGGCTGCGTACGCTCTCGACCCTCGTTCGGATGCCCGAGGAGGACTTCGCGGCCGGGATCGCAGCACTCGAGGTCGAGGTCGCGAAGGAGCCGGAAGCGATCGTGCCGCCGGAGACGATCACGCTGTTGGTGATGTCCAAGCCCGAGGAGACCAGCGCTCAGAGCTGACCGGTGGCCTTGAGATGCAGGTAGTGGTCGGCGAGGGCTGGGGGGAGCGACTCGGCGTCGGCGTCGACGATGTCGACGCCGAGGGTGCGGAGCATGGCGGCGGTGTGCTCGCGGCGACGGAGGGTCTGCTCGGCGGCGGCAGCGGCGTAGACGTCGTCGAGGGTGTCGCGGGAGGCGGCGGTGGCCTCGAGCTCTGGGTCCCTGACCGAGGCGAGGACGACTCGATGGTGCTGGGTCAGGACCGGTAGGACGGGGAGGAGCGACTCCTCGATCGCGTGCGGGTCGAGGGGCGTCAGCAGGATCACGAGCGCGCGGTGGCGCCCGAGGCCGGCGACCGCACCGGCAAGGTTGGACCAGTCGGCCTCGGCGATCACCGGTTCGAGGTCGGCCATCGTCTCCTGCAGACGCTGGGTGACGTCACGCTGCCCGGCCAGGCGCAGTCGGGAGCGCACCCGTCGGTCACCGGCGATGAAGTCGATCCGGTCGCCGGCCCGCGATGCGACGGCGGCGATCAGCAGCCCGGCGTCCATGGCCGAGTCGAGCCTCGGCACCCCGCCGCCGGCTCCCTCGACGCGGGCGGCCGAGGTGCGCGAGGTGTCGAGCACCAGGACCACGCGGCGGTCGCGTTCGGGCTGCCAGGTGCGGACCACTACGGTGCGGGATCGGGCGGTGGTGCGCCAGTCGATGGAGCGTACGTCGTCGCCCCGGACATACTCGCGCAGCGAGTCGAACTCCGTCCCCTGACCGCGCACCCTGACCGCGGCCCGGCCGTCGAGCTCGCGCAGCCGCTGCAGCCGGGACGGAAGATGCTTGCGGGACTCGAAGGCAGGCAGCACCCGCACCGCCCCGTCCACCCGCAGAGTGCGTTGCCGGGCACCCAGACCCAGTGGTCCGTACGCCCGCACCGTCACGCCCAGGGCACGCAGATCTCCGCGGCGGCGCGGCCGGAGCGGCGTACGCAGCCTGGTGCTGTCGCCGCGACCGAGCCGGATCCGGTGGCGGTTGCCGGTGGCCGAAGCGGAGCCCGAGGCGATCGATCCAGCACCTGCCGTGGGCTGCCAGGAGTCGCGCACCAGTGCCCGAACCGGCCTGGCGGGGGAGCGGACGAGCAGTTCGGAGGTCGTCGCCTCACCCAGTCGGAGACCGCCCAGCGGCGTCCGTTGGATCTCCAGGGAGGCCGGCTTCGGCGCCAGGAACACGTCGACGACGACGAGCACGATCACGAGCAGGGCCCAGACCGCAGCCGTGCTCCCCGCCGGCCGCAGGACGATCGGGATGATGCCGGCCAGCATCAGCAGCGGTACGCGCCAGGTGATCGACATCAGCACGACCTCGAGCTCGGGTGATCCGCCGAAGCGTCACCCGTGCAGGCCGAAGCGTCACTTCTGCAGGCCGAAGCGTCAGATGTGCAGGCCGAGATGGCAACGGTGACAACTCGGCCTGCAGAAGTGACTTCTCGGCCTGCGGGGGTGACTTCTCGGCCTGCAGGGGTGACTTCTCGGCTGGGGGTGGTCATCGGGGGACGGGTACGGCGCTGATCGCGGAGGCCAGGACCTGGGAGACCTGGACGCCCTCGAGCTCGGCCTCGGGACGCAGGGCGAGGCGGTGGGCGAGGGTGGCGTGGGCGAGCGACTTCACGTCGTCGGGGGTGACGAAGTCACGCCCGGCCAGCCAGGCCCAGGCCCGGGATGCGCGCAGCAGGGCGGTCGCGCCTCGGGGAGA
>NZ_JBOHDN010000400.1:0-58101 GCF_050699375.1 Nocardioides sp. | reverse complement strand
GGCCTGCATTTGTGACCTCTCGGCCTGCATTGCTGACTTCTCGGCCTGCAGGGCTGACGCTTCGGCCTGCAGAAGTGACGCTTCGGCCTGCAGAAGTGACGCCTCGGCCTGCAGAAGTGACCTCTCGGCAGTCTCAGGATCCGGAAGGATCTAAATAGTCAATCTAGACAGACTTACTCTGGTTTGGATGAATCGACCCAGAGGAGAGTCATGACGATCCGCCCCACGCCTCAGCGCTGCACCGTCATCGCCGCTGTGCTCGCGACCCTGCTCCTACCGCTGACGGCCTGTGGCGGAGCCGATGCCAGTGCCCCCAAGCTCGCCGCGGATGCGGCGCTCCCGGACAAGATCCCGGACGGGACCGTTCTGCGCCTGGGCATCCCGGACGCCGAGGTTGCGCTGAAGGCCTCCGGCCTCATCGACGAGGTCGAGGGCTATGAGATCGAGTGGGCCAACATCTCCGGTGGTCCCAAGAGTATCGAGGCCTTCCGTGCCGACGCGCTGGACGCGAGCACCGTCGCCGACATCCCGCCGCTGTTCGCGACCTGGACCGACACCCCGGTCAAGATCGTGGCGGTCACCGAGAACCCGGACCCGCTCGAGAACCCGATCTACGAGCTCGGCGTAGCGCCGAAGTCGAAGGTCGAGTCGCTGAAGGATCTGAAGGGCAAGAAGATCGCCTACTCGCCCGGGCAGGCGCAAGGCGCCCTGGTTCTCAAGGCACTCGACGCCGCGGGCCTCACCCAGAAGGACGTCGAGCTGGTCGAGATCCAGAGTGTCGACGACACCTTCGCCAACGCGCTCGCGGCCGACCAGGTCGACGTCGCTCCGCTCGGCGGCCCGCAACTGACGTCGTACCTCGCCAAGTACGGCCGCGACGGAGCCACCTCGATCAAGACCGGCATCCGTGACGACTCCATGCTCATCTACGGGCCCGAGGAGACCTTCGAGGACGCCAGCAAGGCGGCCGCGTTCAAGCACTTCCTGGGACTGTGGGTCAAGGCCGAGGAGTGGATCCGGAAGCACCCGGACGAGTGGGTCGAGGCCTACTACATCGATCACGAGGGGCTGAGCTTCGAGGACGGCAAGAAGGTCTTCGAGACCTCGGGCCAGACCATCATCCCGAAGGATTGGGACGCCTTCATCAAGCGTCACCAGGAGACCGCGGACATCCTCGTGAAGGAGCAGGGCCAGCCCGACATCGACGTCGACGACCTCTACGACCGTCGCTACGAGCCGGTCGTCGCCGAGGCGCTGAAGGGCGGTCGGTGATGGCCACCGCGGCAGTCGAGGCGCCGATCGCCGGCGCTGTACAGGGAAAGACGACCGACAAGCGTGTCGTACGCCGCCGCCTCGGCCCCGGGCCGCGGATCCCCGGCACGTTGTGGATCGGGCCGGTCCTCCTCCTGGGGCTGTGGTTCGTCGCCTCGGCGACCGGGCTGCTCGACCCTCGCACGCTGTCCGAGCCGTGGGTAGTGGTGGAGACCGCTCAGCAGCTGATCGCCGACGGACGGCTTCAGGATGCCCTGGCCACCTCCGCCTACCGGGCCTCGCTCGGACTGGTGATCGGTGTCGGCGTCGGGCTGGCGCTCGCGCTGGTCTCGGGGCTCAGCCGGGTCGGTGAGGCGGTGATCGACGGTCCGGTGCAGGTCAAGCGGGCCATCCCGAGCCTGGCGCTGATGCCGCTGCTGATCCTGTGGCTGGGGATCGGGGAGCCGATGAAGGTGATCACGATCGCCCTCGGCGTACTCATCCCGATCTACATCCACACCCACAACGGCCTGCGCGGCATCGACAGCCGCTACGCGGAGCTCGCTGAGACCGTCAGTCTGGGACGCGGCGCGTTCGTCCGGCACGTCGTGCTGCCGGGCGCGACCCCCGGGTTCCTGCTCGGTCTGCGGTTCGCGGTGCTGAACGCGCTGCTGTCGCTCGTGGTCGTCGAGCAGGTCAACGCGACCAGCGGCATCGGCCACATGATCACCCTCGCGTCCAGCTACGGCCAGACCGAGATCATCGTCGTCGGGCTGGTCGTCTACGCCCTGCTGGGCCTGGTCGCCGACGGCATCGTCCGCTTCATCGAGAGAAGGGCACTGGCATGGCGACGCACGCTGGAGAGTCACTGACGGATCGAGCCGTACGCGTCGAGGGGCTGCGCCGCAGCTTCTCGAAGGCCGGCGGTGTGATCAACGGGCTCGACCTCACCATCGCCCCGGGCGAGTTCGTGGCGCTGATCGGACGCTCGGGTTCCGGTAAGTCCACCCTGCTGCGGGCCCTGGCCGGCCTCGACCGTGAGGTCGCGGGATCGGGGGTCGTGGAGGTGCCCGAGCGGGTCTCGGTGGTCTTCCAGGACTCCAGGCTGTTGCCGTGGCGGCAGGTGCTGGACAACGTGATCCTGGGGCTTTCGGGTTCCGATGCCCGTGCCCGTGGCCTCCAGGCGCTCACCGAGGTCGGGCTCGAGGGCCGCGAGCAGGCCTGGCCGCACGAGCTCTCCGGCGGCGAGCAGCAGCGCGCGGCGCTGGCCCGATCGCTCGTACGCGACCCGCAGCTGCTCCTCGCCGACGAGCCGTTCGGCGCGCTGGACGCGCTGACGCGGATCAAGATGCACAAGCTGCTCAAGAAGCTGTACGCAGCCCACAACCCCGCGATCCTGCTGGTCACCCACGACGTCGACGAGGCGATCGCGCTCGCCGACCGGGTGATCGTGCTGGTCGACGGCGTCGTCGGGTCCGACATCCAGGTCGACCTGGGGGAGAAGCGGAGCCCCGGCGACCCGCGGTTCGCCGCGCTGCGGGCGCAACTGCTGGCCCAGCTCGGTGTGGTCGAGGAGGAGGTGGCCTGATGGGTTCTCGACGGCTCCACCTCAACCTGTTCATCCACGACACCGGTCATCACGAGGCTTCGTGGCGGCTGCCGTCGTCGGATCTGCGCGCCAACCTCTCGCTCGCGGCGCACCAGCATCTGGCCCGGGTGGCGGAGGCGGCGAAGTTCGACTCGCTGTTCCTGGCCGACTCCCCGGTGATGTTCGGTGACCCCGGGCGACGGCCGTCCGGGCGGATCGAGCCGACCGTACTGCTGTCCGCCCTGGCGGTCTCCACCCAGCGCATCGGCATGATCGCGACGGCCTCGACCTCGTACAACGAGCCTTTCAACCTCGCCCGGCGGCTCGCCTCGGTGGACCATCTCTCCGGTGGGCGCGCGGGATGGAACATCGTCACCACCGCGGGTGATGCGGCCGCTCGCAACTTCGGGCTGGAGGAGCAGCCGCTGCACAAGACCCGCTATGAGCGGGCCGACGAGTTCCTCGATGTCGCCACCAAGCTGTGGGACAGTTGGGCCGACGACGCGATCGTGGCCGACAAGGGCGCCGGGGTTCATGCGGTGCGTGACCGTGTCCGGGCGATCGCCCACTCCGGGACGTACTTCTCGGTGGACGGCCCACTCAACCTGGCGCGATCGCCGCAAGGGCATCCGTTGCTCGTCCAGGCCGGGTCGTCGGAGGACGGCAAGGAGTTCGCGGCCCGTTGGGCCGAGGCGATCTTCACCGCCCAGCCGACCCTGGCGGAGACCCAGGCGTTCTACGCCGACATCAAACGACGGGTCGTGGCTGCCGGCCGCAACCCGGACCACGTGCTGGTGCTGCCCGGGATCGTCCCGGTCCTGGGTGAGACCGAAGCGGAGGCTCGCGAGCTGGAGGCCGAGCTGGATCGGCTGATCGCGCCGGAGTACGCCGTCGCCCAGCTCGCTCAGCTGCTCCGGGTCTCGCCCGATCGGCTCTCGTTGGACGAGGAGCTGCCCGCCGATCTGCCGTCGGAGGACTCGATCGAGGGGGCGAAGAGTCGCTATACGCTCATCGTCGACTGGGCCCGGCGCGACCGGCTCACCGTGCGTGAGCTGATCGGGAAGCTCGGTGGCGGGCGCGGGCATCGCACCTTCGCCGGCACCCCTGTCCAGGTCGCCGACACCATCCAGCACTACTTTGAAAATGGTGCCGCGGACGGGTTCAACATCATGCCCGCCGTCCTGCCGTCGGGGCTCGACGCCTTCGCATCCTCGGTCGTGCCGATCCTGCAGGAGCGTGGGCTCTTTCGGACGGAGTACGCCGGGGTCACTCTTCGGGATCACTACGGGCTGCCCCGGCCGGGTAATCGGCTTGATTCGGGAGATGCGGGGGTTGCTTCTTAGGTCCTGGCTGCGGTGGTCGAGCCTGTCCGACGGGACATCTGTCGCCAGCATCGGCGTGCCTGCACAAGCCGAGGACACTTTGTGAATCGTTCACAAGCTGTCCTCGGCTTGTGCAGGCGACTACGACACCCACACTCAACAAGGTCAGCGAACGACGTCGGGCGTCATCAGGTCTTGGTTCTCCTCGGCCCACTCGTCCATCCGATCCTCGCGTACGGCGCGCCAGAGGTCTCGGTCGCGGGACGGGTCGAGGCGTACGACGGACTGGTCGCCGATCATGGCGGTGCCTTCGGTGGGGACGGTGAGGTAGTTGATGTCGGCGGTGCGCAGGTTGCGGAGGGAGGCGGCGAGCTTGGCCATCTGGGTGGTCGACCAGTCGTCGTCGACGGAGGCGTGCTTCGCGAAGAGGGCCAGGAGGTCGAGGACCTGCTCGGGGTTGGTGCGCAGCTCCTGGGCCAGGGCCTGCTCGAGCAGCGTACGGAGGAAGGCCTGTTGGCGGGCTACGCGGTCGAGGTCGCCCTCCTGGAGGCCGTAGCGCTGGCGTACGTAGAGCAGTGCCTGCTCGCCATCGAGATGGTGACGCCCGGCCTCCCAACGGATCCCGTGAGCGGAGTCATAGACGGTCTTCGGGATGTCGATGTCGACGCCGCCGACAGCGTCGGTCAGCGCCTCGAAGCCGTCCCAGTCGACGACGGCGAGGTGGTCGATGCGTACGTCGGTCATCGTCTCGACGGTCTCGACCGTGAGGCTGGGGCCGCCGAAGGAGTAGGCCCAGTTGACCTTGCCCTTCCCGTGCCTGGGGATGTCGACCCAGGAGTCGCGCGGGATCGAGACCACCGATGCGGCGCGGCGGTTGCCGTCGAGGTGGACGATCAGCATCGTGTCCGAGCGTGCCTGCCCGGGCTTCCAGCCGGGCGCTTCGGCACCGGTGGTGGCGGTGTCGGAGCGGGTGTCGGTGCCGAGGACCAGGATGTTCATCGCGTCCGCGGCGGTGCCGGCGGTGGGCCTGGCCGGCCGGTCGGTGAGCCCGGTGAAGGTGTCGGGGAGACGCTGGATGCTTCCCTCCACCTTCGCCTGGAGCCACAGGATGCCGGCCAGGGAGGCGACGCCCAGCAGGAGTACGCACACCAACAGCCCGATCAACGGCTTGCGGGCGCGACGGCGCCAGCCGGTCGTGGTCCCGTCCGCGTCATCCGACCTCGGTGGCTCAGGCGGGTGATCGAGGATGGCCATCTCAGTATCGGACCGGTGAGACCCAGTGCATTTGCCCGAGATGCTCGCCATTCCTCAATTTCAGGCACCACTCGGTAACGGATGGTAACCAAAAATGGGTAGTCAATACCCCGGGCGACTTGGTTGAGTATGGTCACTTTGCTGTACGGCGCTGTTGTCTGCCGGTCCGTGAGGCCGGTTCAAGCGTGTTGGCGTTACGCCGCGTTCGGGGGCACGCGACAGGGGACCGCTCGAGATTTCATCGGGGACTGGTCCGGCGATTGAAGAGAAAGTGACCCCGGGGAGAGCTGTGTCAATGTCAAGAGTCGGTGCGGACGAACGCGCCCGGCTGCACGAGGTCGCCTCCGCGCTGGCCGGAGTCCGCGCGGCGACCACCCTGCTGAACATGCCCAGAGACATGGCCGGAGACATGGGCAGCGACCTGGGGGACGAGCGTCGCGCCGCGATGGCGGCGATGGTTCAGGGCGAGCTGCAACGGCTCGAGCGGATGGTCCAGGAGCGACAGGACTCCACCGCTCCGCGATCCCAGGCGAGCTCCATGGACGAGACCGAGGTGGTCGATCTCGATGCCGTCGTCGGCACGCTGGTCCTCGCGCACGCGGCCAAGGGCACCGAGGTCGAGTGGAACCCCAGCCGGATGCTCGCGCTGGGCGACGCGGACCAGATGACCGAAGCCCTCAACGTCCTCCTCGACAACGCCGCATCCCATGGCGGCGGGTCCGCCCGGATCGAGATCGGTGCCGCCGACCACGGCGCGAGCTCGGTCGAGATCGCCGTCACCGACAACGGGCCGGGCATCGTCCCGGAGCTTCGCCGGCGGGTCTTCGCGTGGGGTGTCAAGGGCCCGCGGTCCGCCGGCCAGGGGATCGGCCTCCACCTCGCGCGCGACCTGATGGAGCGCCAGGGTGGCTACCTCGAGCTCGTCGAGGCCGGCGAGCGCACCACGTTCGTCCTCGGGATTCCGATGCTCGGCCGCGCCGACGACCGCAAGACCTCAGGGAGACGCAGTGGCGTCGCCGCGTAGACGGGTGAAGGTGGTCATCGTCGAGGACCACACTCTCTTCGCCGAGTCGCTGGAGCTCGCCCTCACCCTCGAGGGATACGACGCCCACCGCGTCGACCTGCCGGAGGTGCCGCCGTCCGAGGCCAAGCTCCACTCACTGATCATGCGCACCCAGCCGCGCATCGTGCTGCTCGACCTCGATCTGGGGCAGCACGGATCGGGCGTACGCCTCATCGCCCCGATCGCCCGGGCGGGTGCGGACGTCGTCGTCGTGACGGGTGCGACCGACCGGACCAGGTGGGGTCACGCCCTGCACGCCGGGGCCAGGACCGTGCTGCCCAAGACCGTGCCGCTCGGCGAGATCCTGGGGACCGTGCGTCGGCTCAACTACGGTCTGAGCGTGCTCGACGTCGAGGAGCGTGAGCGCCTGATCGGTGCGTGGGTGGGGCAGGAGCAGAACCTCATCGAGATCCGTGAACGGCTCACTCAGCTCTCCCGCAAGGAGTCCCAGGTGCTCGAGCACCTGATGGGCGGCTTCACGGTCGGTGACATCGCCAAGCTCCGCGTCGTCTCGGAAGCCACGGTGCGTACGCAGGTGAAGTCGATCCTCGCCAAGCTCGGTGTCTCCTCACAGATCGCAGCCGTCAGCATGGCCCACAAGGCCGAGTGGCGGGCCGCCTGAGTCCCAGGTCGGAGGCGGCCGGAGCGAGGCGTACTCAATTTCAGGCAGCCTTTTCTGACGGTCGATCATGCGCTGGGGGACCCGTGGGACGTTGCGGGAGCCGGGAACCTGTCCCGGACCTAGCATCCCGGGGGACGGGCCATCTTGAACACCGCCGACTTTCTTCTCGAGCAAGCGCCCGAGGACTCGATCGCCCTCTGCGAGTCGGGTCGCGAGTACACCTACGCCGAACTGCGGGCAGGGGTGTCCGCGCTCACCGAACGGCTCTCCCCGCTCGGCCTCACCCCGGGCTCATCGGTCGGGATCATGGCTCCCAACGGACTGTTCTGGGTCTCGGCCTACCTCGCAGCGCTCCGGATGGGTCTGGTGGTCGTGCCCCTGGCATCCACGCTGCCACCCGACGAGGTGGTGGCCAGGACGCACTGGGTCGGCGCTGACGCGCTCCTGGTCGGCCGGGCGCAGCTGAACACCCTGCGACACCTGCTTCCGACCGGCTTCCCTGTCATTGCCGAGGACCGGCTGGTCCCGAGCCCACGGACAGCGCCCTCGGTCCAGCTCTCGCCATCAATCGAGGTCGCACCGGACCAGGACGCGCTCTACATGTTCACCTCCGGCACCACGGGCGAGCCGCGCGCGGTCAGGATCACCCACCGCAACATCCAGGCGAACACCAACTCGATCCTTGCCTACCTCGGCGTCCAGCAGCACGACCGGATGCTCGTGGTGCTGCCGTTCACGTACGTCTTCGGGCTCTCGCTCCTGCACACCCACCTGCGCACCGGCGCCGCGATGGTCATGCAGTCGAGCTTCGTCTTCCCGCAGGCCGTGGTCGAGCGGATGGTCACCGAGCGCTGCACCGGGTTCGCCGGAGTGCCCTCGACGTTCGGGATGCTGCTGCGCAACAGCACCTTCGGCGACCGCGCGCTGCCCGCGCTGCGGACGATCCAGCAGGCCGGCGGACGGTTGGCCCCGGCGCTGCTCGAGCAGATGGCGATAGCGCAGCCGCAGGCGAAGGTGTTCGTGATGTACGGAGCGACCGAGGCGACCGCAAGGCTCGCCTACCTCCCGCCCGAGGAGCTGGGCAGGCGGGCGGGGTCGATCGGCCGGGGCATCCCCGGGGTTGATCTGAGGGTGCTCGACGAGGACGGGATCCCGGTCGGCCCCCACCAGGTGGGCGAGATCTGGGCCAGTGGCGCGAACATCTCGCCCGGCTACCTCGATGACCCCGAGGCCACGGCCCGCAAGATGCCAGGCGGGATGCTGCGTACGGGTGACCTGGCGGAGGTCGACGAGGACGGATTCGTCTATGTCGTCGACCGGGTGGAGGACTTCATCAAGTCATGGGGCCACCGGATCGCGAGCCAGGACGTCGAGTCGGCGGCGCTCTATCTACCCGATGTCGTCGCGGCCGCCGCAGTGGGTATCCCGGACGAGGCGGCCGGAGAGCGGGTCGAGCTGGTCGTCGTGAGACGGCGTGGCTCGGATCTGCGCGTGAGCGACGTGCTGGTGCACTGCCGCGGGCTGCTGGCCAAGCACATGGTCCCCGAGGTGGTCCGCTTCGTCGACGAGCTGCCGCTCAACGCGAACGGCAAGGTCGTCAAGCGTGACGTACGCGCGATGTGTCTGAAGGAAAGCGGTATGAGAACAGCGAAGGTGAGTTGAGTGGTGTCGATCAGAGAGGTTCCCCGGTCGGTCAAGCTGCTGGTCGGCGTGTGGTCCGGAGTGCTGGTGGTCGCGGTCGCGTTGGCCTCGGCCTGGTTGGTGAGGAGCCCAGGAATGAACGAGCCGGTCGCGGTCGAGAACCCGTCGGAGTCGGAGCTGCAGATTGCCGGAAAGACGACGGTGCTCTTCGGGCACCAGTCGGTCGGGATGAACATCCTCGACGGGGTCGCGGGCGTCTACGCCGCCGCTGACGTGGACGCTCCCGCGGTCGAGGAGGTCGCGGGATCCAGCGATGCCACCTTCAGGCACGTGTTCGTCGGGAGGAACGGCGATCCGCTCGGCAAGTTCGACTCCTTCGCCGCGGTGATGGGCGGCCCGGCCGGCGAGGAGGTCGACGTGGCGCTGATGAAGCTCTGCTATGTCGACATCAATGCCACCACCGATGTCGAGGCCGTCTTCGACGCCTATGTGGCGATGATGGCCGAGGTCGAGGACGCGCACCCGAGCACGACGTTCCTCTACACGACTGCGGCGCTGACCTCCGACCGGAACCTGAAGGGTCGGGTGAAGTCGGCGCTCGGCCGTGGTGACCGGATGGGGCCTGCCGACAACGTCGCCCGGGAGCGCTATAACGCGATGATCAGGGAGAAGTACGCGGCCACCGGCCGCCTCGTCGACATCGCCGCCGCGGAGTCGGCGGGCACTGACAAGCGCAGCCACGACGGCAACGCCTACTACGTCCTGAACAAGAACCTGACCTTCGACCGGGGACACCTCAACGAGGCCGGCTCCCGCGCTGTTGCGTCCGAGCTCCTCAAGGCGGTCGCGGCGCACAGTCCCGTCGCCTGAAACCCACCACTCGAGCGATGAGTATGCGATGAGCCTGCGCGGGGTCGGGATCGATGTCGCCGACATCAGACGGTTCGCGCGGCTCCTGGCTATGCGCGGCTCCGGGTTCGCGGTTCTGTGGTTCACCGAGGCGGAGATCGCCCAGTGCATGGCGACCGCGACCCCGGCCACGGCCTTCGCGATGAGGTACGCAGCCAAGGAGGCCGTCTGGAAGGCACTCGGTCCCGGCGAATGGTCGGGCTCGCTGCCGTGGCGCGGGATCAGCGTGCTGGAGGGCGCCTCCGGCCAGCTCGAGGTCACCCTCGAGGGTCCCGCCGCCGAGCTGGCGGCTCTGGGAGGAGTCACGGTGGTGCGCGTCGCGACCGTCCCCGGGCCCAAGATGGCCATCGCCACCGCGATGGCCGAGGGCGCCCCGACCCGCTGACCCTCGCCGACTCGGCGCAAATGTCCCACATTCAAGGCTCGAGTCGGCGCGTCTGTCCCACGAGAACCGGTCGAGTCGGCGCGTCTGTCCCACTCAGAACGGTCGAGTCGGCGCTAATGTCCCAAACCGTTGAGACATTAGCGCCGACTCGACCCGGATTCTTGGGACAGTTGCGCCGACTCGGCTCGGATTTTTGGGACAGTTGCGCCGACTCGCCCGGTTTTCGCGGGACATTAGCGCCGGGTCGGCGGAGGGGGCGTCAGTCCCGGCGGCCGCGGCGGATCTCGGTGTCGAGGGCGTCGAGGTGCTGGGTCCAGAAGTGGCGGAACGGGGTGAGCCAGGCGTCGACCTCGGCCATCGGGCCGGTGTCGAGGGAGTAGATCCGGCGGGTGCCGTCGGGGCGTACGTTGGCGAAGCCGTGCTCGCGCAGGACCTTGAGCTGCATCGAGACGGCGGGTTGGCGGATGCCGAACTCGGCCGAGATCGTCTCGACGACGTCGCCCGAGGTGAGGTCGTTGGCTGCCAGGAGCTCGAGGATGCGGCGGCGGACCGGGTCACCGAGGACGTCGAAGGCGTGCAAATGGGCTACTCCGGCATCGCGGTGTAGGCGGCTACGCACCGCTCGCCGGCCGCGCGTGCCTGGTCCGCGTCGGTGCCGAAGGCGATGTCGGCCTCGACCCAGGCCGCTGCGGAGCCCTTGGTGTGCTCGACCATCGCGGGCAGCGCCTCGGGCGACATCGGGTCCATCTTCTCGGCGTCGGGCGCCGACAGATGGACGGCCAGGCCGAGCAGCATCTGCTCCCAGCCGATGCCGACCGCGCTGGGGCCGAACTCCTTCCACTGCTCCGGGGGAACCGGGGCGGAGTGCTCGAGTCGGAGCAACGTACGGCCGCCGGAGCCGGACAGGGTGGCGTCGACCCAGGACATCATCTCGCCGTAGGCCCAGGTGATGGAGAGCAGCTTCGGCCGATCGCAGGCGAGGATCTCGCCGCCGGCGTTGCCCTCGAGCTGGTAGCGGCCACCGACCTCGAAGTCGCCGGTCACGGGCATCAGCCAGCGCGGGATGCGCTCCTTGGTGGTCAGTGCGTCCCAGACCTCGTCCGGGTCGGCGTCGTAGGACCGCTCGACGACGAGGACGCGCAGCTCCTCGCCGTCGCGGGTCGCGGTGGTCAGTGCGCGGTTCACGGCGCCGAGGTGGTCTGCGGGGATGAAGGGCGGTGTGGTCATGCCGCCGACGTTATATCAAGAAGTCTTGATATTCAACGGCACCTCGTCGACGAGCATCGGCGCGGCGTGGAGATAGGCGGTCGTACGCCGCTTCTGCTCGATGTCGCGGTAGACGCGCTCGACCTGCTCGAGCGTGAGGCCGGTGGCCTCGGTGACCTGCTCGGTCGGGATGCCGTTGTTGACGGCGTACAGGCACAGGTCCATGCGCTGGTAGGGGAGCGAGAAGTAGAACTCCTCCTGGGACTGCGGCATCGAGTAGGTGTCGGTGGTCGAGGGGCGCTCCTGGATCTCGGCCGGCACCCCGAGGTAGGACGCCAGCGCATAGACCTGGGACTTGTACAGGTGCGCGATCGGCTTGACGTCCGCGGCGCCGTCGCCGAGCTTCACGAAGAAGCCCTGGTCGTACTCCAGCCGGTTCGGGGTGCCGCCGACCAGGTAGTTGAGCCGGTCGGCGTGGAAGTACTCCAGCATCTTGCGGGTGCGCTGCTTGAAGTTGGTCGCGGCGACGATCTCCAGGTAGGCCGAGGAGGTCAGTCGATGGCTCGTGGTCGTGCCGTCGGGCGCCTGGACGACGACCGAGTAGATGCGGAACGCGTCGGAGTCGACCACGCTCGGGAGCACGATCTTCGACTTCCACCCGGGCCCGTAGCCCGGTACGACCGAGGCGATCGCGGCGTCGCGGCGGCGGTAGCAGCCCGTGGCCTCCAGCACCGGGGAGATGTCCTCGAGCACCGATTCGATGCCGAGGGAGTCGGTCAGCTTTGTGCTGAAGTCGAGGGTGTCGTCGGAGGACTCCGACTCGGGCATGTGCAGGCCGAAGACCCGCTCCGGACCGAGCGCGCGTACGGCCAACGCCGCCACGACGCTGGAGTCGATGCCGCCCGAGACCGCGACCACCACACCCTTGCGCTTGTTCCGCAGCGTGTAGGACTGGATCATCCCGCTGATCCTCGCCACCTCGGCCGCCTCGTCGAAGGCCAAAGTCTCCAGGCTGAATGTCGCTGTCATCTGCTTTCCTGTCATCTTCTGAGTCATCTCTGGGGTCATCTGGGGGGTCATCTCTGGGTCATCTCGGGGGTTCGGAGACGGTCGAAGACCGCCATCGGTGCCTCACCGAGGCGCGGCTCCACAAGGCCCGCGCCGGCGAGGAAGTCGTGGTGGAGCAGCTGCACCGAGACCACGGCGACCAGGCGCATCGAGTCGGTGTTGCCGATCCCTCTGCCGCCGCCTCGGCGACACTTGGCCAGCAGGCGCTCGACGAGCTCGGGGCGGAAGACGCCGGCCTCCTTGATGGCCGCGGGCGCGGTGACCGCGTCGAGCCAGTCCGGCGACCCGGCGGCGAAGAACGCGGCGGCATCGGGCGCTCGATAGGGCTGTTTGGGGCGGGCCAGTATCTCGGCAGGTACGAGGTCGGCGAAGGCCCGCTTGAGCAGGTGCTTCTCGTCCAGCCCACGCATCAGCAGGTCGGCCGGCACCCGGCCGGCGAGCTCAGCGACGCGAGGGTCGAGGAAGGGGAAGCGGCCCTCGACCGAGTTGCCCATCAGCATCCGGTCGCCCTGGGAGGCGAGGATGTAACCGGGCAGCAGGGTCGTCATCTCGAGCCACTGGGCGCGCGAGAGCACGTCCCACGACGAGCTCTCCGCGGGCATGGTCGCGGCCAGGTCGCCGGCCGCGTCGGCAGCGACTCGCATGTCCTCGACGAGCATCGACTTCAGCACCGAGGTCGAGTCCCAGCGTGGCCGGTGCGACATCGCCGGGTCACCCGCGACCAGGTTGCGCCCGAAGAAGCTGCGGGCGAAGGCCGGTGCCTGGTTCGGCGAGCGCCGCATCCACGGGTAGAGCCGCTCGACGGCCGCCTCGGCCGCCGCCGGGTCACGGGTCCATAGCTCACGCACCCGCGCCTCACGGAAGATGTCGTAGCCGCCGAGCACCTCGTCGGCACCCTCACCGGTGACGACGACCTTGAACCCGGCCTCCCGCACCAGCCTGGAGAGCAGGAACATCGGCGCCGGGGCGGTCCGCAGCAGCGGGGTCTCGGCGTGGCGTACGACCTCGGGGAAGATCTCGGCGATGTCACGCTCCCCGACCACGACGTCCTCGTGCCGGGTGCCGAGCCGTTGCGCCATCAGGCTCTGGTAGCCGCCCTCGTCGAACTCGGCATCGGCGAAACGCAGCGAGAACGTGTGCAGCGGCGCCTCGGTGAACCCCGCCACGACGCTCGCGGTCACCGCGGAGTCGAGACCCCCGGAGAGGTACGCCCCCACCGGCACGTCGCTACGGGTGAACCGCAGCCGCGCCGCGTCGACGATCGCCTCGCGCAGCGCCTCGGCTGCTTCCTCTGCCCCCATCGACGCCCGACCCGTCAGATCCGTCGGCTCCGTCAGGTCCGGGAACGACGGTGACCAGAAGCGGTGCTCGCTCGTCTCGCCGTTGGGCCCGATCACAAGATAGGACCCCGGCGGCACCTGTGAGATGCCTTCGAAGACGGTCCGCGGCGCGAGCGTGGACCAGAAGGTCAGCACCTCGTCGAGTCCGGCGGGATCGAACCTCCGGGGCACCTCCGGGTCGGTGAGGAGCGCCTTGACCTCCGAGGCGAACAGCAGCCTGTCGCGTACGTACGTGTAGAAGAGCGGCCGCACGCCGAACCGGTCCCGCGAGAGGACCAATGAGCCCGTACGCCGGTCCCAGATCGCCAACGCCCACTGGCCGTTGAAGCGGTCGAAGCAGCCGGTGCCCCACTCCTCCCAGGCGTGCACGATCACCTCGGTGTCGCTGTGGGTACGGAAGGTGTGGCCGCGGTCGCGCAGCTGCGCGGCGAGCTCGACGTAGTTGAAGATCTCGCCGTTGAAGCTCACCCAGACCGTGCCGTCCTCGTTGGTCATCGGCTGCACACCGCCGGCGGTGTCCACGATCGCCAGGCGCGTGTGGCCGAGGGCGACGTGCTCGTCGCGGTAGTAGCCGCTGCCGTCCGGCCCGCGATGGACGAGGGCCGCCATCATCCGTCGGACCAGCTCGGCGTCGGGGGGCCCCGCGTAGGAGCGGATCCCGCTGATCCCGCACATCGATCCTCCAGGTGACGTCGTGTCCTGCTCACAGCGTGGTGTCTGCGTGGTGTCGGGCGGCGGATCGTCCCCGGGGAGGTCCCCTATTCTCGGGATACCGCCCCGACGAGGCACGAACAGCAGGCGGATCGGCGTGGAACATGGCGAAGTGCCCGCTTCGAGCGGTTCGTCACCCGGCCAGGTCGGCCGGGACCGCGGGTGGGCGGGAGGAGAAGCGGATCAGATGGCTGACGTTCAGAGCAGCATCGAGCAGTTCATCCTGGAGAGCCTGCTGCTGGGCGACGACTCGCGGATGCCGGCCGCGGCCGACTCCCTGGTCGAGTCCGGCGTGATCGACTCGACCGGAATCCTGGAGCTCATCGAGTTCCTCGAGGAGGAGTTCGGGATCGCCGTCGAGGAGTCGGAGACAGTCCCGGACAACCTCGACGGGGTGGACCGCCTGGTCGCCTACGTCGCACGCAAGAGCGAGCTGGCGGCCTGAGCCGCCTGGGTTGACCGAACCGGGTCATACGGTCCGGTGAACTCGTCGAGGTGGGAGCGCAGATCCTCGAGATCACGCTCCCACCACCTCTCCTCCAAAAGCCCTTCGATCGTCTCGGGGTCGAAGCGGTAACGAACCACTCGTCCCGGGTTGCCGGCCACGACGGCGTACGGCGGTACGTCCTTGTTGACGACCGCGCCGGCAGCCACGACGGCTCCGTCGCCGACCACGTCGACGCTCGGCATGATGATCGATCCGTGACCCAGCCAGACGTCGTTGCCGATGCTCAGCGGGCTGAACTCCCAGGCCTTGTCGGTCACCCCGAGCGCCGGGTTGAAGAAGTAGCCGTGCATCGACTTGTAGTGCATCGGGTGGTTGTCCGTGGCGGCGAAGGCGCCGTGGGCGATGGAGCTGTAGCGACCGATCGTCGTGCCCCGGCCGAAGGCCCAGGGGATGAAGCAGCCGCCGTGGGTGTACATCCCGATGTCGACGCCATGGTGGCGGCGGAAGATCTCGCGCAGGGTGGGGGAGAGGTATTCGTCGCCCTCACGTCTGCGGACCAGCTTGACGATCAGCGGGCGGAGGCTGCCGGGGGCGCGGCCATAGGCGGCGACCGCGCGCTCGTTGGGTTCGGTACGCATGGGGCAAGTCGACCCGGACACGGGCCGCAACGCCCGGCATCGGTCGGCGCATCCCCGATTCTCGGGACCTCGCCCGGAGACTCGCCGCGGATCGAGCCGGCGGCGGGAGGCTGGGTCCGTGGGATCGAGACAGTCAGTGGGATCGAGACAGAGTGCTGAGCGCGCGTTCGAGGTGGATGTGGCGAAGGCGTACGCGATCTTGCTGGGCACCCGCACGCCGCGGTTGTCCGGGCGACTGAGATTGTGGATCGGGTCCTTCGAGCTGCGCTGCGTCGCTGCGTACCGGTTCGGGAGGTGGGCGGACGGACTGCGCCGCCGCGGCCCTCTGCTCGGGTCGGCCGGGATCCTGCTGACCGTGGTTCACCGGATCTGGAACCGCCGGATGACGAGCCGTCATCACGTCGACATCAGCCCGCGATCCGTGATCGGACCTGGGCTGCTGGTGATGCATCACCACGGGCTCATCGTCGGTCCCTCGCAGATCGGTGGCAACTGCGTCCTGCACCAGAACGTCACCATCGGGCAGCGGGTCGCCGGGGGTGACCAGGGGGTGCCGCGCATCGGCGACAACGTCTGGATCGGACCCGGCGCGACGATCGTGGGCGCGATCGTGGTCGGCTCCGGCTCGACCATCTCGGCGGGCGCGGTCGTCACCCGGGACATTCCGGAGCGCTCGCTGGTGGCCGGCAATCCCGGGCGGGTCATCACCAAGGAGTACGACAACGGCCCGATGCTCAACTTCGACCTGCCGGCGCCACGGCAGCGAGCGGGCATCGTCTCGTGAGCACCACCGACGACGAGCCCGACGTCGTCGTCGAACGCTCCGGGATGGCCACCGGGACCCGGTGGAGCCTGATCAGCCTGGTCGCCAAGAACCTCGGCCGGATCGCCTTCAGCGTGCTCCTGGCCCGGATGCTCGGACCGGAGAACTTCGGCATCGCCGCCCAGGCCACGGTCTACCTGGCCTTCGCGATGGTCTTCCTCGACTTCGGTGTCGCCTCGACCCTCATCCAGCGCGACCGGCTCGATCGCCGGGTCATCGGCACCGCCACGGTGATCAACCTCGGGATCGTGGGGCTGCTGGTCGCGCTGACCTGGGCGCTGGCCGGCCCGGTGGCCGCCTTCTTCGGAACCCCGGAGCTGGTCGCGGTGCTCCAGGTGCTCTCCGCGACCCTGCTGTTCAACGGCCTCGCGGTGGTCCCCAGTGCCCTGCTCATGCGGCGGATGAGCTTCAAGCTCCTGGGCATCGCCGAGGTCGTCGGCACCTTCGGTGGCGGTGCGCTCGGGATCGTGGCCGCCCTGGGCGGCGCCGGTTACTGGGCACTGGTCGCCCAGACGCTCTCCCGCGACCTTCTCTTTCTCACCCTCGTGCTGGTCGTGGCCGGGCCGCCGACGTTCTCCTGGTCGCGCGATGCCGCCGCCTCGATCGCTGTCTTCGGGCGCAACGTGTTCGGTACGCAGCTGCTCCGGTTCGTCGCGGAGAACGCCGACTATGTGCTGATCAGCTGGAGGTTCGGGGCGACGGCGCTCGCCAACTACTCGCTGAGCTACCGGGTGCTCCTGCTGCCGGTGCAGACGCTCGGTCACACCGCCAACCGGCTGATGTTCCCCAGCCTGAGCCGGCTCAACGAGGAGCCCGAGCGGCAGGCCCGCTACTTCGAGCAGGCGACCGCGCTGTTGTGCCTGGTCGTGGCTCCGGCGATGACGCTGGTGGCTCTGGCCGCACCCGGCGCGGTGCCCATCATCTTCGGGTCGGCCTGGACCGGCGCGGTCGCGGCGATGCAGATCCTCGCCGTCGGCGCGATCGTCCGGGTGGTGCTCTCCATCAACCCCAACGCGCTGCTGGCCAAGGGGCTGCCGCACTGGGTCTTTCGGTGGACGCTGGTCTCGGTGCCGTTGCAGGTGCTCGGGTTCGCGGTCGGCCTGCGTTGGGGGATCGAGGGGGTCGCCTGGTCCTACCTGGTGGTGAACATCCCGCTCGGCGTCGTCTCGCACCTGATGGTGAGCCGGGTCATCCCGGTCAGCCACCGCCGCTACGCCCTCGGGCTGGCGCCGGCGCTGCTCGGGGCCGGGCTGATGGTCGCCACCTGGCGCCTGGCCGAGCAGGCGATCTCCTCGGCGAGCGCGGGCGGCCTGGCCGCGCTCGTGCTGGTCGCGGTCGGGAGCTACGCGACCACCCTCTACGGGGTGTGGCTGGTCTCGCGGCGGATGCCGGCGTGGCACGGTCGCCTGGAGGCCCAGGTCGACTTCGTACGCCGCGTCGCCGGCCGCCGCTGACGCCCAGGCGAGGAGCTCGGTCGAGGCCCCGGCCGAACCTCAGGAGCGGCCGGCGAAGGCGTACGTACGCCACTCGCGGTAGCGGGTCTGCCAGTCGTGCGCCGCCCGGAACCGGTCGATCTCCGCGGCCGTGGCCCGCGGTCCGGCTGCGGCCTGTCGCACCGCCGCGGCCCACGGCGCGCCGGGCGGGATCAGCCGGCACCGCCCGGAGACCTTACGGATCGTGGGGAGGTCGGTGGCGATCACGGGTGCCCCGGAGGCGAGGTACTCATACATCTTCAGCGGGCTCATCGTCCGGGTCAGCGCCGTGTCGAGGTGGGGCAGCAGACACGCGTCGGCGCGGGACATCATCGCGAGCACCTGTGGTCGAGGATGCCATCTGTCGGCGATGACGACGTTCGGCAGCGTACGCAGTCTCTCGAACGGCTCGGGCTCGGTGACCAGCCCAACCATGACGATCGTCCAGCTCGGTCCGAGCGCTCCGGCCAGCTCGGTCAGCGCGGCGGTGTCCACGCGGCTCTCCATCGTGCCCGCATAGAGGGCCACCCTGGTCCGAAGCCGGCTGAACCACTCCGGCGGCTGCCCCGGCCGCTCGAACTCCGCGGCGGTCACCCCGTTGGGGATGACATGGCGACGTGGTGCCCCGATCCGCTCGGCCGTCCTTTCGGCCACGGAGATCACCTTCACGTCGCGCTCGGCCATCCGCTCGTAGGCCCACAGGTAGAGGTCACGTGCGGCACGGTGGTGTGGGTGCGGGGCCTCGGCGAAGTCGTCCCAGGCATGGAAGACGACATCGGCCCAGGCGTCCGGGTCGGCGGTCGCGGCCTGCACCGGGTCGGAGGTCACCAGGACGGTCGGGTGCGGCGTCAGCCTCCGCAGCAGGCGCTTCTCGACCCGGCCGAAGATGGCCTCCGCCTCGGCAGGGATCCGCGGGAGCCCCCGCCGCAGGCGGTAGTGCTGGAGGAGACCGCGGCTGGGATCCTCACCCATCGACGGGGCCTTGCCCGCTCTGGGGCTGACTCGCGACGCCCAGCTCCGCAGCGGGTCGCTGACCAGCACCGAGTCCAGCCCGGGATCGCTCAGGGCCTCTCTGACGATCGCCTGACCGCTGCGGTAGTGACCGTCCTGCGTGCCGTCGGCCCAGGTGCGCATCGCCAGGCCGAACGCGGCGTGCCGGATCGGCTGCCGCGCCGAGGGGTCGGGGCGGAGGGCGGGGGACCGCTCGTAGGTGGGCCGCATGTCAGTGCGGCTTCGTGAGGAAGAAGATCGGCTCCGGCGAGAGCCCGAAGCGGTCGATGACCGCCTCCTCGAACCGCTCGCTGACCGAGATCCCGCGTACGTCGAAGCCCGCGTCGCTCAGCTTGACGGTGAAGTCCTTGCCGTACTGCCGGACATGGCCGACATCGCGAGGGTCGGGCGCTGCGTACTCCCGGGTGGTCCGCAGGTCCCAGTCGACCGGCACCTGCACGATCGCCTGGCCACCTGGCTTCAGGATCCGCAGGATCTCCTTCAGTGCTGTGTCGGCGTCCGGGATGTGCTCGAGGACGTGGAAGCAGACGAAGTAGTCGACCGAGTCGGTCTCGTAGTGCATGTCGGTGATGTCGCCGCGCTCCATGGCATGCCGCTCCAGGTCGAAGGAGACGTAGTCGATGCCGTCCTGCATCCGCATCAGCCGCTCGAAGCCGCGCATCGGCGCCACCTCGACCACGCGGCGGCCGCCGGTGAAGAGATCGGTCTCGGCGAGCATCAGTGCGAGCAGGCTGCGATGCCGGTCCTGGCTGGAGCAGCCGGGGCAGGCGACCTCCATCTCGTGGTAGCCCGGACCGGTGTTGGGATAGAAGGTGCGGCCCGACCAGCCACAGATGTTGCACTCGTGCCGGTCCCTGCGGCTCAGGTCGGCCACCAAGAGGACCGGGATCCGGAGCGCGGACTCCAGGCCCTGGCGTACGAAATCTGCGTAGCCCTGCCTCGCCGAGCGCACGATGTGGCGCAGGGTGCGGTATTCCATCCGTGCCCTGTTCTCCCAGGGGCGGGCGGCGGGCCGGGCGGGTGGGGACAGGTTCATGCGGTTGAGACCCTCCGTTGGTGCCAGGCGGCCCGTTGCCGCCAGACTTGCTGCCAGTGGTTGCGATGGGGACCGCCGCGAAGCTGGGACGCCAGCAGCCGGGTCAGCACGCGGGCGTCGAGGAGAGCGGTGCCGGCGGCGATGGCCGGTCTCGTCCAGTGCTTGCGGTAGTAGACGGCCCGTGCCGCCAGGACCTTGACGAGCTTCGCCGAGCGCACCGTGTCCGATCCGCCGCCGGCATGGACCAGCCCGACCCGGTGATGATGTACGCAGCGCCGGCCGCTCCGGCGGACGCGGAGCGAGAGGTCGGTGTCCTCGCTGTAGAGGAAGAACCGCTCGTCGAAGCCGCCGACCTCCTCGAAGACGTCGCGCCGGATGAGCAGGAAGCAGCCCGTGACGACGTCGACGTCGCGGGTGTCGCCACGGTCCCAGCCGCCGAGGTGCTCGGGGTTGAACAGCGTGGTGCCCGACCCGAGGGCGTTGAGGCCGAGCGCCTCGCACAGCGCCGACCACAGGGTCGGGCGACCGAAGCAGCAGGTGCTGTTGAGACCGCCGTCGGGGTAGCGGGTGCGGCCGCCGAGGATCCCGATCGACGGGTCCGCCAGCATCGCGTCGGTGGCGATCGACAGTGCGTCCTCATCCACCACGGTGTCTGGATTGAGGAACAGGACCAGCTCGGTCTCCAGGGTGTTCGCGGCGAGGTTGCACGCCTTGGCGAAGCCGAGGTTCTCGAGCTGCGCGAGAACGCGTACGCCGGGGTGGTCACGGCGGACGACGGCCACGGTCGAGTCGGCCGACGCGTTGTCGACCACGACCACGTCCATCGGCCCGGTCGCCGCCGCGCGGAGCGCGTGCAGAGCCGGACCGATGTGGGTCTCGTTGTTGTAGGTCACCAGGACGACGCCCATCACGCCGGCTACGTTGGCAGGTCTGTCGTGGGCGGCCTCCCGGTCAGGGAGAAGATCCCCGATCTGAGGCACCGGGCCCGATTCTCGTGCCCGATATCGGGTATGTGCCCTGGTGGTGTCCCGGGAGGTGGTCGCGCACCCGGAGGCTGAGGACGTGCTGCGAAGACGATCGCTGCTGCTCCTGTCCGTCCTCATCCTGCTGCTCGGGCTCATCCTCGGATGGTCGTTGTCCCGCTCCGGCTCCGAGAACGACCCGAGAGCCTCGACCGAGCCCTCGACCGAGCCGACCACCGAGCCGACCTCCGAGCCGACGACGAGTCCCGGTGCGCCGCCACGGGCCGAGGCGCTGGCAGCACCGCCGGGGCCGTCGGGGCTCAACTGGCCCGATCACACCCCTGCGTACGACACCCCGGCGACGAAGAAGATCGACAAGCTGAGCGAGCTGAACCAGGCGCTCGCGGACGCGACGGCCGGGGACGTCATCGAGGTCGCGCCGCAGACGTGGTCCGGGGGCGATCTGGTGGTCAGCAAGGGCGACGACGGCTGGGCGAGGAACGTCCTGGTCCGCCCACCGCTGGGCCAACGGCAGTCCGTGGTCGTCGACGTCGACGACCGGGCGCTCGTCCTCGACGCGCCGCACGTCACCGTCGCCGGCTTCCAGGCGCGCGAGATCAACATCGCCGAGCGAGGCGACCGCTCCGCGTTCGCCCGGATCGTGATGACCGACAACTCCTTCATCAAGGCCTCGGCCCGCGGTGACGTCGGCGACGACCATGTCCTCGAGGACGCGGGGTTCTACGAGATCGTCGCGCCGGAGGTCCGTACGGACGTCGGCGAGGACCGGATGAACATCAGCACGTACGGCACCGGCGAGGGTGGCGAGGTGGGGGAGGTCGTCGGCCTGACCGTCGCCGGGCTCTGGCTCGAAGGGTCCTACCGTGCGCACGGGTCCGACGCCCACACCGACACCCTGCAGACCTTCGGTGCCGCTGGTTCACCACCGCCCCGGGACCTGACCGTGCTCAACTCGGTGCTCTTCGCCTCGACCAATGCCGCCTGGCAGGCCGGTGACGGTGGCGTCGTCGGCACCTGGACGATTCGCAACAGCCTGATGGTCAACTGCCAGAACGACGACGCCGGCAAGGTGCCCGACGGCTACGACTGCGGGGGCACCAACACGTTCAACACCGCCCTCGACGTCGACCCGGACGCGAAGGTCGTCATCCGGGACACCCGGATGTACGGCAACGTACGCCACCCGGAGCTGCCCTTCGTCCTCCAGGACGTGTGCGCCGACAACCTCGCCGGCGGGGCGGAGTCGGGTCCGGTCGAGGACAAGGGCGGCAACACGCTCGGCGAGCAGGCGGTCGCGGCCAAGTGCGCTCATGTCGACCCGAAGCTGCCGGACCTGGACGCGATCTGGGAGTAGGTGCCAAGAGATCGCGTGTCGGTGCGGTTCCCCTCTATTGAGGATGCTTCCGGGCACGTTGTGGGGGAGGAATGCGCGGGACGCCACCATCTGGATGAGGCCCAACGAACGAGGCTCTGCGAACGAGGCTCCGCGAACGAAAGAGGCACGATGGACTTCTGGGAGCTGGCGATGATCCTGCTTCGGCGGTGGTACGCCTTCGTGCCGATCCTGCTCGCGACCGTCGGGCTGACCTACTTCGGCACCGAGGCGCCGGAGACGATCCACCACGCACAGTCGACCGTGCTGGTGACCAGGGTCCCGGACGATGTCGCGGGGCTGAACCCTTACGCACGCGACGAGACGACGGCGCAGACGATGGCGACCATCATGGGCTCGCCCGAGGCCCGCGAGGAGGTCATCGCGGCCGGCGGGAGCGAGGTGTTCACGGTGACCCCGGCCGCGGAGCGCTCCGCGCTGCTCCTGGTGCAGGGGTCGGCGGGCCAGGACGAGGAAGCACTCGCCACGACCGGTCTGGTCATCGAGACGATGCAGGCGAGGTTGCAGGCGCTGCAGACCGAGGCGGGTGTCAAGCGGCGCGCCCCGCGTTCGCGGGTCGTCGTGGTCTCGCCGCCGTCGCTGGCGGCCCCCGAGACCGGAAGCCGGCTCAGGGAGATCGGGGTCGGTATCGCGGTCGGTGGCCTGCTCGGGGTCGCGGTCGCGCTGGCGGTCGAGGGCCTCTCCCGGCGCCGGGCCAAGAAGCGTACGGCCGAGGGTTCTCCGGCTGAGGATGCTCCGGCTGAGGACTCTGCTGCCGCCGTGGCCGAGGACGCGGCTGACCCTGGCGAAGCGGAGGAGTCCGCTGAGCACGAGCCCGCCGACCGAGAGCCTGCCGACGAGGGGGCCGCGGAGGAGGAGCCCGCGAGCTCGGACGAGGACCCGTCCGCGGAACCCGAGCGCGAGCTGCTGTCGCGGTGAGCGAGGCAGCCGCCGGCGTCGGTCCGGTCCCAGGGACCCGGACCGGGCCGACGCTGCACCGGGTGGACCTGCACCGGGTGAGCAGGTCGTCCCGGCCTCGGTGGCTGCCGACGCTGGACGCCGCGACCCTGGTCGGGGTGACGCTGGTGGTGATGGCCCTCGTACCCGCGCGTGCGGTGGTCCCGCCGCTGGGCGCGGCCGGGATCCCGGCGCTGCTGCTCGGCCTTGGGATGCTGCTTCTCTGCGTGCTCGCACGGCTCTCGACCGGTCTGTTCGTACCCGGTCCGAACGCGCTGCGGTGGGCGCTGATCGGGTTCATCGCGGCGTACGCCCTCGGTTATGTCATCGGCTACCACCGGGCGCTGTCGGAGGCAGGACAGTCCGAGGCGGACCGTACGCTGCTGCGGATGCTCGGGCTCGCCGGGATCAGCCTGTTCATCATCGACGGGATCCGGGACCGTGCCCGGCTGGTCGCCGCGCTGCGGTGGCTGCTGGGCGGCGGGGCGGCGATGGCCGTGGTGGGACTGCTCCAGTTCGTGGCGCAGATCGACCTGGTCCCGATGCTGGTGCCCCCGGGCCTGGTCCTCAACCACGAGCTCATCGGCGCGGACACCGAGCGGTCGGCGATGTTCGCCAGGGTCGCCTCGACGGCGAACCACTACATCGAGTTCGGCGTGGTGATGGCGATGCTGGTGCCGCTCGGGCTCCATTTCATCCTCCACGGCAGCACTCGTCTGCGACGGCAGGTGGCAGTCGTGGCCACCGGCGTCATCGCGTTCGCCAGCCTCGCCTCGCTCTCGCGCAGCGCGATGCTGGCGCTGATCGTGGTGGGTCTGGTGATGGTTCCGGCCTGGACCGGCCGGGCACGGTTCAACCTGTTGTGCGTCGGCGGAATGTTCGTGGTCGGCGTCGCCGCCGTCTCACCGGGGCTGCTGGGGACCTACCGGTCGCTGTTCGTCCGCGTCGACTCCGACCCGAGCATCACCGGCCGGACGATGGACTACGCGCTGGTGTGGCCGATGGTCAACGAGCATCCGTGGCTGGGACACGGGCTGGCGCAGGTCACCATCGACGACATCATCCTCGACAACCAGTATCTGCTCAGCCTCCTCCTCGTCGGCATCACCGGCACGGTGGCACTGCTCGCCGTGCTTCTGGTCGCGGCTTTCATGGCCAAGTGGGTGGCCCGGACCGCCGTGGACGCGGAGGCGCGACACCTCGGTCACGTCCTGGCCGCCCCGATCGTGGCCGCGTTCGTCGTCTTCGGCACCTTCGACGCGCTGGCCTTCTCGAGCTACGCGGTGCTGCTCTTCGCCTTCGTCGGGTTCGCCGGTGCGCTGTGGCGTATCGACAGGGGCGTCTACAGGCGCCGCTCACGCCGCGACCCGGGAGCTGTCGTCGCGGCCCCAGTCGCCGAATGACCCGGATCGAAGCCGCCGCGCGGCAGCGATCTTCATGAGCACCTTCATCGTGACGTAGACGGTGACCGCCGGGGACAGCCACGGCCGCGCGAGCAGGACCCCCTTCCAGGTCGGCTCCGGGGCCGTGACCGGGCGTCCGGTTCTGCGCAGCTGCATGTTGCCGAGCGCGATCCGCGTGCCGCGGCGATAGACACCCCACAGCGTGCGCGGGGCGCGGACGGTGAACGTCGAGCCCGGCGGGTTGACCCGTTCGCCGTGTCCGAAGTGGTCATAGACGAACTGGTCGTCGTTGAGCACGTCGGGGAAGCGCCCGAACCGGGCCCGGCCGGCCTCGGAGAGCCCGTAGACCCCTGCTCCGACCAGATGATGTCGCGCATAGCCGAGCCGCGACCAGACCGCGTAGTAGGCACGTACGCCGGGCCCGCATCCGCGGGTGTCGACGACGATCGCCGGGGCGGCCGCCGGGGCTCCCCTGGAGAGCTCGTCGACGACCAGGCGGAGGCTGTCCAGGGTGAGGTCGATGTCGGCGTCGAGATAGATGCGGGGGAACACGGTGGCGACCTCGTCCGCGGCGTTGAGTGCGGCGATCTTGGAGGCGACGGGCAGGTCGAGGACCGTGACCCCGGCGAAGCCGGAGGCGATCGACACGGTCGCGTCGGTCGAGGCGTTGGCGGCCACGACGACCTCGAGCTCTCCGGGCTCGGCGGTGTCGAGCAGGCGATGCAGCAGCCGGCCGATCCCGGCGGCCTCGTCGTGGGCCGGGATCACCACGCTCGCCCGGGTCATCGGGATGCCTGGCCGGTGACGTACGCCTCGGACTGCAGGTGGAACAGCTCCGCGTAGCGGCCGCCGCGGGCGATCAGGTCGTCGTGGGCGCCTTCTTCGACGACCTGGCCGGCGTCGAGGACGTAGATGCGGTCGGCGCCGCGCACGGTCGAGAAACGGTGCGAGATGAACAGCGCCGTACGTCCGTGCAGCGAGGAGCGCAGCGCCGCGAAGAGCTCGTGCTCGGCGCGCGGGTCGAGGGCGGCGCTGGGTTCGTCGAGGATGACCAGCGGGGCGTCGCGGTAGAGGGCGCGGGCGAGCGCGACCCGCTGCCACTGGCCGCCGGAGAGGTCGATGCCGCCCTCGAAGATGGGGGAGAGCGGGGTCTCCATCCGGTTCGGCAGCCGCTCCAGGAAGCCGAGTGCGCCGGAGGCGTCCGCCGCGGCGGACATCCGGGCGGGATCGACGGGCTCGGCGATGCGGCCGACACGGATGTTGTCGCTCGCGCTCAGGGCGTACCTGACGAAGTCCTGGAAGAGCACCGTGACCCGTTCCCGCAGGCTGGTCGCGCTGAAGCCCGCGGTGTCGTGGCCGTCCCAGGTGATCCGGCCCTCGTCGGGGCGGTAGAGGCCGGCGAGCAGCTTGGCCAGGGTGGTCTTGCCCGAGCCGTTCTCGCCGACGAGGGCGACGACCTCGCCGGCCCGGAGAGTGATGTCCACGCCGGCCAGGGCGGGGGTGGTGGTTCCGGGGTAGCTGAAGGTGAGACCTGAGGTCTCGATCCGGGAGAACGCGACGGGCGCGGTGCTGCCGTCCTCTTCCCCCGACGGGGTCTGGGCGTGGCCCAGGAAGGTGTCGAGGTCGGCGAGGAAGAGGCCCGACTCGAAGATCGAGCGCAGCCCGCCGAACAGGCCCTGCACCTGGGTCGAGAGGAACCTCACCGCGACGATCCCGGCCCCCGCCGCCGCGACCGTGAGCATCCCACCGTCGACCATCCAGACGATCGCGACCAGGGCGGAGCCGAGCGCGAGCGCCGAGGTGGTCTGCCCGAGCAGACCGAGCAGCCCGAGCCGGAGCGCGTGGCGGCGAAGGTGGACCAGGTAGTCCTCGTACAGCCCGTCGAACCGGCCCCGCAGCCACGGGCCGAGGTTGAACGCACGCACCTCCTTGGCCTCGTCGCGACCGGAGAGGAGCAGCGCGAAGTAGCCGCGCAGGCGCACCAGCGGGGTGCTGCGTACGGCGAAGGTGAACTCCCGCCGCGACTCGCTGCGGCTGACCAGCGTCATCGGGATCCCCGCGGCCGCGACCAGAGGCAGCAGCCAGGGCGAGATCGTGACCAGCGTGATGCCGAGGACGACGCAGGCGGCCAGCGCGCCCATGGCGGCGAGCAGCCCCTGGGTGACCTGGTAGGGCCGGGAGAGGGCGCTGGTCTGCACCCGCATCAGGCGGTCCTGGAAGGCCGGCGACTCGAAGGTGCGCAGGTCGACACGGGACGCGACCCCGAGCACCCGCTGCCACATCGACCGGCTCACCGCCTCGCCCACCAGCCGTCGGAGCTGGCCCTGGACGGACCCGGAGACGGCGACCACGGCGGTGGCGGTGACCAGTGCGGCCACAGGGGCGGCGACCCCGCTCATGGAGGCGTCCTCGGCGAGCATGCCGGTCAGGAGCGATCTGACCGCGAACACCTGGCCGGCCAGCGCGACCGCGGCGACGACCTGGAGGGCCAGCTGGGTGGCGTACAGCCTCGGCGCGGCCGAGCGCACCAGGGCAGTGCTCGAGCGCACCAGCCTGCCGAGCTGCCGCAGCGACCTCTGCTCGGATCTCGCCTCTGCCCACAGGGTGAGCGGGTCGGTGGTTGCGGTCACGTCGGTCTCGGCCTTCTTCCAGCGTTGCGGTCCGCATGGGTCCGCCATATAGGGGACAAGTCTCCGGATCCGGCGGCCCCGTGCGCTCTCCCGCGGTGCCATATACCCCGAGGACGGTATGCCGACGCGGCGATGGGTCCGAGGACGATGCCAGGAGGGGTCAGAGTGGGAGGACGACGTACGCGGTACGAGCGGATGCTCGAGTCCGCGTTGGTGGCGCTGTGCACCGGTGCGGAGGTCGACCTGTCCGAGGACGTCGTGCCGCCCGAGGACCTGGCCGCCGCTGCCCGGTTCCACCGGATCGCGCCGCTGGCCCACGCCCGCCTCGCCGCCCGCCATCCGGGGTACGCCGCCGGGCTGTTGCTCGACCGGCATCTGGCGATGATGCGCCACCTGCGTGCGTCGACCGCGATAGGCGTGGTGGCCCGGACTCTCGATGACGTGCCTTGGCTGGTCTACAAGGGGCCCGCGCTCTCCGAGGTCGCACACCCGGTGGCCGGGCTGAGGACGTACGGCGACATCGACCTGCTCGTGCCCCCGGGCCAGCTGAGGACCGCGGTCGACCGGCTGGCCGAGGCCGGTTGGTCGGCGGTCAGGAAGGTCGACTGGTTCCGTCTCGACATGGTGCCGGGTGAGGTGGACCTGATGCGCCCGGGATGGGAGTCGCTCGACCTGCACTGGTCGCCGATGCTCACCAGGGAGCTGCGTACGCGGTTCCCGGTGTCCACCGACGAGGTCGTCGCCCGGCGAACGGCCCTCGACCTCGGCGGGGTGCCCGCCTGGACGATGGATGCCGCCGACACGCTGGTGCACGTCTGCTACCACGGCGCCGGGACCGGCGCGGTGAAGCTCGGGTATCTCGTCGATGCCGACCGGGCCGCGCACCGGGTCGAGGACTGGGACGCCGTGGTCGCCCGGGCTCGTGCCTCCGGGACGGCCGGGCACCTGCTGGTGGTCCTCGGCCGCGCTCATGCGGTGCTGGGGACACCGCTGCCCGATCGGCTGGCCAAGGACCTCGGTCTGGGGACCGGCTTCATGGCTCTGCAACGGATGGTCGACACCTGGTGGCCCGTGCCGGGTCCCGTCGACGTCTCGACGCCGGCGAGCTACCTGGCCCAGGGGGTCGGCCGCGGCGCCGCGTCCAGCATCGGCGGCGCGACCGGCCGGGCGGCGCGCAACCTGCGTCTGCGGATGGTCCGGTCGACCGTCACCCGTCACGGCACCAGGGCACCGTTCGGTGACGAGCTGCTGGAGACCTATCTCGCGGCCGTCGAGGACGAGGCCGTGAGGCCGACCCCGTCGCGTACGGCGCCCGCCAGGCCGGAGGGGAACGGAGGCCCGGCCGGGACGACGGCGACGTGGACCGGGACCCGTTCGACCAGATCGCCGATCTGATCCAGCTGGTCGCGGAGGACCTTCGGGGACCGCCAGCCCAGGAGCCGGGGGAACCGGGTGAGCAGCAGCAGCGCGTCCAGCGGCGCGAGCGACTCGATCCGTACGGCGGTCCGGGCCGGGTCGCGGTCGATCACCGGCACCACGATCGTGGCCAGCGGAAGCGACTCCGTGCTCGCCGTCCGCGGGGCGAACGCGTTGCGGTCGTCGGCGGTGGATCGCTGTCTCCCCGCACCCGCCTGACCATCGGCGAGCTGAGCGGCGGGCCTGCGCAGCCGCAGCTCGGTCGCCCCCAGCGAGCACAGCGGCCGCGGCGTCGTCAGGTCGAGCCGGAGCAGGTCGTCGGTCACCAGCGCGGCGCCGTCGGCGCACTGCAAGGTGGCCATGGTCGACTTCCCCATGCCGGAGGCCCCGGCGAAGGCGAGCGCCTCATCGCCCACCTGCACGGCGCTGGCGTGCAGGACCGGCGCGCGACGGAGTCCGAGCACGAAGGCCAGCAACGTGCCGCCGGCCAGCACCGAGAGCATCCCGGTCTCGCCGCCGGTCACGGGACGTACGACCGCGTGGCCGAGGTCGCCGTCGATCTCGACGTCACAGGTGCCGTGGAACCGCAGCGTGAAGCCGTCCTCGTGCTGGGTGCCGGTGTAGTACTGCTGGTTGCCCCGGAGGTCGAGCAGGACCTTGCCCGGCGGTGCGGCGTCGGTCGCGGGCGCTGGTGGTCCGACGGTGATCTCCAGGTCCGGTTGCGCCCCCGGCGGGACGGGCCGGTGCTGATGGGTCGGGATGTCGGTGCGGATGTTCATCCCGTAGAGGCGGACCAGCTCGCTCATTGTCGTGCCTCCTGTCCTGGTGCCGCGAGCGGCAGGTAGGAGGCGACCGCGAACCACGGATCGATGACCACCCCGTTCACGAGCAGCCAGGCATGCGCCCGCACCTCGTCCGCGTTGCGGGCGACGCCGACCTGGAGCACCGGGTCGAGGCGTCGCATCAGCGAACCTGCCACCAGCGCATGCCGCAGGCAGGTGTCGCCGAAGGGCCAGTGGCGCAGGACCCGCCGCACGGCGTGCAGGCGCACCTGGAGACGTTCGGGGAGGAGTCGCTTCGCCGACGCCGTCGGGGCGGACTCCAGATCAAGAGGTACGCCGAGCAGCGCCGCCAGACGAGGCAGGCTCAGCAGCCGGAGGCCGGCCTCGACGACCAGCGCCAGCAGGAGCGCAGCGACCAGCCACGGCATCTCGGCCGGTCGCCATCCGGCGGGGCGGATCATCGTCCCGCTCCTGGCGTGGAAGGGCCGGGGTGCGCGGCGAGCCAGGCCTGGTGCAGCAGCGTTCCGGTGGCCATCGTGGGTTCCTCGGAGAGCCAGACCTGCCGCAGGCGCTCGGGGTCGACGAGCGTGTCGTCGACCCCGAGGCCGTTCCAGGTGCGGGCGAACTCACGGGTCCGATCGCCGGTGTGGGCATGGTTGAAGGCGGCCTTCGTCGGCCGCGACAGCACCGCGGGCGGCAGGAGGTCGGAGAAGAGCGACCACATCGTCAGCGTGCGGTCGCCGAAGCCGAGGATGTTGCCGGCACGGGCCAGAGAAGCGACGAAGCGGTCCTCGAGGAGCGGGTCGACTGCCCGCAACCCGTGCTCGGCGGCCGCGATGGCGTGGTTGTGGCGGATGGTGGCGAACGAGCGCCAACCCGGGATCGCCCATACCGAGGACGAGTAGCGCAACGGCTCGGCGGCGGCGTCCTCGGCCACACGGCGTACGTGCTCGGCCATCGCCTCGGGACGCAGCCACCGGGCCTGGTCGGAGGAGCGGGCCATCCGGGTCATCGCGTGCCTCAGCAGTGGCCGGGGGAGCAGTGAGCGCAGCGCTGGGAGCAGCAGCTGCCGGGGCGCTCGGCGGGTGCGCCGGATCAGGGTGATCGCGGCGATGCGACGCGCGCCGAGGACCGCGTCGCCGCCCTCGCCGGTCAGCAGGGCACCCTGCCCGAGGCGGCCGAACACCGCGTCGTGGGCGTGCAGCGCCGGCGGCCAGATCGGGCCACGTCGGCGCAGGCCGGCGACGGCCGCGTCGCCGAGCAGGTCCGACTCGCCGTCGCGGAACTCGAAGCGGACCCACTCCCGCAGCCCGAGATGGTCGATCACCGTGCGTTGCCACTGCGACTCGTCCGTGTCGGGAAGGCCCGGGTAGACCCGAGTGACCGGCACCGGGAGGGCCAGCCCCTCGCGCCGGGCGAGATCGGTGGCCGCGGCGAGGATCGCGGAGGAGTCGCGCCCGCCGGAGAAGGTCACGTAGCAGGGGCCGTCGACCAGACTCGGGCGGATGACGTCGTCCAGGGCGGCCCGTGGAGTCGGCAGATCGCGCGGCAGCGGCGGCCGCGGCTCGCGGCCATGGACCCAGCCGGCGGCCGCCTCCAGCGGCGTACAGCGAAGGTAGGTCGGCTGCGTAGAGCCCCGGGTGCGGCCGGTGATGGCGGCACCCGGGGCTCTACGGGCGGTCATGATCCGTTCCCGTACGGAATCACGATGTGGAACGGGCCCCAGTTGAACACGAACGTGTCGTCGGATCCCTGCAGTCCCTCACCGAGGGTCAGGTCTTTCACGGTGCCCACCTTGGTGAGAGCGGGCGAGACATAGGCCTTCTGCATCTTGTCACCTCCTCTCGAGCTGAGAGGCCTGCTCCAGCAGGCCGTTCCGACCGAGATCCTCGACGAACGCGCGTACGTCGGCGACGGCCGTCTCCGAGGCGACGTCGAAGGCTGTCATCAGCACCTCGACGAGCTCCTCGGTGCTCCGTTCCTCGACCAGCTCCTTGAGCAGCGCCGTGCCGGTCTCGTTCGTCGTCAGGTAGGTGGAGGCAGCCAGGTCCAGGATCACCAGCTCGCCATCGATCTCTCGCCACGTGATTCTCTGGCTGTCCAGCTTCATCTGCGCTACCCCTCCATGCGCGGTTCCCGCCGGCGACGGGAGGCATGATGAGAACGTAGGAGCGGCAGACGGCGTCGGAGCCGCTACCGATGCCTACGATCCCCGGATTCGGGGATATGGCACATTCGCCCCGCTGACCGGTCGTGAGACTCCTCAACGCTGCTCTCATGATCAAGGCTGCTCATGGGGTCAACGAAGGTGTGGCGAGGACGCACGTGCTGATCATCGTGCAGAACCTGCCGGTGCCGCTGGATCGACGTGTCTGGCTGGAGTGCCAGGCGCTGGTCGGGCGCGGCTACGAGGTCAGCGTGATCTGCCCGAAGGGCCCGGGCGACCCGGGGCGGCAGCAGATCAGCGGCGTACGCATCTACAAGTATCTGCCTGCTCCGCAGGCCCGCGGGGTGCTCGGCTACCTGCTCGAGTTCGTCTACTGCTGGATCCGGACGGCGCTGCTGGCGAACAAGGTCTGGCGGGACCGCCCGTTCAGCATCATGCAGGCCTGCAACCCGCCCGACACCTACTGGCTCCTGGCCCGCATCTGGAAGCGCCGTGGGGTCCGGTTCGTCTTCGACCAGCACGACCTCAACCCGGAGCTCTTCCTCTCCCGGTTCGGCACGCCGACGTCCCTCTCCGGGCGCGCGCAGCTGGGCGCGCTGCGCTGGCTCGAGAGCCAGACGTACGCCACCGCCGACCGGGTCATCTCGACCAACGAGTCGTATCGGAGGATCGCGATCACCCGGGGCGGGATCGATCCCGAGGACGTGACCGTGGTCCGCAGCGGACCGGACACGTCGGTGATGCGCCCGATGCGACCGCAGGACCCCGCCGCCCCCGGTGGCCGAGTCTGTCGAGACCTCCGCCGGCACACCCTGGTCTACCTCGGCATCATGGGGCCGCAGGACGGCGTCGACACGGTGCTCGAGGTCATGGAGGAGCTCGTCCACGGGCGCGGTCGGCGTGATGTCGACGCCGTGCTGATGGGCTTCGGCGACTGCCTCGAGGACCTCCAGCGCCGATGCACCGAGCTGGGCCTCGACGACGTGGTCACCTTCACCGGACGGGCCGGTTCGGAGCTGATCGCACGCCACCTCAGCGCCGCGACGGTCGGCCTGTGTCCCGACCTGAAGACACCGCTCAACGACGTCTCGACGATGAACAAGACGATGGAGTACATGGCGTACGCCCTGCCGTCGGTCTCCTTCGACCTGGTCGAGACGCGGGTCTCCGCCGAGGACGCCGCGCTCTTCGTCCCTTCCGGGGACGTGGCCGCGTTCACCGACGCCGTCGAGTCCCTGCTGGACGACCCCGAGCTGCGGGTCGAGCTGGCCCTGAGGGCGCGGGAGCGCGCCGCGAAGGTGCTCGACTGGAGCCCGCAGTCGGCGGCGTACGTGCAGGTCTACGACGCCATGTGCGCGGTCGGGGAGGCCCCGGCGATGGTCGAAGGGTTCGAGTACGTCGACCTGGACGACCCCGACGCCCTGCGTCAGTTCGTGCTGGCCCGAGGACCCGCCTGAGATAGCCGGCGTTCGCCCATTTGGGGGAACGGACCCCCAAATTGGGGTACGCACCCAGTTTCATACCGTTGGATAGCCCCTTGCACTGCACGCAGGGGTCATCGGCTCCTAGATCAGCTTGGGAGCGTACGTGGCACCAACGGTGCGAATGCTCGGGACCCGCGGTGTGCCCGCGGCGCACGGCGGTTTCGAGACCGCGGTGGAGAACATCGGGCTCGACCTGGTCGACCGCGGCTGGCGGGTCGTCGTCTACTGCCAGGACGACGAGCCCGGCGCGGAGCTGCGCACCGACTCCTGGAAGGGCATCGACCGGGTCCACGTGCCCGCTCGGCACGACGGCCCGCGCGGGACGATCGAGTTCGACCTCGGGGCCGTACGCCATGCCGCCCGCGAGGCGGTGCTCGACGGCAGCGTGTGCGTGACCTTCGGCTACAACACCGGCGTGCTCAACTCGGTGCTGCGCTCACGCGGCGTCCCGAACATCGTCAACATGGACGGCATCGAGTGGAAGCGGGCCCGCTGGTCCGGTCCCGAGAAGGCATTCCTGTGGACCCAGGAGCGGGCCGCCTGCTGGCTGGGCGACCATCTCATCGCCGACCACCCCGAGATCGCGCGTCACCTGGAGACGCGGGTGCGGGCCGAGAAGATCACCACGATCGCGTACGGCGCGCCCACCATCATCGACGCCCCCGAACGGGCCGTGCTCGAGCACGGCCTCGAGCCGGGCTCCTACCTCACCCTGGTCGCGCGACCGGTCCCGGAGAACAGCATCCTCGAGGTCGTCCGCGCCTTCTCCAGCCGCCGCTGGGGCCGCCAGCTGGTCGTCCTGGGGTCCTATGACCGGGCCGATCCCTACCATCGCGCCGTCCTTGAGGCGGCGAGCGACGAGGTGGTCTTCCTCGGCGCGATCTACGAGACCGACATCGTCTCGGCCCTGCGCTTCCACTCGGCGGCGTACGTCCACGGCCACCAGGTCGGCGGCACCAACCCGTCCCTGGTCGAGGCTCTGGGCTGCGGCAACCCCGTCATCGCCCACGACAACCGCTACAACCGTTGGGTCGCCGGCGCTGCCGCCCTCTACTTCTCCGACGAGGCCGGCGTCGTCACCGCGCTCGAGCAGCTCTTCGCCTCCCCGGACCTCGCCGACTCCCTCTCTCGCGCCGCCCGGGCCCGGCACTCCGCCGAGTTCACCTGGGGCCGGATCACCGACCAGTACGAGGAGCTCGTCCGAGCCCATCTGCGATGAGAGCGCCGGTGATGAGCGTGCCAGTGCGGGTGGGTGTGGATCCGGTCAACGGCTGAGGGGGTGGCCCCCGGCGGGCGAAATTTTTCGCCCGCGGAGATAGGGGGTCACGCGCCCGCCGCCTCGGCGCCGAGACTCAGACCTCGGTCGCGATGTCGGGTGCCTGGGGCTCGGGCGGGTGCTCGCGTGCGGTGTAGGCGCGGTAGGCGATGACGCAGGCCACGGTCAGGACGGCGGCGGTGACGGCGCAGACCGTGAAGAGGACCTGCCACTGATTGTGGTCGGCCGCGGGGCCGGCGACGACGGCGGCGACGGAGCTGCCGATGAAGAGGGAGGCGGCGAAGCAGGCGACGACGGTGCCGCGCGCCTCCGGGACGATCGAGGTGGCCCAGGTCTGGAGCGAGGTGTGCAGGAAGGCCCAGGTGACGCCGAGCATCACCACGATGCCGATGATGGTGGGCACCGAGACGCGCATCGTCGCGACGGCATACCCAAGGGTCAGGGCGATGCCCCCGATCCCCATCAGCGCCCAGCGCGGCAGGCGTCGGGTCAGGGCCTTGAGGACCTGTGAGGAGAGCAGGACCGCGATCCCGTACGCAGCAGCCGCCAGCCCCGCTCGGGCAGCGTCGACCCCCTGGGCCTGCAGGGCGGGCGCAAGGAGGGTGAGGACGCCCAGGACGAGGCCTCCCTCGACGAAGACGAGCAGGCCGACCACGACGACCCAGCGGTTGCTGAGCGCCGCCCGGAACGAGGCGGCCACCCCACCGGTCGCGGGGCGCGGAGGCTCGGCGAGCGACCGCAGACCCCAGGCGCTGACCAGTGCCACGATCGCGGGTACCGCGAACACGACCCGCCACCCCGCCAGCTGGCCGGTGATCCCGGCGGCGGCAGCCGCCAGGGCGGTGCCGACCGCCATCGCGGCCATCAGGTCGGAGAGGGCCCGCTGCCGGTGGGTCGCGGAGACGGTGTCCCCGACGTACGTCAGCGAGGTCGGCACGATCGCCCCGAAGAAGGCCCCTGCGACGACTCGCACCACGACCAGCGTCACCAGGCTGGGGGCTGCTGCCGATACGAGGCCGGCGATCCCCGCCCCGACCAGCGCCGCCTGCATCAGCCGGATCCGGCCGAAGCGGTCCGAGAGCGCGCCCCAGAGCGGCTGGCACAGACCGTACGCCAGGTAGTAGCCGCTCGCGATCGCCACCGCCTGGCCGACCGAGACCCCGAACGTCGCCGCGACCAGGACCAGGATCGGGCTCACCACGAACCTGTCGAAGCTGCTCACGAACGACGCGACCGAGATCCAGAACGGCGGCCGCTTCGGGGAAATGTCCAGCGGCTCCATCACCCCGCCAGGTTAATGAAAGGGATACAGCGCCGCCCGGAACGCCCCAGCATGGAGCGCCGCCGACTCCGGCCACTCCCGCGCCGAGAGGTCGGGCCGCCCGGCCGGCCGGTTGTTGGCGACCGCCTTCAGTGCACGCTCGAGGTCCTCGATGGTCAGCGTGCCTTCGAAGAGGTGGAGCCAGCCGTCGCCGACCTCATCGGCCAGGCGACGGTTGACCTCGTTGTCGGGCGCGAGGACCGGGGTGTCGAGGGAGAGCGCCAGCAGCAGCGCGCCGGAGTTGTGCATCGCCTTGTAGGGCAGCACCACCAGCGCGGCAGCGCCGATCTCGGCGGCCAGGGTGGCGTCGTCGGCATAGCTCAGCTCGGCGCTCACCCGGGCGTCGGCGGCCACCGCGGCGCGGACCCGGTCGGCGAGGGCGGCGTCGGAGGGTGAGCCGACGAGGCGTACGTCCAGGTCCGCCCCGGGGCTGTCGGCGACCGCCTCCAAGAGCTGCTCGACGCCCTTGTAGGGCTTGATCAGGCCGAAGTAGAGCACTCGTCTCGGCTGCCGGGTGGTCGAACCGGTGGTCGATCTGGTGGTCGAACCGGTGGTCGAGCTTGTCGAGACCTCCGAGGCGAACCAGTCCCGGTAGTGCCCGTGCACGATGGTCGAGGTCGGCACGTCGAGCGGGGGAGCGGTCTGGTCGGTGAGGCGGATGACGTGCCGGGTGCGGCGCTCGAGTGAGTCGAGGAGCCGATGGTCCCAGCGGCTCAGGCCGTCGGGGCGGGTGAGGTTGTGCCAGGTGCGTACGGCCGGGGTGTTGGTCAGCCGCAGCCTGGTCACGAATGCGGTGGTGAGCAGGCGACGGGCCAGCCGACGCAGCGGCGTACGTGCCGACATGAGCAGCTCGGGCCAGTGCACGTGGAAGACGTCGTAGCGGCCCGCGATGGCCCGCGCGAAGGCGAACAGCACGACCTCGGTGTCGTCCCGCCGCCCCAGGGTCTCGACGAGCTGGACGATGTAGGGGTTGGTCGTCGTGCGCAGCTCCCGGACCGACTCCAGGACCCGGACCGGCCGGTCGCGGCGACCGTCGTGCAGCCCACGCACGACCGCGGAGACCGGCCGAACCGGGTGCAGGAGCTGGCGGCGGCCACCCCGCATCAAGATCTCGTACGCAGCCCCGACCGCCCCGCGACGCCAGGCCCGCTCGCGCTCCTGGCCGAGCCAGGTCCGCGCGAAGAGGGCACGGTTGCGGATGTTGAAGTAGTAGTAGGCGGCCGACTTGGCGCGAGACCCCTCCGGCCGCTGGGTGCCGCCACCGGAGTGGGTCGCGGTAGCCCCGTCGATGACCGCGACCCGGCCGCCGAACGCGCGGACCCGGGCACACAGGTCGACGTCCTCCCAGTAGAGGAAGTAGCGCTCGTCGAAGCCGGCCAGCCGCTCCCACAGCTCACGGGTGACCGCGAAGCAGGCGCCGGTGACCCACGGCAGCGTCTCGGCCTCGTCGGACCGCTCGCCGCGGCGCCGCCACGGGCGCATCGCACCGGTGTCCAGGTCGAGGTCGATCCCCGCGGAGGCGACCTCGCCGCCCGGGCCGAGCACCGTCGGTCCGGCGAGCAGCAGCGGCTCGGCGTCGACGGCCGCCACGAGACGTACCGCCGACTCGGCGTCGATCGTGGCATCGGGGTTGAGGAAGAGCAGCACCTCGGCGCCGGCATCGAGGGCGGCCGCGGCGCCCAGGTTGCAGCCCGCGCCGAAGCCGGTGTTGGTGCCCGGGAACACCCCGGTCCAGCCCTCTCGCTCGCACAGAGCTCGGACCGCGTCGCGGTTGGCATCGCTGGAGTAGTTGTCGACCACGACGACCCGGGCCGGCCGAAGCGCCTCGGCGACCAGGGTCGTGTGCCGCTCCAGCAGTGCCGGGTCGCCGTAGCTCACCACGACCACCGCAAGCCTGGCGAGATCGCTCATCACGGGGCCGCTCATGACGAGACCGGCGGCGAGGCGTCGAGCGCGCGCAGCTCACGCCACCACTTGCGCAGCGCGACGGCCAGTGCGGCCGCGTTGCAGACGAAGACCAGGACGTACACCGCCTGGAAGATCACCCCGAAGCCGAGCAGCACGAACATCCAGCACTGGGCGCCGTAGTCCATCGGCAGCAGCGCCCACTTGCGCAGCGGGTTCTCATGGACCGCGGCGGGCGACCCGGACGACTCCGGGGGTGCCGGGCGCAGCGTCGGCATCAGGATCAATCCGAAGTACGTCACCACGGCGACGATCTCGAAGCCGAGCGGCACCAGCAGCCAGCCGTCGGTGGCCGGACCGAAGCGATACCAGGACACGAGCACCGCCAGATGCAGGCTGGCGGTCTTGAAGCAGTCGATGGTGTGGTCCAGCCACTCACCCGCGCGCGACCGCTCGCCGCGCAGCCGGGCGAGCTGCCCGTCGGCGGCGTCGAGCGCGTAGCCCGCGGCCAGCAGCACCGCGACCACGACCCCCGTCCACCAGCGCGGCTCGACCAGCGCGAGCACGGCGAGCCCGGCGGCCGAGAGCGTCGCGCTCAGCGCCGTGACCTGGTTCGGGATGGCGCCGATCGTGTGCGCGGCAGCCGCCGCGACCCGGCCGGCGGGTCGGTTGACGAGCCGCGCGTAGGCCGCGGTGTTCAGCGAGGGCTTCTGTGCCCCGGCGAGCGCCGCCAGATGCGTACGGAACCCGCCTGGGGCGCGTTCGGCGCCGGTCGCGGCCATGCTGGATCCTGCTTCGCTCATACGTGGGGGAGGGACATCGGGACCCTAGGTCAGCCCCGATTGTCTCAGGTCGGCGAGGCCACCTCGTCCCCAGATCTAGGTACGACCCTGCCAGGACTTTCTGCCCGGCTGCTGCGGGTGGCATACCTTTGCCCATCATGCGTTTGTTGGTCGCTCACCCGTCTCCGGACGTCTACGGATCTGACCTCCAGCTGGTCGAGACGGTGCGCGGACTGCGCCAGGCGGAGCAGCAGGTGACCGTCGTCGTGCCCGCGACCGGGCCGTTGGTGCCGCTGCTGGAGGCCGCGGGGGCCGAGGTCGAGGTGATGGCGTTCCCGGTGCTGCGCAAGGCCTTCCTCAGCCCGACCGGGCTGGTCCGGCTCACCGCCGCGCTGATGGTCTTCTGGGTGCGCGCGGCTCGGTTGTGGCGGCGGGTGCGCCCCGCGCGACTGCTGGTCAACACCGTGACGATCCCGTGGTGGATCCTCGTCGGCCGCGCGGCCCGGACGCCCGTGGTCTGCCACGTGCACGAGGCCGAAGAGGACCAGCCGAAGCCCGTACGTCTCGCCCTGGCCGCTCCGCTCCTGCTGGCCACCCGGGTGGTGGCCAACTCGCGGGCCTCGCGCGATGTTCTCGCGCGCACGATGAAGGTGCTGGCGCGGCGTACGACCGTGGTCTACAACGGGGTGCCGGCGCCGTCGGTCCTGGTGCCGGCACGCGACCGCACCCCTCAGGGGACGCTGCGGCTGGTGCTGGTCGGTCGGCTCTCGCCGCGGAAGGGGACCGACGTGGCGCTCGAGGCGCTCGCCGAGCTGCGCCGGCGGGGGATCGACGCGCGGCTGCGGGTCTGCGGATCGATCTTCGCCGGCTATGAGTGGTTCGAGCATGAGCTCCGCTCTCGTGCCTCCGACAGCGACCTTGCGGGCAGCGTCGAGTTCCTGGGCTACGTCTCCGAGCCCGCGCGCGAGCTCGAGCAGGCCGACGTGGTGCTGGTGCCCTCGCGCGTGGAGCCGTTCGGCAACGTCGCCGTCGAGGCCCTCCTCGCCGAGCGGCCGCTGGTCGCGAGCCGGGTGCAGGGGCTCGCCGAGATCGTGCGCGACGGCGAGACCGGTCTGCTCGCCGAGCCCGGGGACGCCGCCGCGCTGGCCGAGGCGGTGGCGCGCCTCGCCGCCGACCCCGTGCTGGCCGCATCCCTGGCGACTGCCGGCCGCAAGGACGCCGAGGAGCGCTTCGGGGCAGAGCGCTACCGCCGTGAGATCGCCGCCGAGGTCCTCGGGTGAGTGTGGAGGAAGACACCACGCACAGCGGTCTCGGGAGGCGCGCAGCCCGTGGCGGGATGATCGTGCTTGGCGGCCAGGGCGTACGCATCGTGGTCCAGGTCGCCTCGGTGGTCGTGCTGTCGCGGCTGCTCACGCCGCGCGACTACGGCCTGGTCGCGATGGTGCTCGCGATCGTCGCGGTCGCCGAGATCTTTCGCGACTTCGGGCTCTCGACCGCTGCGATCCAGGCCAAGGTGCTCACCCGGGCGCAGCAGTCGAACCTGTGGTGGCTGAACACCGCGCTCGGCCTCGGCCTCGCGCTCGTCGCCATCGTGGCCGCTCCGCTCGTCGCCGCTCTCTACGACGAGCCCGCCCTGACGGCCCTGACCGCCGTGATGGCGGGGATGTTCGTCCTCAACGGCATGGCCGCGCAGTATCGCGCCGACCTCACCCGTCGAATGCTCTTCACCCGGCTCGCCGCTGCCACGAGCCTGGCGCCGATGCTGGCCCTCGGGATCGCGGCGTACGCAGCAGCCAATGGCGCCGGCTACTGGGCGCTAGCCGTCCAGCAGCTGGTCCAGGGCGCTGTCAGCCTGGTGGCCGTCGGTGTGCTCGCCGGCTGGCTCCCCGACCGGCCGAGGCGCGGTGTCGAGATGGGCGGATTCCTGCGTTTCGGCTGGTCACTGGCGGGCACCCAGCTGATCAACTATGCCGCCAGCAACATCGACTCGGTCCTCATCGGCACCCGCCTGGGCGCCCACGAGCTGGGTACCTACAACCGGGCCTGGCAGCTGCTGATGACGCCATTGGGACAGCTGCGCAGCCCGACCACGACGGTCGCGCTGCCGGTGCTGACCCGCATCCGCGGCAACGCGGCGCTGACCCAGCGGTTCGTGCAGCGGGGCCAGGTCGCGCTCGGCTACACGCTCGGCGCCGGGCTCGGGCTCTGCGCCGGCGCCGCGGTACCGATCTGCGCGCTCTTCCTCGGCCCGGGCTGGGACGTGGCCGGTGTCTTCGCGCTGCTCGCCTGCGCGGGCCTCTTCCAGACGCTGGCCTATGTCGGCTACTGGGTCTATCTCGCCCACGGGCTGACCACGGAGCTGCGTCACTACACCCTCGTCGCGTCGGCGCTGAAGGTCATCTGCGTCCTCGTCGGGGTGCGCTACGGGATCACCGGCGTCGCGGTCGGCTACGCCACCGCCCATCTCCTGGAGTGGCCCCTGTCGCTGTGGTGGCTCTCGCGCCGCACCCGGCTCCGTGTCGGCCCGCTCTATCTCGGCGCGGCGCGCATCCTGCTGGTCGCCGGGGCGGTCGCCGCCGCCTCCTTCGGCACCGCCCAGGCCATGCACGGACAGCACCCCGCCGCGACGGTGCCGGTCTGCGTGGTGGCCAGTGCCGCTGCGTACGCGCTCCTGCTTCTGGTCCCGCCGATCCGCAGCGACGTGCTGGCGCTGGTCGCGACCGTGAGGGGTGCGCTGGCCCAGAAGGTCAGCCGCGGCTGAGCTTCACCGCGCGCCCGGAGTCGTGCCAGACGTTGCCGGAGTGGGCGACCTTCGTGGACGACGGGTGGATGATCGCGCAGCCGTCGATGCGCTGGTCGCTGAGGAACCGGTTGCTGTGGATCTCGATGCCGCCGACCGGGCCGCGACCCTTCTCGGCGATGTTGACGGTGCAGCCGCCCCCGCCGAGGAGGTTGTCGCGGATCGTGATCCCGTTGACGTCGCTGATGCTCTGGGTGATCTGCACGCCGGCGTTGTAGGCGCCGGTGAAGCGATTGCCCGCGATCGTGATGTTGCCCCCGCCGATGATCTGGATCGAGTCGTCGTGGGAGGCACCGCCGCCCTGGTGGGGGTCGTTCTCGAAGTGGTAGTTGTCGTGAAACCAGTTGTCGCGCACGGTCACGTTACCGCCGGTGATGTGGACCTGGTCGGTGACGTGATGGATCTCGGAGGCCTCCAGCGTGAAGTCGTGGCCGACCACGCCGTTGACACCCGGCGCGGCGCTCGCGGCCAGCACCTCGACGTTGCGGACCACCATCCCCGCGCCACTGTCGTTGTTGTTCGAGATCCCGGCGACCTCGGAGCCGGTCGGCACGATCACCCGGGTGCTGCGGATGGTCACGTTCGGCGCCTCGACATTGATCCGGCCATGCACCTCGAGCCCGTCGACGACCTTGCCCGCGGTCCTGATGATCAGGTCGCCACGGTGGACGCGCAGCTTCTTGTCGGCGGGTACGCCGGTGTTGTCCGGCCCGGGGAACCCGTCCGCGGGCGGGGGGCCGGCCTCGGCCGGGGTCGTCGTCGGCTCGGCCGGACGGTCGCCGGACCGGTTCGGGTCCGCCGGGCCCGTGGACCGCTTCTTCGGCTTCGGGCTGGCGGACGGCCTGGTCGAGGCGTAAGGGGAGGCCAACGCGGTCGCCGGCCCGCCGAAGTCGTCGGGCGGCAGCTCGCCGTGGGTCCGCTCGGCGCGCGGCGTGCTGTTCTCTGTGGGGCGCTGGGTCACCGCGTACGTCGTACCGAGCGCGGCGACGGTGACAACCGCGGAGATGCCGAGGAGGAGAGACCTCGAGTCAGCCAAAGACGTACGCCTTCCTGGGACCATGCAGCCGATGACGTGGGCGGAAGTGTGCACACGCAGTGTGCGCAGGTGGGCCCGCAACGTCCAACACATACCCGATTCGGGGGAAGCAGGGTGCGTTTGACAGGCGGAACCGCCGACATGTCCGCGACACTTGCGCGTCGCGGCCGAGGTGGCCGCCTTTGCGCAGGGATGGATGATGACGCGGATTCAGGGCAAGCTCGTCTGGGCGAGGTGGCGGCTGCTGACCGCCGGAGCGGCTGTTGCCGTTCTGGGCGTGAGCGGTCTGGCCATGTCAGGAGGGGCGACGGCGGACACCGCTCCCAGCGACCCCGAGCTGCCGGAGACGGTCTCTGCGGACGTACTTCCGACGGTGCAGATCGACGGCGTCGCCTGGAAGCAGGTGATCGTCGGCGACACCGTCTATGTCGGTGGCAACTTCGGCTCGGCCCGTCCGGCGGGAGCGGCAGCCGGCACGAACGAGACGGCGCGGTCCAACATGCTGGCCTACCGGCTCTCCACCGGTGAGCTGATCTCTGGGTTCGCGCCGACGTTCAACGGCCAGGTCAAGGACATGGCGCTCTCGCCCGACAAGTCCCTGCTCTACGTCGCCGGCAGCTTCACCCAGGTCAACGGCGTCAACCGCTACCGCGGCGCGGCGATCAACCTGGCCACAGGTGCGGTGACGAGCTTCCGGCCGATCTTCAACTCCGCGACCAACGCCGTCGCGGCGACCGCCGACGCGATCTTCTACGGCGGCGCGTTCACCTCGGCCGACAACACCCTGCGCACCAAGGTTGCCGCCGTCCGGCCCAGCGACACCGGCACCCAGCTGCTGCCGATGAACCCGACCGTCTCCAACGGCTCGCTGCAGGACCTGGTGGTCTCGCCCGACGGCACCGAGCTCGTGATCGCGGGCAACTTCACCCGGGTCAACGGCTCCTCCAACCCGGGCTACGGCCTGGCTCGGATCAAGGTGTCGACCGGTGCCTCGATGGCGCTGCCGGTCAACTCCGAGGTCCGCAACGCAGGCAGCGAGGCAGCCATCCTCGCGCTGGAGAGCGACGGCACCAGCTTCTACGGCACCGGCTACCACTACGGCAGCGGCGGCAACGTCGAGGGCTCCTTCAAGGCCGACTGGGCCACCGGCCGGCTGACCTGGCTCGAGGACTGCCACGGCGACACCTACGCGATCTGGCCGACCGCCGAGGTCGTCTACCAGGCCAGCCACAAGCACTACTGCGGCAACTCCGGTGGGTTCCCGGAGACCAAGCCGCGCAGCTTCCAGCACTCCACCGCGGTCACCCAGGACGTACGCGGCACCAACACCGGCGACATCTTCGGCTACCCCGACCACCCCGGCACACCGCGCCCGGAGTTCCTGGAGTGGTATCCGAAGTGGACGCCCGGATCCTTCACGGGGTCCAACCAGGCGCCCTGGACGGTGACGGCCAACGCCGACTACGTCGTCTACGGCGGCGAGTTCCTGAAGGTCAACGGTGTCGCCCAGCAGGGGCTGGTGCGTTTCGCGGTCAAGACGATCGCCCCCAACGACGTCGGCCCGGCGCTTTCTGGTGCCGAGTTCGACCTCACCGCGACCTCGCCGGCCGACGGGCAGGCCCGGCTGACCTGGCCGGGCAACGCGGACATGGACAACGCCACGGTGACCTACAAGGTCTACCGCGGCTCGATGGATTCTGCTCCCATCCACACCTCCGCGGTCACCGCGGCGTTCTGGAAGCAGACCTCGAAGACGTTCGTCGACGAGGAGGCCCCGCCGGGCTCCACGCAGCGCTACCGGGTCGTGGCCGAGGACCCGCTCGGCAACCGGGCTCTCTCGGAGTGGGTCACGGTCGCGATCGACGGCGAGCCCGCGCCTCCGGCCGAGGGCACCGTCGCCGAGGACACCTTCGAGCGGAACGAGGCGAGCGGCTGGGGCACCGCCGACGCCGGTGGCACCTGGGCGCGCACCGGGATCGCTGGCAACTTCTCGGTCTCCGATGGCCGCGGTCAGCACGCGGTCACGGCCGGCGGGACCACGGAGTCCCGGCTGGAAGGCGTCTCGGCGACCGACGTAGACGCGACCGTCAGCGTCGGAGTCTCCCGGCTCCCCGACGCGGGCTTGGTCTGGTCGATCCTCGGCGCACGAGTCTCCGGATCGACCCACTACGCCTCCCGGCTCCGGTTCAACCCGGACGGCACCGTCGGCCTCCATCTGGTTCGCAGCGGCAGCCCGGTCGTCGGCGCCAACGTCGTCCCGGGCCTGAGCGTCGCGGCCGGCGACCGGCTGATGGTCCGCCTCCAGGTCACCGGCACCTCCCCGACGACCGTGCGCGCCAAGGTGTGGCCGGCCGGCTCCGCGGAGCCGTCGGAGTGGACGTACTCCCTCACCGACTCGACCGTCGCGAACCAGCTCTCCGGTGGGGTGATGCTGCGCAGCTACGGCTCCTCGACGATCGGTGCGACGCCGGTTCGGGTGAGCCATGACGACCTGTTGGTGGTCGAGCCGTAGTACCCGATCTTGGGGAGAGCACGGGCGGATCGCCCCGCTGGCCCTCGCTATGGGCTTGAATACACCGTCTTTGTCCGACTCGGCCGCGGAAGATCCCCCATGCTCAGTCAAGTCCGGCGACCGAGGACGTACGTCACGGCCGCGGCCGTCGCCGTCGCTCTCGTGAGCCTCGCCGTCGTGCTCGCCCTGCGCCTTTCCGGCTCGGACACGGCAGGGTCGGATCCGACGGTCGCCGCTGCGCCGTCCTCCTCGGAGTCACCGTCGGATGGCTCCTCCGAGTCGTCCTCGGCCCCGTCCGAGGAGCCCGAGCCGGGCAAGCCGGCGGTCGGCACCCGTGCGGTCGGGCTCAAGGGCGAGGCGACCTCGGCGCCGGGCGTGACCGCTCGGCTGGCGAGGATCGAATCGGTCCAGGCCACAGCCAGCCTGCCCGGCGAGGTCGGCGGCCCAGCCCTCGCGATCACAGTGAAGGTGAAGAACGAGACCGAGAAGGACCTCTCCCTGGCTCTCGGCGTGGTCAACGCCTACTTCGGCCCCGAGCGCACCCCGGCGGTGAGCGTCGCCTCCGACGGCGAGGTCCCGTTCCCGTCCTCGGTCGCGCCGGGGGCGGCGGCCAAGGGTGTCTACGTGTTCCAGATCCCGGAGGATGCCCGTCCCGTACGTGTCGAGCTCGATCTCGGCGACGGCGCTGACGTGGTCGTCTTCAAGGGCCGTCCCCAGCGATGAACCCAGCGAATGACCCAGCGAATGACTCAGCGACGAATCCAGCGATGAGAGATGTGATGAAGCCGATCCTGGCCGCTCTGATGCTCGTGGCAACGAGCCTGTCCCTGGCGACCTCCGCCTCCGCGGACACCGCCCCGACCGACCCCGACCTGCCGAAGACGGTCGCGGCCGACGCCCTTCCGACGGTGCAGATCGACGGCGTCGCCTGGAAGCAGGTGATCGTCGGAGACATCGTCTACGTGGGCGGCAACTTCACCTCGGCCCGCCCGGCGGGCGCCGCGGCCGGCACCGATGAGACGCCGCGGTCCAACATGCTCGCCTACCGACTCTCCACCGGGAAGCTGGTCACCGGGTTCGCGCCGAAGTTCAACGGCCAGGTCAAGGACCTGGCCCTCTCGCCCGACAAGAAGCTGCTCTACGTCGCGGGCGGCTTCACCCAGGTCGACGGCGCCAACCGCTACCGGGCTGCCGCGATCGACCTCGCGACCGGCAAGGCGACGAGCTTCCGCCCGATCTTCAACTCGACCACCAACGCGGTCGCGGCAACGTCGAGCGCGGTCTTCTACGGCGGCGTGTTCACCTCGGCCGACAAGGTCGCGCGTACGAAGGTCGCCGCCGTCAAGCCCGGCGACGCCGGCACCCAGGTGCTGCCGTTGAACCCGAAGGTCGCCGGCGGCAACGTCAACGACATCGTGGCCTCCGCCGACGGCTCGCAGATCGTGATCGGCGGTGCTTTCACCACCGTCAACGGCTCCTCCAAACCCGGTTACGGACTGGCCCGGCTCGAGGTCTCCTCCGGCAAGTCGCTGGCACTGCCGGTCAACGACGAGATCCGCAACGGCGGCGCCGAAGCGGCCGTCCTGTCCTTGGAGACCGACGGGACCAGCTTCTACGGCGCCGGCTACAACTACGGTGGCAGCGGCAACTCCGAAGGATCCTTCAAGGCCGACTGGAAGACCGGCAGCCTGACCTGGCTCGAGGACTGCCACGGTGACACCTACGCCGTCTGGCCCACCGCCGAGACCGTCTATCAGGCCAGCCACAAGCACTACTGCGGCACCTCCGGAGGCTTCCCGGAGACCAAGCCGCGCAGCTGGTATCACGCCACCGCGACCACCCAGGACGTACGCGGCACCAACGTCGCCGACGACAAGTACAACTACCCTGACCACCCCGGCACCCCGCGCCCGGAGTTCCTCGAGTGGTATCCCAAGTGGACCAACGGCACCTACACCAGCTCCGGCCAGGCGACCTGGACGGTGACGGCCAACGACGACTACGTGATCTACGGCGGTGAGTTCTTGAAGGTCAACGGAACCCGTCAGCAGGGCCTGGTGCGCTTCGCCGTCAAGGACATCGCGCCCAACAAGGTCGGCCCGAAGCTGCGCGGTGCCGCCTGGGAGCTGAAGGCCACCTCCGCCACCGCCGGCAAGGCAGTGCTGACCTGGCCCGGCAACCCGGACAAGGACAACGCCGCGGTGACCTACAAGCTCTACCGTGGGTCGACGACCTCGGTCCCGATCAAGACGGTGAAGGTCGACGCCCCGTTCTGGAAGCACACCGCGATGACCTTCACCGACACGGCTCTGGTCTCCGGCTCGTCGCAGAAGTACCGCGTCGCCGCCGTCGACCCGCTCGGCAACACCTCGCTCTCGGACTGGGCCACGATCAAGGTCAAGTGATGGCGCCGATCTGGGTGGCCATGCTCACCTATCGGCGACCCGAAGAGTTGCCCGATGCGGTGGGCATGCTCCAGGCCCAGCTCGACCTGGTGCCCGGCGCCCGGCTGCTCGTGGTGGACAACGACGAGCAGCCGAGCGCAGCCCCGGCAGTGGCTGCGGTGGCAGGGGACGACGTACGCGTGACGTACGTCCACGAGCCCACCCCCGGCATCGCGGCAGCCCGCAACCGAGCGCTGTCCGAGGCCGGACCGGAGGCTGTGGTCGTCTTCATCGACGACGACGAGCAGCCCTCGGCGGACTGGCTGCCGACGCTGGTCGCGTGCTGGCAGTCGTCAGGCGCGGCCGCGGTCGTCGGGCCGGTGGTCTCGCGCTTCATCGGCGAGCCGGACCCGTGGATCGCCGCCGGAGGCTTCTTCCAGCGGCTGCGGCATCCGACCGGCACCGTCGTCACCACCGCGGCGACCAACAACCTCCTCCTCGACATGGCCCAGGTCGGCCCACTGCGCTTCGACCTCGGCTTCGGTCTCTCCGGCGGCTCGGACACCGTCTTCACCCGCACCCTCTCCGCCTCCGGCGGCCGGATCGTATGGTGCGACGAGGCACCCGTACACGATCTGGTGCCGACCGATCGGGCGACGGTGTCGTGGGTACGCGCCCGCGCCTCCCGGATCGGCAACTCCGACTCCCGTGCCCGTGTCCACCTCGCCCCGCGCGGCCAGCGCCTGACCGCCCGGCTCGTTGCCACCGCCCGTGGATTCGTACGGGTCGCCGGGGGAGCGCTGCGCCTCACCGTCGGCCGCCTGACCGGTTCCGCTCGCCACCACGCTCGCGGCACCCGCACCTTCCTCCGCGGCCTCGGCATGCTCCGCGGCGCCTGGGGTTCCTTCGTCGACGAGTACGCCCGGGGCTAGCTCTGGTCGTCCGGCGGTCGAGCTTGTCGAGACCACCCGACGGGTGGGGCCAGCCCTCCGTTGTCCGGGTTCCAGCGTGGGTGGGGCCAATACTCTGTCCGGGTTGGGAGATCTAGAACCAGGGCGCCTGGCATGGGTGCCATCTGGCTCTCTTGCGGGCTTCCGGCAGCGGCCATGCTTCGCATGGGATATCTGTCCCTGACCGGGTTCCTTAGGTGCCATCTCGGTTGCCCTGGCTTGCATTCCTTGGTAGGATCGGTGCAAGCGCAAGCGGAGTGACCGACCACCCCACCAGGGGCGACCCCGACACTGGGGTAACGAGGGAACCAGGGCCGCAAACGCCAGTTGCGAGGGTAAGTAATAGCACCGCGCCAGCGGGCCTCCAGGACCGACGAACCATGGATCTGCAGATCTACAGAGTTCGTACGCCGGGAGGTGACCGCTTCGATGAACCCACAAGCCGCACAGCCACACCCCCTGCTGGCCGGCGTCACTTCGTGCAGCAGTCCCGACCGAGCCAGCGCATCTGACCCACCAGAAGGCACCGAGTCGGCGCAACTGCCCCAGCAAATCGGGTCGAGTCGGCGCGTCTGCCCCACTCAGGCGGGTCGAGTCGGCGCGTCTGCCCCACTCAGGCTGCTCGAGTCGGCGCGTCTGCCCCACTCAGGCTGCTCGAGCGGGCGCGTCTGCCCCACCAGAAGGCACCGAGCCGGCGCGTCTGTCCCGCGGGGCCTGCCGAGTTGGCGCGTCTGCCCCGCGGGCCTGCCGGGTTGGAGCGTCTGCCCATTCAGACCGACCGAGCCGGAGCGCACCTTCGGTGACTGTGGATGTAGAAGATCGCGGGCTATCTACGTACCAGTCGGCGCGTCTGCCCCAGCCAGACCGGCCGAGCCGGCGCAACTGCCCCAGCCAGACCAGCCGAATCGGCGCAACTGCCGCTGAGAATCGTGTCGAGTCGGCGCGAATGTCTCATGTGAAGGCACCGAACTGGCGGGTCCATCCCGCGCCCACCGTCCGAGTCGGCGCGTCCGTCCTACACAGACCGGACGCGTCTGCGCGGAGGGCCTACCAGAAGACACCGAGCCGGCGCCTGGGCCGCGCAAGCAAGTCGAGCCGAGCGACTGCCCCGAAGTTCGTGCCAAGTCGGCGCAGGTGTCTCACCAGAGGTACTGAGCCGGCGCGCTTCTGCGCGCTCTTGCGGGCCGAGTGGGCGCGAACCCGTCGAGTCGGCGTGGATCTGTGGCGAAACGCGGGATGGACGGCAGGAGGCGTACGACTCGGCCTCACCGCAGGCGAGATGACCCCGAGGCCGCCGGGCTGACCGATGCCGACGGAGATCACGCGGCCCGCTCAGCGTCCTCGAACCGGGCCGCGTTGGCCCAGGCCTCCTCGACGCTCTCGCAGCGCTGGTCACCGGCGAGGTCCAGTGCAGGTGCAGCACATCTCCCCACCCCGGGTGCTCTGCCCGCCGCTCCAGCCGCCGCAGCCCTGGATCCGCTCGGCCACCCTCCCGCCCCACCGCACCGGGCGCCTCGACGAGAGCCCCCCTCACGCATCGGGCCATCGCCGTGGGCGCCGTTGGAGTGTGATGTCGGGGCCGCCGCGGACCTCACGATGCGCACACTCGACCTGGACCTGTGCGACCTGGACCCGCACGACCTCGACCCGCACGACCTGGACCTGTGCAACCTCGACCCGCGCATCCAGGCACGGCGTCAGGGGGTGGTCTCATGCGCTGCCGTTGCCATCGCGCAAGGAGCGGATCATGCCCCTCAGAATCCGGAGCGCCTCGGCCCGGTCTGCCTCCGTCGTGCCGGCGAGCATCCTCACCTCGACGGAGCGGACTGCGACGGTCGCCTTCTCGAGCCTGCGCCGGCCGCGAGGGGTGAGTCGCGTCGGAAGCACCTTTCCTACGGGCGCCTCCGCGGGCCTGGTCACGTCACCCTCCTTCTCGAGGGAATGGAGCAGCACGTTCATCGTCTGCCGCGTCACGAATGCTCCCCGTGCGAGATCGGAGTTCGACAAGCCCGGCCGTTGGGCCAGCAGCTCGAGGCAGGCGTAGTGCGTCACGCTCATTCCCAGTGGCCGCAGCACATCCTCCATCGACGCACGCAGCGCGCTAGACGCCTCCTTCAGGAGATAGCCCAGTGATCTTTCCAGGTCGACGCCGTCTTGACTCATGTCAGTATTCTGACATACATTGATTTGTGTCAGATAACTGACACACAATCCAGGAGGATCAACATGCCTGTCACCGGCCCCGACTTCATCTCACTTCAGGCGAGCGACCTGGACGCATCACAAGCGTTCTACGAGCACTATCTCGGCCTCGTCCGCTCCCCTGCCGGGCCTCCGCACGCGGTCGTCTTCGAGACCAAGCCGATCGCGTTCGCAGTCCGCGAGGTCATTCCCGGCACCGACCTCGCATCCGTCACCCAGCCCGGCATCGGTGCCGCGATCTGGCTTCACGCCACCGACGTCCAGGCCATTCACGACGCCCTCGTCGCCGACGGTCACACCGTCGCCTCCGCACCTGTCGACGGACCCTTCGGGCGGACCTTCACGTTCGCCGACCCCGATGGTTACCAGATCACGCTCCACGACCGCACCTGACGGGCGCCGGACGGACGGCAGCGTCAACCACCTACACACTCGTCGTTGTCGCCGCCGGAGTAGCAGGGCGGGGCGCGATAGCCATCGTCCTCCCGCTCCGACACCGGTAGGTCAATCGCGCCAGGGATGTAGCAGAAAACGACGATCGCAGTGCCGCCGACGACCAGCAGAACCTGCCAGAACGTCCCGAGCATCCGCCGGCCACGGTTGAGCAGGTGGGCGAGCGCGCCGCACACAAGCGCGGCGAGTGCGATCGCACCCCAGATGCGGTACGCCGCGATGTTCGACGGCTCGACCTGCGGCTGCTCACCGAAGAAGACGAGATAAACATCCAGCCAGTTCATGGCCAGGTTCCCGATGGCGAGAAGAGCCACGACGGACGCCAGGGCGGTGATGAGGGGAAGCCAGGGGAGGCGCGTCATACGCCAACGGACACTGGCTGGGCGGTCGAAAGCGAGCATACGACGAGTCTCGCGGCACCGCGGCGTGGCGTGATGAGCCTGCGTACTCAACTCCTTGACCTTCGGGTCGGGCGAAGCCTCATCATCGAGGCATGACCACGACGCCTGCTGCCGACCCGACGATGGACGCCATCACCACCGCTGTGACCTATGGCCGCGAAGGCGAGACCGCCAGAGCACGACAGGAGCTGCTCGCGGTCTGGGAAGACCTCGGCGTGCTGGGCGATCCGCTTCACCGGTGCACGCTCGCCCACTACCTCGCCGACCTGTATACCGATCCTGCCGCGGCACTCATCTGGGACGTACGCGCCCTCGACGCCGCCGACGCACTCACCGACCAACGGACCGGCGAGCACCACCCTGGCCTTCAGGTCGCCGGGTTCTATCCGAGCCTGCACCTCAACATCGCCGACAACCTGCGCCGCTTGGGCGCCTTCGAGGCGGCCGCCGAACACGTCGGCAAGGCCGAGGAGCGAGTCGACGCCCTGCCACAGGGACCGTACGGCGACATGATCTGCACAGCGATCCACGGCGTCCATGAGGCGATCACGGCTCGCGACACGATGGCCCGACCGACCTCTCCGAGCCTCGACGGCCCCGAGGAGGGCTGACCAGTCTGGATCGTCGGCACGGCGTGACGAGTCTGCGTGCTCAACGAAGAACTACACGGCCGCCCTGAGCATCGATGCGAGCCAATTGTCGGCAGCTCGATGGGAGTGCAGCCGGATCAGGGTCACGTCTGGATGAGCAGCAACCTGATCAGGAAGGTGCTGACGGAGCTTGTTCCGGGACTTCCACGCCCACCGCACGACATAGTCAGGGTCGGTGAAGATCGATCGCAACGGCGGCTCGACGTTGCCGTTCCACAGCTCTGTGCGACGTGCCCGGCGTATCAACGTCCGGCGGATCACCTGGTACATCGTCAACGGCGTCGGGACGTCGAGCCACACGACGACGTCAACACGGTCGAGGATCAGCGGCTTCGCCGCGGCGTACTGAAACTCGCTCACCCACGCCGGGCGCGCGACGAGAGCGCGGACATCGTCGACGAACTCGGGTCGCGGGGTCCAATCAGGTCCGTGGTGCAGGGAGTCGAGCTCCACGTAGGGGATGTCCAGGCGATCACTGATGCGCTTCGCGAGGGTCGACTTCCCGGAGCCGGACACGCCCGCCACCGCGATCCGGGCCAGCGGACCGGTCACGCTTTCAGGAAGCCTTCGCGATCGTGCCGAGGATCGCCGAGGCTGCGGCTTCGGGGGCCTTGGTCGGGATCCAGTGGCTGACGCCGTTCAGCTCGATGAACTCGTACGGTCCGGTGACGGAGTTCTCGTTGCCCTCCAGGGCGGTGCGGCCGATCGCCACGTCGCGGTCGCTCCACAGCATCGTCGTCGGCACCGAGACGCGACCGACGCGAGGGGCCAGGAGGAGGGCGCGATACCACCCCAGGCCGCCGGGCAGCGCACCGTAGTCGACGATCTCCTCGCGGAAGCGTTCGATGTCCTCGTCATTCCAGCCGCTCCCCCGCATCATCCGCTCCATCCGGCCGTCGCGGCCGGAGACCAGCTCGGGTAGGAGCGGGATGTTGAAGAGGGCCATGTACGTCGACTTACGCCGCTGCGGGCCCTTCATCGATCGCGCGAACGGGACCGGGTGCGGCACCGACATCGCGGTCCAGCTCCGAACCAGGTCCGGACGCTTCGCAGCCACTCCCCAGCCGACCGCACTCCCCCAGTCATGACCGGCCAGGTGCACCGGCCGGCCGATCTCGTCGATGAGCGCGACGACGTCCTCGACCAGCTCGCCGGCGCCGTAGCCGAGGCGCGTACGCGGCCGGGCGCCCGGAGAGTAGCCGCGCTGGTCCGGAGCGAGGGTGCGGAAGCCCGCCTCGTGCAGGATCGGCGACACCTCCCGCCAGCAGGTCGCCCGCTCCGGGAAACCGTGCAGGAGCACGACCGGGTCACCGTCGGCGGGGCCCGAGTCGATCACGTCGAAGGTGAGTCCGTCACGTACGTAGCTCGAGATCGTCACGCGCCCATCTTGTCAGGGTCTCCCCGCCTCTGGGCGGGGGTTGTGGTGTGCGTTGCCGGCATCAGCAACCAAGGTGTGCGATAGCGCGCCGAGGTAAGGCGCGTCGGGCGTGGGCACGAGAAGGGCGCCGGCTCGGAGGACCGAGCCGGCGCCTTCGTAGTGCTGCTGACTAACCTTCGGAGATCGCGTCCAGGCGTTTGACGGTGGCCTCGAACTCGGCGATGAGGTCGCCCATCACCTCGGCGACCGGGCGTACCTCGTTCATCCGGCCGACGATCTGCCCGACCGGCATCGCGACCACGTCGGGGTCGCCGGCGGCGTTGATGCGGTTGTGGGCGTCGGAGACGAGCAGGTTCTGCAGGGGCATCGGCAGCGGTGCCGGGGAGCCCTCGGCCTCCCACGCATCGGTCCACTTCGACTTCAGCAGCCGGGCGGGCTTGCCCGTGTAGATCCGCATCCGGCGGGTGTCGGCGGAGGTCGCGCGGGTGAAGGCGCTCTCCCAGCCGGCGTGGGTGTTGAGCTCGCGATACTCCGACGTCCCGAGCCAGATGGAGCCCGTCCAGACACCCTGGGCACCGAGCGCGAGCGAAGCGGCGATCTGGCGTCCCGAGCCGATCCCGCCCGCGCCCAGGACTGGCACGTCCGGGCCGACCGCGTCGACGATGTCGGGCTGGAGCACCATCGAGGCTATCTCGCCGGTGTGGCCTCCCGCCTCATAACCCTGGGCGATGATGATGTCGACGCCGTTGGAGACGTGCGAGACGGCGTGCTTGGGGGCGCCGGCGAGCGCGGCGACCTTGATCCCGTGCTCGTGCGCCTTCTCGATCACATCGTTGGGCGGGGTGCCGAGCGCGTTGGCGATCAGCACCGGCCGGTGCTGCAGCGCGACGTCGACGTGCGAGCGTGCCGTCGAGTGCAGCCAGCCGAGCACCCCCTCACGGCCCTCACCCTCGGGCAGCGGCGGCACGCCGAGCGAGAGCAGGGTCTTGTCGACCCAGTCGGTGTGCTCCTCGGGGATGTAGGCCGACAGGTCGGTCGAGGTGCCCTCGGTCGGGACCTTCGTCGGCATGACCACGTCGACGCCGTACGGCTTCCCGTCGGTGTTCTGGTCCATCCAGGTCAGCGTGCGGTCGAGCTCCTCGGCGTCGTTGAAGCGTACGCAGCCGAGCACGCCCAGCCCGCCGGCCTTGGAGACCTCGGCCGCCACGTGCTCCGAGGGGGTGAAGGCGAAGATCGGGTAGTCGATCCCGAAGGCGTCGCACAGCGGCGTACGGATCATGCCTTCGCTCCTTCCGCCGCGGAGGTCGCCTGCGTGGCCAGGGCGATCTCCTTGGCCTTGGGGTACTGCGCCTTGCCGGTGGCGTTACGCGGCACCTCGTCGACGATCGTCAGAGCACGCGGCAGCTTGTAGCCGGAGAGATGAGACCGCAGGAACGTACGCAGCCCCTCGAGCTCGATGGTCGCGCCCGGACGTGGCTCGACGACCGCGGCGACGGCTTGGCCGTAGCGCTCGTCCGGGATCCCGACGACGAGGGTGTCGTAGACGTCGGGGTGAGCCTTGAGCGCGGCCTCGACCTCTTCGGGATAGACCTTCTCGCCACCGGTGTTGATGCAGTTGGAGCCTCGCCCGAGGAGAGTCAGCCGGTTGTCGGTCTCGATCCGCGCGTAGTCACCCGGGATCGCGTAGCGCTCGCCGTCGATCTCGACGAAGGTCTTCGCGGACTTCTCGGGGTCCCGGTAGTAGCCGACCGGCACGTGGCCCTTGCGAGCGGTCCGGCCGATCTTGCCGACGTCCTTGGCGAGGTCGAGCGGATGACCGTCGTCGCCGATCACCGCGGTGTGCCCGCCGGCGGTGACCACCGGGCCGTCGGTCGAGAGCGCGGAGGCATCCTGCAGCCCGGTGCCCTGGAAGCCGGTCTCCGTCGAGCCCACCGAGTCGGTGAAGACCGCGTTCGGGAAGGCCTTCATCCAGCGTTCCTTGACCGACTTGGAGAAGATCGCGGCGCTGGAGGCGATGGCAAAGAGTGACTGGCCGTCGAAACCGCCTGCCTCGTACGCATCGATGAGCGGCACCGCCATCGCGTCGCCGGTCATGAACATCATCTGGACCTTCTCGCGGTCGACGATCTCCCAGGTCTTCACCGGGTCGAACCTGGGCTCCAGGATCGTGACCTGGCCGGCGAAGAGGTGCATGAGGAGCGAGGCCTGGGCGCCGCCATGCATCAGCGGACTCAGCGGGAGCGTGGTGAGGCCGTCGCCGGCGGCCTGCTTGGACTGGTCGTACTCCTCCAGCGGCACTCCGGTCATGAAGTCGATGCCGCCGCCGAGCACGCGCCAGAAGTCCTCGTGGCGCCACATCACGCCCTTGGGGAAGCCGGTGGTGCCGCCGGTGTAGATGACGTGGATGTCGTCGGCGGTGCGCTCGTCGAAGTCGCGCTCGTCGGACTGACCGGCCAGCGCCTCCTCCAGCGTGACCCCGCCGAACGGGCTCAGGTCGGAGGCATCGTCGGGCTCGAGCGGGTTGGGCACGGCCACGAAGGTCTTCAGGTCGGCCAGCTTGGGCGCGACCTCGGCGACCAGCGGCGCGTAGACCCGGTCATGGACGAGCGCCTTGAGGTCGGCGTTGTCGAAGAGATACTCAAGCTCGCCGGCGACGTAGCGGAAGTTCACGTTGATCGCCACCGCGCGGATCTTGAGGATCGCCAGCAGTGCGATCACGTGCTCCACGGAGTTCTTGGAGTAGAGACCGACGTGGTCGCCCTTCCCGATCCCCTGACCGGCCAGATAGTGGGCGAGCTTGTTGGACTCACGCTCGAGCTCGGCGTAGGTCACTTTGCGGTCGCCGACTTGGACGGACACCTTCTCAGGCGCGGCGTCGACGGCGTGTTCGAAGAGGTCAGCAAGATTCAGCGCCATGCGACCGAGACTAGAACACGTTTCAGTTTTCCGCTAGGGTCCGGTGTTATGCCGATCACAGAATCTTCTGCCGGATCTTCTCCCGCGACCGGCCCGGACGCGATCGTCGAGCAGGACGGCCACAAGCTGATCGTGACCATGAACCGCCCCGAGCGTCGCAACGCCCTCTCCTCCGAGATGCTGCGGATCATGGAGGAAGCCTGGGACCGGGTGAACTCCGATCCCGAGGTCAGGGTCTGCATCCTGACCGGCGCCGGCGGCTACTTCTGTGCCGGGATGGACCTCCAGAAGGCGGACGAGAAGCCGCCGTCGGAGTCGTTCGACGAAGGCTTCGACCCCTCGGTGATCAAGGGCCTCCTCAAAGGCTTCCGGCTCACCAAGCCGCTCATCGCCGCCGTCGAGGGCCCGGCGATCGCCGGCGGCACCGAGATCCTGCAGGGCACCGACATCCGCGTCGCCGGCGAGTCGGCGAAGTTCGGCGTCGCCGAGGCTCGCTGGTCGCTCTACCCGATGGGCGGTTCCGCGGTCCGTCTCCCCCGCCAGATCCCCTACACGGTCGCCGCCGAGCTGTTGCTGACCGGACGTACCTTGAGGGCGCCCGAGGCCAAGGAGCTCGGCCTCATCGGCCACGTCGTCCCCGACGGGACCGCGCTCGAGAAGGCGCACGAGCTCGCCGACATGATCGCAGCCAACGGCCCGCTCGCGGTGCAGGCGATCCTGCGTACGATGCGCGAGTCCGAGGGCAAGCACGAGGAGGAGGCCTGGGCCGCCGACGCCAAGGTCGGCGCCGCCGTCTTCGCCTCCGAGGACGCCAAGGAGGGGCCCAAGGCATTCCTGGAGAAGCGCAAGCCCGACTTCAAGGGCCGCTGACCCTCAGGCCCTTGGCGAGGTACGCGGTCCCGGCAGCATTCGCGGAAGCAACCCGCGACGCAGCACCAGCAGCAGATGGACGCCGAGCGCGGCGAAGAACGCGATGTGGGCCGCCACGTGCAGCGCGACCAGGTCGCCGGAGGCCACGACGAGCGCGAGGCCCGTCAGCGGGACGACGAACATCAGCGAGATCAGCACCCGCTCGGTGACATGAGCCAGTCGCCGGTCGGTCGCGGTCAGACGGCGGGTCCCATGGCGGAAGCGAGGAGATCATGCGCCCGGCCACCCGAAGCCCGCCGAGCAGCAGGATGGCCAGGCCGAGCAGGATGTGCAGCTCGGGCAGGCTGATGCCGTCGGCACCGATGCCGCCGCCCCACAGGTCGGTCCAGGCGGTGGCGAGCGAGCCCTCCTCGCCACTCCGCGCCTCGCAGGCGTCCTCGAGCCGGTCCAAACGCTCGTCCTCCGCGTCAGAGGTGTCGCCCCCGCCGCGATCTTCCCCCGGCGGGTCGCAGTCGGCCTCTGTCGACATGACATAGCCGACCACGAACTGCAGCGCGAAGACGGCGACGGTCAGCCAGTGCAGCGTCTTGGCGACGACCCCATAGCCCGCTGCGCCTGACATCAAGGGTCAGACTAGCGGGCCAGGGCCGTCTTGGAGACGTACTGTCGGCCTGTCGGATCGGCGGTGGTCCGATCGTGGTGTTGGTGAGCGCCGCCATCCGCGGCACCTGACCACCAGCAGGAGGAACCATGTCCGGCACCACACGCACACCCGTCCGTCTGTCCATGTCGATGACCCTGGACGGGTTCGTCACCGGTCCCGACGACCGCCACGGCCAAGGGCTCGGGCGGGGCGGCGGGCGGATCTTCGACTGGCTCGACGACCGTCACGACGCCGGGGTGAACGGCGACGTCTACCGCGAATACCTCGCCACGGGGGCACTGATCTCCGGGCGGCGTACGTATGAGCTCGCCGACCGTTGGGGAGGCGACCACCACGACGGCGTGCCGATCCACGTGCTCACCCACCACCCCGACGACGTCCCGCCGGGCAGCGCCCGCTACTTCACCGACGTCGACCGGTGCGCCGACGAGGCCCGGGACGCCGCCGGCGACAAGGTCGTGATGGCCCACGGCGCCGGCCTCGCGCAGGCGCTCCTGGCCGCTGGCCAGCTCGACGAGATCGAGATCCACCTCGTGCCGGTGCTCCTCGGCGCCGGGCGACGGCTCTTCCCCGACGACGGGGCCGGGCCCATCGAGCTCGAGCCCGTCCGACGCCTCGA
>NZ_JBOHDN010000399.1:0-2720 GCF_050699375.1 Nocardioides sp. | reverse complement strand
GTCATGTCGAGCCGACTCGGCGTGGGATCTGGTCAGGACGAGCCGACTCGGCGGCGTCGCATCCGGTCAGAGCGCGGCCCGGCGGGCCACGACCAGCTCGCCGATCTCGGGCAGCGGCGTCGTGGTGACCGTGAACCCGGCGGTTCTCAGGTCTGCGAACAGGGCCGGCCTGGGATGGGTGCGGTAATACATCACGAACTTCGGTCGCCACACCGCGTTGCGCACCCGCATCGCCAGATCGAAGCCGGAGAGCAGCCAGTACGCCGGGTGGGTCGGCCCCGGCGCCCGGCTCATCGGCAGCGCGAACACCCCGCCGGGTCGCAAGGCCCGGAGGATGCCGGTGAAGAGCGGCAGCCGCTCCTCCGGCAGGAAGTGCCCCAGCGCCCCGAAGCTCACCACCAGGTCGTACGCAGCAGCGAACGGCAGCGCGCGCGCATCGGCCCGCACCAGGTCGGCATCCGGACAGGCCTTCCGCGCCTCCTCCAGCATCCCCACGCTGAAGTCGACGCCGGTGGGTGCCTGCGCGGTCACCTCCGCGAGCACCCCCAGCCCAGCACCGGTTCCGCAGCACACGTCGAGCCCTCGCTCGAACCCGCCACGCTCCCCGAGCGCCTCGGCAGTGGCCGCGAGGATCTGGTCCGGCGTACGGAACGGGGTCGCGTCGAACTTGGGCGCCAGCAAGTCATAACCATGCTCGACCGACGACAACGCCTGCACGGCGAGCTCCTTGAGCGTAGGCCCCTCCACACCTCAACGATAGGTGTCGCGACCCCATCGCGCTCGCACTCTCCAGGACCCTAGGAGACTCAGTCACACCACACGTGACTGAGTCTCCTAGGGTCGCCGCCCGGCTGCGAGTAGATGATTGGAGAGGTCCTGGACTCCGGGTTGCCCGGCCACGGCGCGCGCCACAGTCAGTGCGGCCGCGTAGAGCTCTGGGTCGATCTCGGTCAGCTGTTCCAAGGCCAAGCCGGCAGGCCCCTCGATACCCACCACCTCGACCTGCAGCAATCCCGACTCCCTCAACTCCGCCGCCAGCTCCACACCGGTATGGAAGTGTCCGCCCGGGAATCGTCCGCCGGCGGGCGCGAAACCACGCCCGATCAGGTCTTCCCATCCGCGCGGCAAGCCGGGTCCGCCGGTGACCGCCGTGAGTCTTGCCAGTCTCGGGATCGCGGCAGCGAAGACCCACCCTCCAGGTCGCACCACCCTGATCGCCTCACGCAGCACTTGCAGCCGGTCCTCACGGTCGGCCAGGTGATAGAGCGGCCCGAGAAGCAGCACCACGTCCAAACTGCTGCGCCCGAAAGGGAGTCCGCGCGCGTCGCCGACGAGCGCGTCGAGGAACGTGCCGGACGCACGAGCCTGCTCAACCTGCTCGATGACCGGGTCCAGGAGCGTGACCCGATGCCCAGCATCAGCAAGCGCCGCGGCATGGACTCCGGTCGCGCCGCCGACATCTGCGATCCGCGATCCCTCTGGGATCCTCTCGGCGATGAGCTCCTGCGTACGCTCGAACTCAAGCCTTCCCTGGGCCGACCTGCTTGTCAGCCGCGCTCCCTCGTCCCAGTCGAGGCCGCCGTAGTAGGCCTGGATCTGCCGATCGATGTCGTCCTGGCTGGCCACGATCGCACACTATCGACCCAGCGCCTTCAGCAGGAGAGACCTTAGGAGGGTGAGTCACGTCCAGCGTGACTCACCCTCCTAAGGGTCGCCCTTCTCTTACGCCTTGGAGACGATGATCAACACCACCTCGCCCTCTCCGACGGTCGACCAGACGCGGATGGCACCGTCTGCTGACATGCCTGAATCCATGCCAGGCGCCGTCATGATCTTTCCTTCGTCAACCTCAGCAGGGGTGAGATCCGAGGGCCGGACCGCGTACTTAGTCGCCAGGGTCTCGCGCGAGATCATCTCGCCATGAGCGAGGGCTGCCTGACGTACGGCCTCGGAGCCGGTCACCGAGAGGGTGATGCGGTCCTCGACGTTGAGGCCGGAGTCCTTGCGGGCCTGCTGGACCGCGCGGATCAGGTCGCGGGCGAGGCCCTCGGCGGCGAGGTCGGGGGTGACGACCGTGTCCAGGACGATGAAACCGCTGGGCAGCATGCTAACGGCGATGTCGTCGGTCGCGGCGCCGGCGACGGTCTCCAGGGTGTACTCGCCCTCGACGAGAGCGAGGCCACCGGCCGTGACGGTGCCGTCCTCGGCCACCGACCAGTCACCGGACTTGGAGCCCTTGATGGCCTTCTGGACCTCCTTGCCCAGGCGCGGCCCGGCGGCGCGGGCGTTGACGCTGAGCTTCTGCTCGATGCCGTAGGTGCCGGCCTCCTCGGAGTCGGCGGCGAGCAGGCGTACGGACTTGACGTTGACCTCGTCGGCGACGATCTCCTCGAAGCCGGCGATGTCGGCGCCGACGACGGTCAGGCCGCCCAGCGGGAGCCGGTTGCGGAGCTTGCGTGCCTTGCGCAGCGCCGAGGTCGCCGAGCAGACCGCGCGGACCGCGTCCATCCGGGCGACCAGGTCGTCATCGGCGGGAAGGGACTCGACGACCGGGTAGTCGGTCAGGTGCACCGAGCGGCCACCGGTCAGACCACGCCAGATCTCCTCGGTGGTCAGCGGCAGCAGCGGCGCGACCAGGCGGGTGACCGTCTCCAGCACCGTGTAGAGGGTGTCGAAGGCGGCCGTGTCCTCGTTCCAGAAGCGCTCGCGGCTCCGCCGGA
>NZ_JBOHDN010000398.1:0-8011 GCF_050699375.1 Nocardioides sp. | reverse complement strand
GGCTTTCAGGTCAGGATGAGCCGACTCGGCGGGCTTTCAGGTCAGGATGAGCCGACTCGGCGCGGGGCGGGTCAGGCAGAGGCCCAGGAGGCGCCGGCAGCGGGGGTGGCGATGAGGTGGCCGGGCGGGTTGTGGCCGGCCTCGGCGAAGGCCTTGTCGATGGCTGCGGTGACCGGCTCGACCGCGTCGGCGGGGAGGATCGAGACGATGGAGCCGCCGAAGCCGCCGCCGGTCATCCGGGCGCCGTCGGCTCCGGAAGTGACCGCGGTCGAGACGGCGAGGTCGAGCTCGGGGACCGAGATCTCGAAGTCGTCTCGCATGGAGGCGTGGGAGGCGGCGAAGAGCTCGCCGATCGCGGCCCGGTCGCCGCTGCCGAGCGCGGTCACCGTCGGCTCCACGCGGGCGATCTCGGTCACGATGTGGCGGGCGCGGCGGCGTACGACGTCGTCGGCGAGGGTCTCGACCTGCTCGAGGGCGGCCTCGCGCAGCGAGCGCAGCCCGAGGTCGGCGGCGGCCTTCTCGCACTGGGCCCGGCGGGCCGCGTAGCCGCCGTCGGTCAGCTGGTGCTTGACCCTGGTGTCGGTGACCAGGATCGTCCGATCGCCCAGGGCCAGCGGGACGTTGCGGTGCTCACCGGAGTCGAAGTCGATCAGCAGCGCGCCACCCGTCTCGGCGAAGACGGCGACCGTCTGGTCCATCCCGCCCGTCGGCGCCTTGGCGACCTCCGCCTCGGCCCGGATCCCGGCCGCGACGACGCTGCGTCGCAGGTCCTCGTCAAGAGCCCGGCCGGCCACGCCGAGAGCGGCCACCGCCGTCGCGCACTCGACCGAGGCGGAGGAGGACAGGCCGGCGCCGAGCGGCACCGAGGACTCCAGGTACATATCCAGGCCGTCGACCTCGAGTCCGGCTTCCCGCAGGGTCCAGAGCACCCCCGCGACGTACGCCGGCCACCCCTCGATCTCCGGCCCGAGCTCGTCGACGTGGCCGGTGAACGGCTCGGGCTCCTGCGCGGAGGCGATCCGGATGACGCCATCGGTGCGTGGCGCGGCCGCGGCGTAGGTGGCGTGGGGGAGCGCGACCGGCAGCACGAGCCCGGCGTTGTAGTCGGTGTGCTCGCCGATCAGGTTGACCCGGCCCGGCGCCCGCCCGACCACCGTGGCCTCGGTGCCGAAGGTGGTGAGCAGTGCCTCGGTCGCACGCGCGGTGAGATCGGTCGGTTCGAGCATGGTGCAGAGTCTGCCCGCTGCGGCCGCCGGTCCGCGACCCGGGTGTCGGTAGACGGCGACGACCCGGAGGGCCGTGGCGCGTGCCTCCTCAGCCGCGCGAGGAGTTGCGCGAGCGGCCGCGGACGATGCCGATGAACGTCTGCACCCTCTCGTCCTCTTTGTCGAGCAGCCAGGCCAGACCGACCTCTGTGGGCTCGGCGTCGGTCAACGGCCGGAACACCACGTCCTTGCGGTGGTGGAGCCGGGCGATCGACATCGGCACGACGACGACGCCGGTGCCTGCGGCGACGGTCTCGATCGCGTCCTTCTCGCTTATCGGCGGCCAGGCCATCTGCTCGACCGCCGGCGTCCAACCGCCGCGCTCGGGGAGGACCAGCTGCTCCTCGGCCAGGTCCTCGAAGGAGACCTCGTCGAGCAGGGAGAGGAGATGCTCGTGACCCATCACCACGACCGGCTGCTCCTCGTAGAGGGGGATGCAGTGCAGCTGGTCCCGGTCGACGGGTAGACGTACGAGGCACATGTCGACCTCACCGTCGCGAAGCAGCCTCTCCTGGTCCTCCTCGGTGACCGGGACCAGCTCGAGCCGCTCGCGGCTGCGTTCGCGCCAGATTCTGGCCCACTTGTCAGGGGTGGCCCCGGTGACGAAGCCGACGGTGAATGTCACGTCCGCATCCTCTCATCGATCGGTGCGGAATCCCGTGGTGAAGAACGCAGCGTTCTCTTGCCTCGTCAAGTTTCTATCGAGTGACAGTTTTGCTAACGTCGGTGACGTCAGCCGAGACCGGCTGCCGGACGAGGGAGCCGTACCCGGAAGCGCGACAAGACGGCCGTCTGGAGTAGGTCATGTCCTGGCTTTTGCTTGTTGTATCAGGTGTCCTCGAGGCCGTGTGGGCGCTCGCCCTGGGTCGCACCGAGGGCTTCTCGCGACTGGGCCCCTCGGTCGTGTTCGGCGTCGCCCTCGTCGGCAGCCTGGTGGGCCTCGGGCTGGCCATGCGCACGCTGCCGATCGGGACGGCGTACGCGATCTGGGTGGGGATCGGCGCCGCCCTCACCGTCGGCTACTCGATGGTGACCGGCGCCGAGTCGGTCAGCTTCGTACGTGTCCTGCTCATCGTCGCGCTGGTGGGCTGTGTTGTCGGCCTCAAGCTCACGCACTGACGGTTTGAGGACGGACACGTCCTTCGACGCTTGACTCTTTCGATATGAGTGCGAAACTTGCTCTCTCTCAAGTTATCTATCGCATGACAGAAAAAGGCGATGCCACGGTGTCACAGATCTCGCCGCGCCCCGGGCGCGGCCGGCCACGGCTGCTCCCCGGCAAGATTGCCGCGAACCCCCGAGATCAGATTCTCGCCGCCGCCGCGGAGCTCTTCGTGGGCCGCGGCTACGCCGGCACAACCACTCGCGAGATCGCGGAGGGCGCCGGGCTGAGACAGGCCTCGATCTACTACCACTTCGGCAGCAAGGAGGAGATCCTCGCCGTGCTGCTCGAGCGCTCGGTCCAGGACCGCGTCCAGCAGGCCGGCAAGATCGAGGCCGGGATGGAGGCGGTCCCGCCCGATGTCGGCCTCTACGCTCTCGCGGTCAGCGACATGAGCGCGCTGGTCGCGATGCCGTACAACATCGGCATGCTCTACCGGCTGCCCGACGTGATCGCCTCGCCGGTCTACGACCGCTACAGCCACCTGCGCGGTGACCTGGTCGCCGGCTACGGCCGAGCCGGGCTCCGCGCGGCGGGGCACCGGATCGCGTCGAGCGCCTCCGAACCCGGGCTCGGCGACCTGCTCGTGCAGATGGCCGAGAGCGTGGTCAGCCTTCGCCGCGAGGACAGGATCGGCAGCTCGACGGTCTCGACGATCGCCTCCGCCTGCCTGCGGCTGTGCGGGGTCGCGGAGGAGTCGATCGACGGGGCCCGCGAGTCCGCTCTCGAGGCACTCTCGCGGCGCTGAGCCCGGTCAGGACGGCGATCAGTGCATCCCTGGCTCATGGGCCAGGTGGGTCTCCGGCTCGAGCTGGAAGGTGGAGTGCTCGACGTCGAAGTGACCGGCCAGACAGGCCTGGACCCGGTCGAGAACCCTCGGCGCGCTGCCGTCGGTGAAGCACTCCCCGCTCAGGGTCAGGTGGGCCGAGACCGCGGGCAGACCGGATGTGACGGTCCAGGCGTGCAGGTCGTGCACCTCGACCACGTGGTCCACCTCGAGCAGGTGTCGGCGCAGGTCCTCGACGTCGACCTCCGCGGGGGCGCCTTCGAGCAGGATCCGGCCGCTGTCGCGGAGCAGACAGATCCCTGCGTACGTCATCAGGGCGACCACCACGAGCGAGGCCACCGGGTCGGCGCGGCTCCAGCCGGTGAGCAGGATGACGATCGCCGCGACGAGGGTGCCGATGAAGCCGTAGAGGTCGGAGAGGACGTGCTGGTAGGCGCCCTCGACGTTGAGCGAGGTGCGGTTGGCCCGCGCCATCAGGGCGGCCGCGGCGATGTTGACCGCGCAGCCGACGAGCGCGACGACGAACATCGGCAACCCCTCGGCGTCGGGCGGGTCGATCAGGCGCCGGATCGCCTCCACGCACACGACCGCCGCGAAGACGAGCAGGGTGATGCCGTTGAGCGCGGCGGAGAGGATCTCGGCCCGTTTCCAGCCGTAGGTCCACTGGCCGTGCGCCGGCCGCGCCGCCAACCGCATCGCCCACAGCGCCGCGGCGATCGCCCCGATGTCGGTGAGCATGTGGCCGGCGTCCGCGAGCAGCGCGAGCGAGTCGGCGAGGATCGCGACCGTCACCTCGCCGATCAGGAACACACCCAGCAGGGACATCGCCGCGATCAGGTAGCGCCGGTCCGCCGCCGGGGAGATGTGGTCGTGATCGTGGCCCATATCGAGTGATCTTAGGCCGGATATCCAGTTCTCCGATGAGCCGTCCCATGGCATCGTGACCGGCATGTCGATCGCCGAGTCCTTCCTGTCCCTGCACGTGCCCGGCCGCCCGCTGCTGATGCCCAACGCCTGGGACGCGGGCTCGGCGAAGCTGCTGGCCTCGCTCGGGTTCTCGGCGCTGGCCACGACCAGCAGCGGGTACGCCACGACGCTCGGCCGTCTCGACGGCCAGGTCACCCGTGATGAGGTGATCGGGCACTCCGCGGCGCTGGTCGACGCGGTCGACGTCCCGGTCTCCGCCGATCTGGAGGCGGGCTTCGCCGCGTCCGTCGCAGACGTGGGCGAGACGTTCCGGCTCGCAGCAGGGGCAGGACTGGCCGGCGGGTCGATCGAGGACTACGCCGGGATCGAGGAGGACACGGTCTACGACATCGACGCGGCCGCCGAGCGTGTCGCCGCGGCCGCTGCCGCCGCCGGCCCCGACTTCGTCCTCACCGCCCGGGCCGAGAACCACATCCGCGGCCGCGACGATCTGGACGACACCATCGCCCGGCTGCGGGCCTATCAGGAGGCCGGCGCCGACGTGCTCTTCGCGCCGGGCGTGATCGCTGTCGAGGACGTACGCCGCCTGGTCGAGGCCGTCGACCGCCCGGTCAGCGTCCTGGTGCTCCCGGGCGGCCCGTCGGTCCCGGAGCTGGCCGCGGCGGGTGCTGGCCGCATCTCTGTCGGCGGCGCGTTCGCGTTCGCCGCGCTGGGTGCGGCCAAGCGAGCCGCCGAGGAGCTGTTGGGCGCCGGGACGACGGGCTACTCGGACCTGGCAGCCGAAGGCTCCGAGGCGCTTCGCGCCGCTCTGTCGTGACGGCTCGCGGACTGCTGGCCGGCGGCCTCGGCCGCGCTGGTTGACTGGGGACCGTGAGCGACGAGCTGAGGGTGGTGCGAGCGGGCTTCGCGCCGGTCAAGGGGACGCGGCACCTCTCCTACGACGCGGTGTCGCTCGACGCCCAGGGCGCGGTGGGGGACCGCGGCTTCGCACTCGTCGCGTTGGACGAGGAGGACCCGACGCGCGGGCAGGTGCTGCGTACGGTCCAGAGCCCTTCGCTGGTCGCCGTGCGGAGCGAGCTGGTGGGGGAGCGGCTCGACGTCGAGCTGCCGGGTGGTGAGACGGCCTCCGCGGTGCCGGTCCGCTCCCGCCGGACCGTCACCTGCGACTACTGGGGCCGCGAGGTCGCGTTGGAGCTGCTGGAAGGACCGCACGCGGGCCTGTTCTCGCGGTGGCTGGGCCGCCCGGTGCGGTTGGCGCGTGCCCGGCGCGGCGACGTCGTCTTCGCGGCGCCGGTGACGCTGGTGACCACCGCCTCGCTGAGAGACCTCGCCCAGCGCAGCGAGCGGCCGGATCTGCCCGAGCAGGCCGCCCGGTTCCGGTCCACCGTCGTGGTCGACACCGATGAGCCGTACGCCGAGGAAGGCTGGACCGGCCGGATCATCCAGGTCGGCGGCGCGCGGGTGCGGATCGGCGTACCCATCCCTCGATGCGCGGTGGTCGACCTGCACCCCGAGACGAGCGTGCGGGACGTCCGGCTTCTCCGGACCCTGTCCGGCTACCGGCCGCGAAACCGGGCCGGGGAGCCGGTGTTCGGGATGTTCGCCGAGGTGTTGACGCCCGGCGAGGTGTCTGTAGCGCCGAGTCCGTGACGGCGGGTGGATGCCGCCGAACGCGCACGAGCAGACCGCTCACCGGCACGCACAGGTAAAGCACTGCATCGGACCAGCAGAGGCTCAGGCGGGTTGCGTACGCTCTGCTCGTGGATATGCAATCGCTGTTGTCGCGCGACTCCGTGAAGGTCGCCCTCGTCGTCAACGCCGGCTCGCGCCGTGGAGAGGACGCGCTGGCCTCGTCGGAGGAGATGCTCCGCGCCGCGGGGATCGAGGATGTGCAGTCGTACGCAGTCCACTCGGGGGACGAGCTCGAGGCCACGCTCGACAAGGTGGCCGCCGAGAAGCCGGACCTGCTGTTCATCGGCGGCGGCGACGGCTCCGTCGGCGCCGCGGCGACGCGGATCGCCGGTAGCGACGTCGTGCTCGCGGTCCTGCCGCTGGGCACGGCCAACGACTTCGCCCGCACCCTCGAGCTCGACCAGGACCCGGAGACCGCGGTCAAGCAGATGCTCGAGGGCAAGATCATCAACGTCGACATCGGTAAGGCGAACGGTCACACCTACCTCAACGTCGCCTCCTTCGGTCTCTCGGTCGCGGTGACCGAGGCGCTGAACCCGCGGCTGAAGAAGGTGATCGGTCCCGCGGCCTACCCGGTCGCCACGCTGGGGGCCTACCGTCACCACAAGCCGTTCACCGCCCGGTTGGAGTTCCCCGAGGGCGACCACGAGACCTTGGAGCTCGACGACCTGCTTCAGGTCGCGGTCGGCAACGGGCGCCACTACGGCGGTGGCAACAAGATCACGCCCACTGCCTCGGTGGACGACGACATGCTCGACGTCTACGCGATCGTGCGTGGCCGGATGCGTGATCACGTCTCGATCGCGCGGCTGCTCAAGAGCGGCCACTTCATCGAGCACGAGCAGGTGCACCACGTGACCACCAGCGCCGTGCGGATCTCCACCGACGAGCCGATGCCGGTCAACCTCGACGGTGAGATCGTGACCTCGACACCGACCGACTTCACGGTCGAGAGCAACGCCCTCCACGTGGCCGTGCCGATCCACAGCCGCGCCGGGCGGCTGGACGGCCCGGCACCGGACGTCCAGGAGGACTGAGCGGCCGCGCGGCTGCTCGCGCGGGTCTCTAGGGGCGACCGGCGCCGGGCACGTCGACCCGGATGGCCAGCAGCCTCGCCTCGGTGTTGGCCCGGCGCGGCTCCTCGAAGAAGTCGGGTGCCGCGCAGGCGTACAACGTCTTGCCGTCGCTCCCGCCGAGCATGCACGCGAAGACTCCGCCTCCCGGCTCGATCTGCTCGAGGATCTCCCCGCCCTCCGCGACCCTGACCAAGCGACCGAAGACAGCGTCGGCGGTCCAGACCGCGCCCTCGGCATCCAGGCAGCAGCCGTCGGGAGCCAGGACGGCGTCGCCCATCGCCTCCCCGAACGCGGTGTGCGTGGTGAGCTCGCCGAACTTCGCCCACGTACGCCGGTTGGTCAGCGACCCGTCCTCGGCGATGTCGAAGGCGCTGATCCGGTTGCCGCAGGTCTCGTCGACCAGGAGGGTGCCCTCGGGGGTGATCACGCTGCCGTTGGGGAACCACATGTCGTCGGCGACCTCGGTCACCGTCCCGTCCGTGTCGACGCGCAGCAGCACCGTCGATGCCACGTCGGCGCCCGCCATGATGTCGAAACCGAAGTTCCCGACGTACGCCCTGCCCTGCTCGTCCACCACCATGTCGTTGAGGTGGTTGCTGACGTGGTCGCTCAGGTCGGCGTGGGTGGCCAGCGTGCCGTCGCGCTCGCGACGCAGGATCCGGTGGTCGCGCATCGACACGATCAGGAGACGACCGTCGGGAAGCCAGCCCAGCCCCGAGGGCTGTCCCGGCACCTCCGCCTCGACCCGCAGATCCGAGCCGTCCTCCCGCGCCGAATAGACCTTGTAGGAGTAGAAGTCCACGAACCAGATCCGCTCCTCGTGCCAGCGCGGGCACTCCAGGTAGTGCAGATCCTTCACAACGGTGGTGATCTCTCTAGCCATGTCCTCATCATCGCCGAGGCGTCAATCGTGCAGGCCGAAACGTCACCTTTGCAGGCCGAGGGGTCACTTCTGCAGGCCGAGTTGGCACGACCGTGCCCCCTCGGCCTGCAGAAGTGACCCCTCGGCCTGCAAAGGTGACGTTTCGGCCTGCACGATTGACGCCTCGGCGATGATGAGGGCATGGCTAGAGAGATCACCACCGTTGTGAAGGATCTGCAC
>NZ_JBOHDN010000397.1:0-6292 GCF_050699375.1 Nocardioides sp. | reverse complement strand
TCTCGCCCTCGACCAGGTCCCGCAGGACGGCCACGGCGGACTCGAGCTCGGCCTGGGTGCGGTTGTGGGACTCGAGGCGCTCGGCGATGAGGCGGGAGATGCGGTCGCGTACGTCGGCCAGGTCGGCGCGGCCGGCGTCGGTGAGCGCGACCAGGCTCGCCCGCGCATCGGCGGGGTTGGGCTCCTTGGTGACCAGGCCGCTGTCGACGAGCTGGGCGATCTGGGCCGACATGGTCGGCTGCGAGCAGCCGTCCGCGCGGGCGAGGTCGGTGATGCCGAGCGGTCCGATGGCGTCGAGGATCGTGAGGACCCGCACGCTGGCCGGCAGGTCGAGCGTACGACGCACGAGACGCATGAGACGGGCCGCATACACGACCAGGTCGCTGGACAGGTCCAGGGTCTTCGCCGAAGCGGAGCCCGAGGCGGTCGGTGCCGCCGGGGGGAGCAGCTGCTGTGAAGGCATCGATGTGATCCAGGGTTGGGGGTTGCGGCGCGGTGAGCGGGTCGAGACTATCTGAGAATGACAACGGAGCGGCACACCTGGATCGCGTTCCTGCGCGCCATCAACCTCGGCGCGACCCGGAAGTTCCCGAAGCAGGCGATCATCGCCGCGGTCGTGCGAGCGGGCGGAACGGACGTCGAGACCTACATCAACACAGGCAACGTACGCTTCGACCACCCGGTCGGCGACCGGGCCGAGATGGAGGCGATCCTGGAGGAGGCCTTCGCGGCCGACCGCTTCTTCGAGGTGCCGACGATCTGCACCACGCCCGCCGAGCTGAAGGTGATCGTCAACGACGCCGCGGCGGTCGGGATGGGTCACGAGGGCAAGCAGTTCGTGTTCCTGTGCAAGGACCACAGCGACTCCGGCTCGCGGGAGGCGCTGGTCGCCCGGGCCGGCGAGGGCGAGCGGGTCTACGTCATCGGCCGTGCCGTGCACCTGCTCACCGAGAGCTTCCACCAGACGAAGATCACCAACGCCGTCGTGGAGCGTCACATCGCGATCAGCACCAACCGCAATCTCAACGTCATCCGCACCCTCGCCGACCGCTGGGCGTGAGCCACGACCAGGAACAGGAGAACCGGCGACACAGCGCCGGGGATCCTTCACGCCCACCTGACCTCACGACCAGGTGAGCCCGAACCGAACGGCTCGGGCTCACTCACGAAACGTCGAGGCTAGTGGTCTGAGCCGATAGTTCGTCCCTGGTCCGTCGTCAGGGTGCGTGCTGGGCAAGGCGCCCCTGCGAAGGCATACCGGGGTCTTTCGAGCGGGGGCAACGCCGCCCAGTGCGTGCCATGGCGGCGGACCGGGGGCGAAATTGAGGCGATGACCACTGGCTCGTGGTCAGTGCCGCTCCTCGAGCCCCACGGCGTCGCGCAGGATGCGTACCGACTCGGCGAGGTCCTCGTCGTCGCGGGCCCGGGACTCCATCAGGTCGGAGAGGGCCGCGGCGATGACATTGAGCTTCTCCTGGGAAGCCTCCTCCGAGCGTCGCCCAGCGTTCTGGAGCAGCACCAGGAGAAGCAGCGAGAGGACCGAGGAACCCGTGTGCACGGCCAGCTCCCACTTGGTGCTCGAGGACCAGAGAGGAAAGCTCACCGCCCACAACAGCAGAGCTCCCACGATCACGTAGAAGAAGGGAGCATGGCTGACCACAGAGGTGACCATCTCCACGAAGTGCTCGAACCGGTTCCGCCCATCGCCTCGCTGGCGGGACTTTCTGGCTTTGTTCTCGACCATCATGTGGTCACGTTAACCCCGTTCGCAGGAGCCCAGGTGGTGACGGCGCAAACAGTGTTTCAAGGGCATTTTCTTGACCGATCTGCAAGCGAAATCCGAGCACTTTTGTCCCGAGCGAACTGCTGGTTGACTGGCGAAATTGCTCAGTTGGCGGAGCCGAAGTCAGTCGGCGACATGGCCAGGCGATAGGCCCATTAGTTCAGCCATTCAAAGGGGACCCGGTGACCAACGAGACCACTGCGACGCAGGACGACAGTGCCGCCGTACGCGACGATGCGATTGCCGAGGAGCAGGCCTATCTCGACGGCGCGCACGAGCGTCGCGCCGACGTCATCCGGTCCTTGGAGACAGAGCTCGCGGCGCCGGCACAGGATGTGGTCGAGCAGGCTCGCCACCGGGGCCTGTCCCGGCAGCGGGCCGAGCTGCGGCGCGCGGAGAACGGCCTGATCTTCGGACGACTCGACTCCGTGGACGGGACAGTTCGCCGCGTCGGACGGATCGGCGTCCCCGGCGCCACCGACGATGACGATCCTCTGGTTCTCGACTGGCGCGCGGAGGCCGCTCGTCCCTTCTACCTCGCCACACCGGTCGAGCCTCTGGGCCAGGCGCACCGCAGACACATTCGCGTCGAGGGGCGCGCGGTCACCGGCGTCGACGACGAGCCGCTGGACGTGGCGAACGCGAGCGGGTTGGTCGGCGAGGGCGCGCTGTTCGCTGCCCTCGGCGAACGACGTACGGGCCAGATGACCACTGCCGCGGCGACACTGCAGCGGGAACAGGACGAGGTGGTCCGAGCCGAGGCGAAGGGGCCGCTCGTGGTTCAGGGCGGCCCGGGCACGGGCAAGACCGTGGTGGCACTTCATCGCGCTGCGTACCTGCTCTTCGCCAACCCACAGCTCGCCGCCCAAGGAGTCCTGACGCTCGGGCCGTCGCGTCGCTTCTTGGACTACATCGCTCAGGTCCTCCCGGCGTTGGGCGAGACCGCGATCGTGGCGGCGATCCCCGATGCGCTCGTTCCGGGGATCACGGTCACCGCCGAGGATCCGCGGTCGACGGAGGAGGTCAAGGGCCGAGCGCTCTGGCAACAGGCTCTGACCCGGTACGTCGCGTCGCTCACGCCCGAGGCCGTGCCCGTCGAGTTCGTCTGGCAGGGCGAGCGATATGGCATTCCGTCCGCGACCGTCGCTCGTCTCATCGCCGCCGCGATCTCGGGGCGCACCTATCACGGCGCGGGCATCGTGTTCGCCGACCAGCTGCGCGAGCGGCTCGTCCAGGCCGTCGCCGATCGCAGCGAGGAGCTCTTCGCCCGGGTAGATGACGGTCTGGAGGACATCGTCCACCAGCGGGTGGACTTTCCGGAGGTCCGAGGCGGCGACGAAGGCAGCGAGGCCGACGGCGTGCTCACCGATGCGGAGCTCGACAGGCTGCGCGAGAAGATCGCCGAGGACCCGCTGGTCGGCTCGACCACCCGTACTGTGTGGCCGATCCTCGACGCCGAGGTGGAGCTGCGGCGCTTCTTGGGGGACGACGCGTCCCTACGCCAGTTCGCCCCGGAGCTGAGCGGCGCCGAGCGGGAAGCGGTGTCGGCCAGGACGACCGGTTGGTCGAGCAGCGACATCCCGCTGCTCGACGCCATGGCTGATCTGCTCGGAGACACCGTGATCCATCCGGTCTCAGAGGAGTTCCTCGCCGAACGGGCCGCGTCACGGCGGGACTGGATCTACGGTCACGTCATCGTCGACGAGGCTCAGGAGCTCTCCGAGATGCAGTGGCACATGGTGGCCCGACGTACGCCGCAGCTGTCGATCACAGCGGTCGGGGACATCGACCAGGCAGAGACCCCGCACCACCACACGACCTGGGCCCGAGCGGTCGACGCGGTGTTCGGCGAACGCTGGACACAGGCCGAGCTGACCATCGGCTACCGCACGCCCGCGGAGGTCATGGCGCTGACCGGGCCCGTCCTGCGGAAGGCCGGAAGCCTCAACGAACCACCCCGTGCCGTCCGGTTCTCAGGGATCGACCCGTGGGAGCGCGACGTCGACGAGGCGGACCTGAACGCCGAGGCCATCCGGGCGTTCCAGGAGCTGACCGAACGCTGGGCCGGCGGCACCGTCGGCATCGTCGCCCCGGCCGCACGGGTACCCGCCCTGAGCACGGCCCTGGCGGGCCTGCCAGTGATCAGCGCGACCCAGTCCAAGGGCCTGGAGTGGGACGCCACGCTCGTGATCGACCCGGCGGGCATCGCGGCCGAGCCCCGCGGCTGGAACCGGCTCTACGTCGCACTCACCCGATCGACTCAGGAGCTCGGCCGCATCAACGTCCGGTCCTAGGCCGCGGCACGTGCACCGCCGGACGGGCCGGAGTGATCGGGCCAGAGTGATGGGGCCAGAGTGATGGGGTCAGCCTTCGCGGATGGTCATCCGGGTGAGGCGGTCGCCGTCGACGTCGAAGACGAACTTCGAGCGACCGTTGGCGTGGGTGGAGCGCCAGTCACCGACGATGGTGACCGTGCCGTCCGAGGCGTCGACGTCCTCGACGGCGAGGGTGCCCTGCGCACCGATGAACTCCTTGTCGCTCCAACCCTTGATCTGGTCGCGCCCGGTGAAGATGCGGCCCCAGTCGTCGACGGACCCACCCTCGGTGAAGGCGTTGAGAAACGCGGCCTCGTCGTGTCGGTTGACCGCTTCGACGAACGCAGCGATCGGGGCGGGGATCGGCTGGTCTGACATGTGCGTACTCCTCGTTCTCGCGACTCAGCCCCACGGAGGAGCTGACTGACGGTGGGCCCTGCCCAGCGTACGGCCTAGAGCCCCATGACCGAGGTGACGGCGACATAGACCGCCGTCCCGGCGAAGATGCTCAGGGTCATGGCGCCTCGCCACAGCTGCAGGACGATCGTGACCGCGAGGGCGAGGACGGTGGGGCCGATGGACGCCAAGGCAGCGGGGTCGGTGTCCCGGACGGTGTAGGCGGCGAGGATGACCATGACTCCGACAGGCATCCGCTCACCGATGTAGGCCAGCAGGGCGCTGTGCCGCAGAGGAGCCAGCATCGCGAACGGAGCTGCGCGCAGCGCCCAGGTGACGGCCGCGGAGACCGCGACGCCGGACAGGACGTACCAGGGATCAGGCACGGCGACTCATCCGCACCGAGACGGCGTACGAGCAGACGAGCGCGGCACCGAACATCCCCATCGCGATCAGCAGCATGTTCGCCGGCGAGATCAGCGCCGCGACGATCGCGCAGCCCAGGGCGAGAGCCGGCATCGGCACAGACCTGCGGACCTTGTACGCCTCGATCCCCAGCACCACGAACAACGCGGTCACAGCGAAGTCGAGACCGACGACCTGCGGCGGGATCAGCGAACCCATCCCAGCGCCGGCGGCGACGCAGAGCACCCACGCCACATGGAAGAACGCCTGGATGCTGACGATCCTCGTCCGCGACCATCCGGCCGACTCCGGCGTCGCGGTGATCGCGTACGCCTCATCGGTCAGGGCGAAGGTGCTGTACGCCTTCCACCAGCCGCCGGGCACCCGATGGAGCGGGAAGGAGATCGCATAGAAGACGTGCCGGAAGTTCACCAGCAGCGTGCTCACCGCGATCTGTGCCAGCGGGGCCGACGCCGCCAGCAGGCCGACCAGCAGGAACTCCATGGAACCCGCGAAGACGACCGCGCCGAGCACCGGTGCCCACCACCAGGCGAGCCCCGACTGCACCACAAGTACGCCGAGAGCGAGGCCCAACGGCACCACGGCGACACAGGCCGCCGACACGGTGCGCCAACCCGCGGCGATCTCGGTCCTCGCCTCGGCTCTCGTCTCTTCGCGCTGCGGGAGCACCGCCTCGGACTCAATCACCTGCATGCCGCAAGTCTAGGAAAGTTCGAACGCGCATGGGTTGCTGATCATGGAGGCTAAACTGTGGTTATGAGCAATGATCATTCGATTGACGACCTGGATCGAGCAATCATTGCCGAGCTCGAAGACGACGCTCGGCTGAGCAACACCGAGCTGGCCAGACGGGTCGGGCTCACCCCGGCCCCGTGCCTGCGCCGCGTCCAACGGTTGGAGCGCGCCGGCGTGATCAAGGGCTACCACGCCAGGATCGACCCGAAGAGCGGCGGACGCGGCTTCGAGGTCATCGTCGCCGTCGACATCGCCGTCAACGACGGCAAGACCATCGAGGACTTCGAGACCGCCGCCGTCGCCATCCCCGAGGTCACCGACATGCGCCGCATGCTCGGCCAGCCCGACTACTACCTGCGCGTCCAGGTCTCCGACCTCGAGGCGTACGAAGCACTCCTCGTCGGCACCATCTCCCGCCTGCCTGCGGTCAACCGGCTGCTCTCGCACCAGACGATGCGGCTGATCAAAGGCTGACCACCCTCGTCCTGCTCGAGCTTGTCGAGCCTAGGTTGCTTCGGTGGTCGAGCTTGTCGAGACCCCCACGCCCCCGGTGGTCGAGCTTGTCGAGACCACGCCGCCCCCGGCGGTCGAGCATGTCGAGACCACGCCGCCCCAGGCGGTCGAGCCTGTCGAGACC
>NZ_JBOHDN010000396.1:0-5380 GCF_050699375.1 Nocardioides sp. | reverse complement strand
GCTCCGAGGGGAGCGGGCGGCTCTTGTCCTGTTGATTGGTCTCGACACGCTTCGCGGGTTCGCTCCGCTCACCCGCTGCGCTCGCTCGACCAGATCGACCTCACGCGGCCTTCACTCCTTCGTCGTGAAGGCCGCTGGCCGATCAGTCTGACTGGAAGATCGCCAGGAGGCGGAGCAGGTTGGTGTAGATCCAGACCAGGCTGACGGTCAGGCCGAAGACGGCACGCCAGGACTCGCGCTCAGGGATCTGGGCGCGGATGCCCTGCTCGATCATGTCGAAGTCGAGGATCAGCATGAACACACCGAGCGCGAGGCCGGCGATGGCGGTGATCATGCCGAGGGTGCCGAGGCCGAAGAGACCGAAGCTGGCACCGAACATGCCGAGCACGACCTCCATCAGGCTCAGACCCACCATGCCGAACATGGCCGCGATCACGAAGGTGCGGAACTTCGCGGTGACCTTGATGTTGAAGAACTTGTACGCAGCCAGGGTGCCCGCGAACGCGGCGAACGTGCCGATCACGGCCTGGACGACGATGCCGCCGCCGATCATGGCGTCGAACACCTTGCTCAGCGCGCCCAGGGCGATGCCTTCGGCAACCGCGAATGCGAGGACCAGAGCAGGGCTGATCACTCGCTTGAACGAGTTGACCAGCGACAGGATGAAGGCTGCTCCGGCGCCGAGGGTCGCGGCCATGTAGAGCGGCGCGAGGCTCGCCGTGGAGCCGATGTCGGGGGTCAGGACCCAGGTCGCGATGGCGGCGAGGACGACGACGCCGAGCGTGATCGCACCCTTCTGCACCACCGAGTCGATCGTCATCGGGGCGCCGGTGGTCGGTGCCTGAGGGGCACCGGTCGACCACTGGCTCGGGTCCTGCCCGTAGCCGGCGTGCGGAGCGCCGTTGCCACCGTAGGTCATGTTGCCGTAGGCGTTGTTCGACGGCTGCCCGAAGCCCTCTGCCCTACGGAACACCGGGTTGTTGCTCTGCATCTGGGGTCACTCCTCATAAGCGACTGGTGGGAACCGCCGACGTGACGGCTCCATATGGCCAGCGTACTGGGCCTGTACGTCACTCAACGTCCGGGTCGACCCTGAGGTTCCGGAGATGCGGAGTGCCCCGGGTGGGACTCGAACCCACATCTGGACGATTTTAAGTCGTCATCCTCTGCCAGTTGGGACACCGGGGCCGCGCGGAAGAGATTAGCGTCATAAGTACGTCTGGCGCTGGTGCAGCGCGTGGGCACCGGCGACGCGGTCGATGAAGAGCAGGCCGTCGGTGTGGTCGATCTCGTGCTGCAGGCATCTGGCCTCGAAGGCGTCGGTGACGATCTCGACGCTCTCGCCGGTGACCGGGAGCTGGCCGCGTACCTTCAGTCTTGAGGCTCGCTTCACGTCGCCGGTCAGGTCCGGGACCGACATGCACCCCTCACGTGCCTTCTCGTTGCGGCTGGCCTCGATGACCTCGGCGTTGCACAGGACGTACGTCCCGTGGTGGGTCTTGGTCTTGACGTGGGTCGAGACGTCGACGCAGAAGATCCGGGCGGAGACTCCGACCTGGTCGGCGGCGAGGCCGACGCATCCGGGCGATACCCGCATGGTGGCGACCAGGTCGGCGGCGAGCTGGACCGTCTCCGGAGCGGACGGGTCGACGTCCTTGCCGGGGACGGACAGGACGTGAGCCGGGGCGCGTACGACATCGAGGACCTTCCCCTCGACACCCAGCTCGGCCTCCGTCCAAGCGAGCACCCGCTCGTTGACGGCGCTCACAGGTCGTCGGCCTCGATCGGCCGCAGGGTGGCGTCGACGCCGAGCTCCTGGGTGACCCGCTTGATCGAGGCCTCCAGCGCGGCGACATCGGCGGCGGCCGGGAGCTCGAGCTCCGCGACGACGACATAGAGCTCGCCGGAGAGACGGGTGGTCAGGTCGGTGATGTTGCCGCCCGCCGCGGCGATCTCGGCCGTCACCGTGGAGACGATGCCGGGCCGGTCACCACCGTGGACCGAGAGCACGAAGAGCCGGCCGGCGCCGGCGGGAGCCTGCTCATCGGGGAGCTCGTAGACCGTGACCGTCAAGGTGCCCTCGGACGCGATCGGCTCGAGATCGGCGCGGATCGCCTCAGTGGTCGCCTCTCCCGCGCAGAGCAGCGTCATCGCGAAGTGACCTCGGAGCCGGGTCATCGTCGAGTCCTCGAGGTTGAGTCCGAGTCCGGCCAGACGAGCGGTGGTGTCGGCGATGATGCCCGGGCGGTCGTGGCCCAGGACGGTGATGGCGTGGATGGTCACAAAACCATTGTCACCCGCGACCCGCCGATGGCGGGCCGCGGGTGACTCAGGTGGACTCGATCAGCCGCGGAACCACTGCGTGTCGGAGTCCTCCTTGGGAGTGTCGACCGGCTCCGGGGCGTACTCGGGGGCAGCGTCCGAGGTCGGCTTGACCACGGTGTCACCCTCGCCGAGATCGTCGTACGATGCCTTGCCCGGGTCCGAAGCCGGGTCCGCGGGCGGGGCCGCGACCTCTTCGGTGGACGAGGACGGGACCTCTTCGGCGTAGGGATCGATCGGGTCAGTGAGCGGGTCACCGGTCACCGGCGCCGGCGACTCCGGCGGGTAGCCGCCGTATTCGCTGGTCGTGGACGACTCCGTGGCCCCAGGGGTCTCCGGGGTTGCCGGTGACTCCGCGTCGAAGACGTCCTCGGTGGTGGACGCGCTCGACTCAGGCGTCGATGCCGGGGTGGACTCCGTGGTGGAGCCGTTGCGGTGCAGCTTCTCGGAGGCGACCCCCGCGGCGGTCGCGGCCTTCTCCTTGGCCTGCTCCGCGTAGGGACCAGCCTTCTCCTTGACGGTAGCCGCGTACGGCCCCGCCTTCTCCTTCACCGTGGTGGCGTAGGGACCGGCCTTGGCCTTCGCGGCCTCGGCATAGGGAGCAGCCTTGTCCTTCAGGGGCGCCGCCTTCTCCGAGGCGGTCGCGAGGGCCGACTGGACGCGCGGGTCGTTGGTGACCTTTGTCGCGCCGGCCTTCAGCTGCTCAGACTTGTTCTTGACCAGCACACCGATACCAGCGGCGGCGAGTGCAAGCAGGATGAGCTTCTTCACGTCATGACCTTCCGAGAGACAGCTTTCGGTTTGTTTGATGGGTGTGCCGTTGAACCCAAACCTAGGCGTCATACTCAAAAAAGCCACACACACAGGTCAAGCCCCCCCGACATGCCTAGTCTCTAATGGACCAGGCGATTCCGTCGAGGATGTCTGATTCGGAGACGAGGAGAGCCGCGACACGCGAGCGTCTGAGAATCCGAGTCAGGATCACACCGCCGGCAGCGATCACATCCGCCCGTCCCGGGTGCATCCAGGGCAGCGCGAGCCGCTCGTCGACCGTCATCGCGAGCAACCGGTCCACGACCTTGTAGAGGTCTTCGGGATCGATCTCGGCATGGTCGGTCGCGGTGGGGTCGTACTCGGTCAGGCCGAGCAGCCCCATGGCCAGCTGGATCACGGTTCCGCCGACCGCGACCGCAGTGCGGGCGGTGCCGGGATCGACGGGGCAGGCGTCGAGGTGTGCGTCGATGTCGCGTACGCAGGCCTCGATCTCCTCCATCGTGGGCGGGTCGGAGCGCAGATGGCGCTCATGGAGGCGTACGGCACCGATGTCCATCGAGTCGCTGATGGTCGGCCTCGGGCCCTCGCCGAGGATCAGCTCGGTCGAGCCGCCGCCGATGTCGATCACCAGGACCGGCGGCACCGGGTTGCCGGGCAGGTCGCGGGCCGCGCCACCGAAGGAGAGCGCCGCCTCCTCGGCTCCGGTGACGACCTCTGGAGTGACCCCGAGGCGGGCACGTACGCCCTCGGTGAAGGTGGCCGCGTTGGCGGCGTCCCTGGTGGCCGAGGTGGCGACGAAGCGCACCTTCTCGACGCCGTGGTCACGGATCAGCGCGGCGTACTCGTCGATGGCGCCGAACGCACGCTGGAGCGCTTCGTCCGCGAGCACGCCGGTGCGATCGACACCTTGGCCGAGGCGGACCATGCGGGCCTCGCGTACGTCCTCGCTCAGCCCGTCGGCGGTGATCGTCGCGATCAGGAGCTTGATGGTGTTGGTGCCACAGTCGATGGCAGCGACCTTGCTCGCTGCGACGCGCCGCGCCGCCGGACTCACTGCTCTTCGTCCTCGAGCTCCAGGTCGACGCACGGGCCCGACTTCCACCACTCGCCGAGACGCTCGAGCACCTCGTCGCCGAGCGGGTTGACGCCCGGCCCCTGGGCCAGTGCCTGGCCGGCGAGGACGTGCAGGCACTTGACCCGAGTGGGCATCCCGCCTGCGGAGATGCCGTGGATCTCGGGCGGGTCTCCGAGCTCGTAGCGTGCCTCGAGATAGGCCTCGTGGGCCTTTTGATAGGCGGCCGCGAGCTCCTCGTCGTCGGCCAGCCGCCCCTCCATCTCCTTCATCACGTGGGTGCCCTCGAGGGTGCCGATCTTCGAGGCCGCGCGCGGGCAGGTGAGGTAGTAGGTGGTGGGGAACGGCGTGCCGTTGGGCAGCCGCGGCTCGGTGGTGACCACGTCGGGCAGCGAGCACGGGCAGCGGTGCCCGATCTCGTGGATGCCGCGTGGCTCGCGTCCCAGCTGTGCCGCGATCGCGGACACATCCGCTGGATCGATCGCCATGTCTGTCTCAGTCTTCCTTCTGCTCTGCTGCTTGACCCGGCGGGCCGATCTCCGACTCCGGCCCGTCTCCGGTCTGCTCCGGCGGGTCACCGGCAAGCAGCACGGAACCCCACGCATCGTCCCACCACGCCTTCGGCTGCTCCGCACTGCCCACCTTGCCGGGGTCGGTCAGCTCCGGCTCGGTCTGGATGCGCTCGCCGTTCTCGTCGAGGGCGACGTACGCCGTGTCTCCCGGCATCACGAAACCGAAGCGCTGACGGGCCTGCTGCTGCACGTAGGCCGGGTCCTCCCAGCGACGGGTCTGCTCCTCGAGCTCCTTGATGTGCGCCTTGCGCTGAGCGATCTCGGTCTGGAGGGCGTTGATGTCATGGCGCTGCTCGAGGTAGGCGCGCAACGAGGAGGCGTAGGAGATCACCAGCACGGCCGCGACCACCATGATCATCATCGCCCGGCCGGTGAGCTTGGGCCGGTGCAGCCGCTTCCGCAGCGCATCGATCCCGCCCATCGCCGCCGGACGGGCCGCTATCGGGGCTCGCGGCCGCCGCCCCGGGCCCTGAGGCCCTCGGGGTCCGTGGGTGCGTCTGCTCTGACCAGGTCCCTGCGTCGCCACGGCCTCATCCTCCCATCCAGCACCAGCGAGTCGGCGCATCTGTCCCGCCAGGAGATGCCGAGTCGGCGCGTCTGCCCCATCAGAAGCAGCCGAGTCGGCGCAAATGTCCCAAGG
>NZ_JBOHDN010000395.1:0-5888 GCF_050699375.1 Nocardioides sp. | reverse complement strand
GTCCGGGACGGCCTGCGCCGCCACCGGCGCCGCCGCGAGCGGCGGGGGCCTGCGGACGGGCTCCCGGCTTCGGGGCACCCGGCTTGGGCGCACCCGGCTTGGGCGCAGCCTTCGGGCTGGGCTTGGGAGCGGCCGGAGCCGATGCGGCAGGCGCCGCGGGCGCGGCCGCCTCGGGCTCGGTCTTCTCGACCGGCTCAGGCGTGGGCGCCGGCGCAGCCGGTGCCTTGGCCGCGGGGGCCTCGGCAGGCTTCTCGGGCGCCTTGTCCGCGACCTTCTTGGGGCCGGGCTTGGGGGCTGCCGGCTTGGGGCCGGGCTTGGGGGCAGCCTTCTCGTCCGTGGACGAGGAACCACCCTTGCCGCCGGACTTCAGGCCGGGGCCGATCTCCTTGCGGAAACGCATCTCCGCCGGCAGCTCGACGGTCGAGCTCGCCGACTTGACGAACTCACCCATCTCCTTGAACTTCTCGAGAACAAACTTGCTCTCGACTCCGAACTCTTTAGCGAGCTCGTGGACTCGGGTCTTAGCCACGCTTCTCCTTCTGGCCACAGACCCAAATCCGGGTATACCTGCGACCACTAGTGGTTGTAGAACACGCTCATCGCGAAGTACTCATCGAGTGCTCATGAGCTTCTGCTCCAGTTCCTGGTCGGTTGACCGTCGGCGACGGTCGTGGGTGTCGGGCGCGAGTCGAGGTAGTCCTCAACCGGTGCGCTGGAAAGCCCGCCCTCGGCCCGTAGGGCCCGGGTGAACGCCTTCCGGCGCACCGCGAGTTCGAAGCACTCACGCGTGGGGTGAATATGAGCCCCTCGCCCAGGTGCAGTGGCTGTCGGATCGGGCACCACGGCCAGCTGGCCGTCGCGGTCCGAGCCGGCGGTCACCCGCAACAACTCGCGCTTGGCGGCTCGCTTCCGGCAACCAATACAGGTACGGACGGGTCCGTGCTGCGTAGTTTCGTCTCGGCGTGCCACCGATCGTTAACACTACCGCTTCCGGGGTGACGGACACTAAACCGGGGCAGAGGTCGTTCCTATTCCGTGACCAGGCGTTGGATCTCGGGCCACGCCCGCTCGCCATGGCGCTCAGGCGACCGGGGTCTCCTCGTCGGAGCGGATGTCGATGCGCCAGCCGGTCAGGCGGGCGGCCAGGCGGGCGTTCTGGCCCTCCTTGCCGATGGCCAGCGAGAGCTGGTAGTCGGGTACGACGACGCGGGCGGACTTGGTCGCCTCGTCGATGATCGTGACCGAGGAGACCCGGGCGGGCGAGAGGGCGGAGGCGACGAGGACCTTCGGGTCCTCGGACCAGTCGACGATGTCGATCTTCTCGCCCTGCAGCTCGGACATCACCTGGCGGACCCGCTGGCCCATCGGGCCGATGCAGGCGCCCTTGGCGTTGACGCCGGAGACGTCCGAGGTGACCGCGATCTTGGTGCGGTGACCCGCCTCGCGGGCGATCGCGGAGATCTCCACGGTGCCGTCGGCGATCTCGGGGACCTCGAAGGAGAAGAGCTTCTTGACCAGGTTGGGGTGGGAGCGCGAGAGCGTGATCTGCGGGCCGCGCATGCCCTTGCGCACCGAGACGACGAGCGCCTTGATCCGGGTGCCGTGGCTGTAGTCCTCACCCGGCACGCGCTCGGAGAGCGGGATGACGCCCTCGAGGCGGCCCAGGTCGACGAGCACGTCATCGGGGTTGCGGCCCTGCTGGATGACGCCGGAGAGGATGTCTCCCTCCTTGCCGGAGAACTCGCCGAACTTCACGTCGTCCTCGGCATCGCGCAGCCGCTGCAGCACGATCTGCTTGGCGGTGGTCGCGGCGATCCGACCGAAGCCCTCGGGCGTGTCGTCGTACTCCCCGACGAGGTTGCCCTCGTCGTCGGTCTCGGCCGCCAGGACGCGTACGTGCCCGGTCTTGCGGTCCAGGTCGACCCGCGCTCGCGTCTGGGCGCCCTCGGTCTTGTGGTAGGCGGTCAGCAGCCCCTGCTCGATCGCCTCGACGAGCACATCGAGGGAGATCTCCCGCTCCCGCTCCAGCATCCGCAGGATGCTCATATCGATGTCCATGGCCTACTACTCCCCCTCGTCGATCCGCTTGAACTCGATCTGCACAAGCGCCTTCTTCACGTCTGTGTACGCCACGTCGCGACGCTTTCCGCTCACCTCGAGGCTCACGCGCTCGTCGTCGGACTCCTTGACGCGGCCGGTGAACGTGGAGCCGTCGGTGGTGGTGACCTTGACCAGGCGAGACCTGTTGCGGCGCCAGTGGCGCGGCAGGGTCAGCGGCCGGTCGACCCCCGGAGAGGTCACCTCGAGCGTGTAGGGCTGCTCGCCCATGACGTCGGACTCATCGAGGACCCGGTTGACCTCACGGGTCGCCTCGGTGACCTGCTCATGGGTGATCCCACCGTCCTTGTCGACGGCGACCCGCAGGATCCGGCGCTTGCCGGCCGGCGTGATCTCGACGGCCTCGACGTCGAAGCCCAGGCCCTGGAGCGGGTCGGTGAGCGCCTTCTCGATAGCACTCGCGATCGCGTCCTTTCGCTCAGCACTCAACGCGATCTCCCCCTGCATCCTGTTATCCGGTCCTGTTGTACGAGCCTGCGAGCACGCAGCGAACTGCCTGATCGGCTCGGCGCCGCTGGTCACACCATACCTGTACGTCTCGGGTGCCCCGAACAGCGCAGGGCTGTGTTGGAAAGCCTTCTGACGCGACTCCGGCCGGGTGTCGTTAGGGTTCCTCACGTGACCAGCACACGTGCCCTCCGGAGGCTCTCGAGGCGGACCGCTCTGGGTCTCGCCGCGGTCGCTCCGCTGGCCGCCTCGGCGTGTTCGGCCTCGGAGGTTCTGGATCCTGTCAAAGCACCACCACCGAGTACGCCCCCGGCCCCCGCCAACCCCGACCAGAGTGTGATCGACGACACGGTCGCGGAGATCCTGGCCGCCGACGAGGGCGCCCCGGCCACGTTCGTACGGCTCCACCGGGTGCACATCGAGGCCCTCGCGCCGACCGAGGGCGTGGCCGCGAGCACCCCGAGCGGGCGATGGCAGGACCGTCAGCTCGGCCTGGTCACGACGCTGACCACGGCCGCCGGCCGGGCGGCCGACCCGCGGCTGATCACGCTGCTCGCCTCGGCTGCCGCTGCCCAGCAGCAGCTCCTGCACGGGCGGGGGCTGGCGTGACGGAACCTCGTACGACGAAACCTGGCACCACGACGGCCGACTCGTCCTCGACGGAGGCCGTCCAGGCGGCTCTCGCGGTCGAGCACTCGGCCATCTACGTCCTGGGGACCTTCGGCGGGCGCACCTCCTCCGCGGAGGATCCGGAGCTGGTGGGGGCGCTCGAGGAGGCGTACGAGGACCATGTCGACGCCCGCGAGGCACTGGCCGCACATGTGGTCGCCGCCGGGATCGAGCCGGTCGCTCCCTCTGCCGTCTACGACCTGCCCGGCGGCATCGGGTCGGCCGAGGGCATCCGGGCCGCGACCCTGCGGATCGAGCGGGACATCACCGCGACGTATCTCACGCTGACTCCCAAGGCGATCGGCCGGGACCGCACGCTGCTCGTCCAGCTGCTCTGCGGGGCGGCCGCACGACAGCTCGACCTGGGCGCGAAGCCGACGGCGTTCCCAGGGACCTGATCCGGGTCTGGCCAAAACCGAGATGGCCCGCGAACCGTCCGACGCGGGAGACTCCCGAGATGTCTCCCGAAACCGGGCGGCTCGCGGGCCAGGTTGGGCCTGGACACGAGGCCTGAGAAGCGGCCCGAAGGCCGAACCTCTCTTGCAGAAGTATGCAATCCCCGCTCAGAGTGGCCCAGACCCGCATATACGCATTGCAAGAACTTGCAACTTTCGCAGGTGTCATTCCCAGGAGCGAACGATCTGGTGTATGTCGCTCAACTTCTGCGCAACCGCGTCCGGCGCACCCTCGCTGTGTCCCAGCTGACTGCTCGGGATGTTGCTGTGCGGGATGTGGATCGCCCGCAGTCCAGCCTTCTGAGCACCGTACACATCATCGAAGAGCCTGTCCCCCACGTAGACACATCGAGACGCATCCGAGACATTGACGGCGTCCATCGCCGCGCGGAAGGCCTCCTCGGCGGGCTTCGTCCAGGGCACCTCGGAGGTGTAGACGTCGCCGTCCATCAGATCGAGCACCCCGTCGCGCTCGAAGAACCCTCGGTGCCACGCGCTCGGCCAGATCGTGTTGGACAGCACCCCGACACGTACGCCGTCGGCGCGGAGCGCCTCCCACAGCGGCCCGACCTCGGGGTCGGTGAGCGTGTGGGGCTCCCAGAAGGCGTAGTAGGCGTCGAGCAGGTCGGGGTCGTGCTCGAGGCCGGCCTCGTCGAAGAGGTCGCCGATGGACGAGCTCTGCTGACGGTCACGGCTCCTGGCCCAGATCGTCTCGCCGGCCCGGTGGAGCCTGGTCGCGTTGACCGGGTGGTCGTCGTCGCAAGCGCCCTTCACCGCCTGGGCGAGCGCCAGCGACTCCGCATGGAAGTCGATGTCGTGCCACTTCGTCAGCGTGCCGCCCCAGTCGAAGATCACCGCGTCGATTGCCATGGCCCCGACCATATAGCGGCGCACCCCGCCGACTCGGCGCCTACCCGCGAGGCAGCTGCGCCGACTCGGTGAGCCGCTCGCGGAAGTCCGGGTGGGCGCAGCGTTCGATGATCCGCCGGGCCCGAGCGGCGGGAGAGAGGCCACGCAGGTCGGCGACGCCCTGCTCGGTGATCACGACGTGCACGTCGTGTCCGGTGTGGTCGACGTGGCTCACGAACGGGACGATGCGCGAGGTCGAGCCCCGCTCCGCGGTCGAGGGCGAGACGAAGAGATTGAGATGGGCGTTGCGGGCGAAGATGCCCGAGCCGCCGATGGCGTTCACGTTGCCCTGGAGGTCGGCCTCGGCCATCGAGTCGATCGCGATGAGGCCGAGTCGGCGGATGACCTCGGGGTGGTTGGCCATCTCCTGGGTACGCAGCAGGATCCGGCCCTTGTAGTGGTGGACGTCGCTGTTGATCCGCCGAGCGCCCGCCGCCGAGAGCCGGAAGGTGGTGCCCGAGACACCGATCATCTTCCCCGAGTCGAGCAGATCGAGGAGACCGTCCCGGACGCTCGCGGTGTAGGCCGTCAGGTGCTCGAACTCAGTCTCCTGGAGGCAGGTGAGGACCGAGTCGCCGATGTCTCCGTCGCCGAGATGAAGCGGGAGCAGGCTGCGGTGCAGGCGGTCGTGGCGTACCTCATGACGGATGAAGTCCACGACAAGCTCGGCCATCGCACGGCTCTCCTCGTCGATCGGGCCGGGCGGCGAGCCGACATCGGGCAGGTCGGTCTCGACCACGGCGACGACCTTGTCCGGATCGACCAGCAGGTAGGGATCGCCGATCCGCTGCATCGGCGTGGTCAGCTGGATCGGAGCGCGCAGCGGAGCCACCTGGGCACCGTGATGGATGTCGTGGAACCCCTCGAGACCGCGCGGATGCCACCGGTTGACCTCGAGGATCGCCCTGTCGGCGAGGTCGAGCCAGGTCTGGTCGTTGCCGACGCTGCTGCCGGGCACGAGCAGCCCGTTGGGCAGGATCGCGGCCACCTCGACCACGGCGACGTCGAGGCCGCCAAAGAAACCGGAGGCCGCATACTGAGAGACCCGGGAGTGACGTACGTCGACGCCCGCCGGCCACTCCTGGACCCGGCCCAACGCCTCCGAGACCGCCTTCGGGCGCCCGGCTCCGGCGATCCCCGAGAGGGCCACCGTCTCCCCCGGCCCGACCTCGGCCGCCGCGTCGGCGGCGCTCAGAACCCGTGCGGCGAGCGTACGGTCAAGAATCCTGTCCCCCGTCATGGGAACGATCTTGCCGCATCCGGCACGTGTTGGGGCCGACCGCCGGTCGA
>NZ_JBOHDN010000394.1:0-10667 GCF_050699375.1 Nocardioides sp. | reverse complement strand
CCGTCCAGTGCCCGGATCGCCGCGACCGGGTCAGCGGTGAGGTCGATGGCCCGGTGGAACGTCACCGTCGCGTCGTACCCAGCGGCCAGGTGGGCGAGCTGCCTGATCCAGTCCACGTCGGGATCCCCGTGCTCGGTGAGTGCGCCGATGACGATCCCGTCGGCACCGGCCTCCAGCACCATCTCCGCCTCCCGACGCAGGAGATCCCGCTCCTCCCAGGAGTAGCGGAACCCACCCGGACGCGGCCTGACGAGCACATGGACGCCCTGCCACCCGTCGTCGGCATCCGTGTCACCGATCGCGTCGAGCACGGCCTCGACCAGCCCCTGCGACGGAGTGATGCCGCCGACCTCGAGGGCCGAGCAGAGCTCGACCCGGGTCGCTCCGCCCGTACGTGCGGCACATGCCCCCGCCTCCGAGGTCACCGCGATCTCCAGGGAGGTCATCTGCCCTCACCGACCCGGTCCAGCAGGTTGCGCTCGCCATCCGTCACGGCGGACAGTCTGTCGGATCGAGATACGACGGGACGTTCCGGTCGCTCTACCCGCAGGTAACCGACCCAGACGTCCCGTCGTATCTCCGGACGGAGCCGGCTCACGCCGAGCCGCGCGCGGCCCAGTCGCGCAGCGCGTCGATGCGCGCGCGGAGCTGGTCGGCGTTGGCGACTGCCGCGGGCGGCCCGCCGCACTCCTTGCGGAGCCGGTTGTGGGTGACTCCGTGAGGTGTCTTGGTGCGGTGGTGCCAGGCGGCGACCAGGCCGTTGAGCTCGCGCCGGAGCGTGGCGAGCTGCTCGTGGGCGGCGACCGCGGCGACGGGCTCGTCGGCGGCCACCGGCGCCGCGGAGGGCGTGGTCTTCTGCTTGCGCGCCCGATCGCTCTGCCGCTGCTGGAGCAGCGTCTTCATCTGGTCGGTGTCGAGCAGCCCGGGGATGCCGAGGAAGTCCATCTCCTCCTCGGAGCCGACGTGCACCTCTCCGGAGTGGCCGAACTCGCCGCCGTCGAAGAGCACCCGGTCGAAGCGTGCCTCGGAGCCGAGCGCCTCCCACGGCCCCATCCCGTCGTCCTCGGCGGTGCCCTCCTCGGCGTTGGCCGCGGCGAGCAGCGCGTCCTCGGCGGCGAAGATGTCGTCCTCGTTGGTGACCTTCTTGCCCAGCACGTGGTCGCGCTGGAGCTCCAGCTCGGAGGCGAACCCGAGCAGGTTCGGGACCGAGGGCAGGAAGACCGAGGCGGTCTCCCCACGCGTACGCGCACGTACGAAGCGGCCCACCGCCTGGGCGAAGAAGAGCGGCGTCGAGGTGGTCGTCGCATAGACTCCGACGGCCAGCCGGGGTACGTCGACGCCCTCGGAGACCATCCGGACCGCGACCATCCACCGCTCGTCCGACTCGGAGAACTTGGCGATCTTCTTCGAGCCCGCCTTCTCGTCGGAGAGCACCACGGTGGCGCTCTGGCCGGTGATGGCCTTCAGCGTCTTGGCATAGGACCGCGCCGAGTCCTGGTCGGTCGCGATCACCAGACCGCCGGCGTCGGGGACGTGGCGGCGTACCTCCGTCAGCCGCTTGTCCGCCGCCGCGAGCACCGACGGGATCCAGGATCCGGCCGGGTCCAGAGCCGTCCGCAGCGCCTGCGAGGTCAGGTCCTTGGTCAGCGGCTCGCCGAGGTGCGCGGCGATCTCGTCGCCGGCCCGCGTACGCCACTGCATCTGCCCCGAGTAAGCCATGAACAGCACCGGCCGCACGACCTGGTCGCGCAGCGCCTCGGCGTAGCCGTAGGTGTAGTCGGCCGCCGAGCGCGAGACTCCGTCCTCGGCGGGCTCGTAGGTGACGAACGGGATCGGGTTGGTGTCGGAGCGGAACGGCGTGCCGGTCAGCGCCAACCGTCGAGCGGCGGGCTCGAAGGCCTCGCGAACGCCCTCACCCCACGACATCGCGTCGCCGGCGTGGTGGACCTCGTCGAGGATCACCAGCGTCTTGAACCGCTCGGTGCGGATCCGCATGGCCAGCGGGTTGACCGCCACCCCTGCGTACGTCACCGCGATCCCCACGTAGTCGGCCGAGGTCTTGCCCTGCCCTGCGGAGTAGGTCGGGTCGATCGGGATCCCCGCCCGCGCGGCCGCCTCGGCCCATTGGGTCTTGAGGTGCTCGGTCGGCGCGACGATGGTGATCCGGTCGATCAGTCTGCGCCCGAGAAGCTCCGCGGCGACGGTCAGCGCGAAGGTCGTCTTACCGGCCCCGGGCGTCGCGACGGCGAGGAAGTCACGGGGCTGCTCGGACAGGTATCGAGACAGCGCCTCCTGCTGCCAAGCACGCAGCTTGGTCGCAGTTCCCCAGGCAGCCTTGTTGGGCCACGCGGGTGTGAGAGCGCCAGGTAGGTCGGCGCGACTCACTTCGCCGCGTCCGTAGCGCAAGCGCCAGAATACGCACCCGGCGAAGTGTTGACTCGATGGCTCGCTCGCTGACGCTCGCTCACTCGTCGTCGCCCTCGCCACCGGATGGCGGCGGCATACCCTCGAAGATCTCCTTGCAGTCGGGACAGACCGGGAACTTCGACCCGTCCCGACTCGGCACCCACACCTTGCCGCACAACGCGACCACCGGGGTGCCCATGACCATCGCCTCGGTCAGCTTGTCCTTCTCCACGTAGTGGGAGTAGCGGTCATGGTCACCCTCCTCGGTGGGGACGTCCTGCTCAGATGCGTCCTCACGTTCCTTGACGGCCTCTTTCGTGCCGAATCCCAGGATGCCCATGTCATTCATGCTACCTGGGGCCGATCCTGCTCGCGCGAGCGGAGCGAGCAATTCAGTTCAGCTCGGGGTCGGGCGGGCGCGTGGCATGGAAGGCGAGCTCGCCTGGCTGGCGACGGAGCACCGCGGCCCACATCGCGCTCACATCGTCGAGAAAGGAGTCGTACGGCTCGCTGTCGACGACATACCAGGATCCCTCCTCCACCTCCCCCTCGAGCTGGGCGGCTCCCCAGCCCGCGTAGCCCGCGAAGATGCGCAGCCGCGACAGGGTCCCGTCGACCAGCTCGACGGGCGTGTCGAGGTCCAGCAGACCGAGACGCCCGACCACGGGCCGAAAACCCAGTGGCGGGTCGTCGGAGTCGACCAGGAGCGCGACCGCGATCGCCGCGTCCTTGCTCACCGGGCCGCCCTGGAAGAGGACGTCGGGATCGGCCACCGACTGCGCCCACGGATGCAGCACCTCGGCGACCGGGACGGGCGAGGGCCGGTTCAGCACCACGCCCAGCGCGCCCTCGGGGTTGACCTCGATGAGCAGCACGACCGTGTCGAGGAAGTTGGGGTCGCGAAGCTCGGGCGTGGCTATGAGCAGCCGCCCCGCGCGTACGTCCTTCGCCTCCGTCATGACGCCATGATCGCATCACCCCGGCTACCTCAGGCGCAACAAGAAATGTCCGCGCCGGGCAGCGAAGGGCTCAGGCCGCGGAGAGTGCGGACCGGAACCTGTCGACGAGGGTCGCGAAGGTGCGACGCTCGGGGAGCTCGGTCGTCGGGACGTACTCCGCCCGCGCGCGCATCTCGATCATCGAGCCGATCGGTACGCACTGGGGGTCGGCGAACGCGCCCTTGCCCGCCATCACCGCGAGCACCAGATGCTCCTTCGTCTTCGCCTTGGCCAGCGAGGCGGCCATCGTCTCGTCGACGGGGAGCGCGTGGTAGCGGTCGAGAACCGTACGGGTACCGGGAAGGTCGTCCGCGGCGGCGTGCCAGGCGCGGACGACAGCGTCCTCGAGGTCCATCGGCTGGGCGGCCAGCTCGGTCTCGATGCGGCCGGAGAGGCGGGTGTGCCAGCGCAGCTGCAGGGCGGCGAGCAGGTCGAGCTCGTCGGCGAAGGTCTCGGTGACGCCGGGAAGGTCCATGGGCAGCAGGCCGTCTCGACGTTCGTCGACGGCGGCGACCACGTCGCGGAGGATCTCCCCGCGCTTGTGATGGCTGGTCCAGCTCATTATCGGCTCCTTGCGGAAGTTCTGCCTCGAGCACTCACATACCGTGAGTACGTACCTAGAGTATGACCATACCGTCGGTATGCCAAGTAGGTGGCCCGGTGATTCCCGACACCCCTGAGGATCGGTGTCGTGATGGCCTTCACACCGGGCGCGGATAGAGTGGGTCCGTGGCAAAGTCGTCCGTGAGCAAGCTCGTCCCCAAGGTCCCCCCGCTTCCGTCGGTGCCGGGGATGTCACGGAGGCAGCAGTTCTCCGCCTCGACCAAGAAGACGCTCGTCGACGTCGCCGAGCGGCTCTTCACCGAGCACGGCTACGCGAACACGTCGCTCGACGCCATCGTGGCCGGCGCCGAGGTCACCAAGGGCGCCCTCTACCACCACTTCAGCGGCAAGCAGGCGCTGTTCGAGGTCGTCTTCGAGAAGGTCGAGGCCGCCACCGCCCAGAGCATCGATGCGGCCATGCGCGTGTCGAAGGATCCCTGGGAGCGGGCCCGGGCTGGGCTGCGTACGTTCCTCGAGGCCGTCCAGGAGCCCACCTACCGGCGCGTCGTCGTGCAGGAGGGGCCCGCGGTCCTCGGCTACGAGCGCTACCGCGAGCAGGAGGAGCGCTCCACGTTCACCGTCGTCGAGGACATCGTCGCCGCCGTCCTGCGTGCCGGCGACAGAGACGTGAACGACGAGATCGTCGCGACCTTCGCACGCCTCTTCTTCGGGGCGATGTCGGCCGCCGGCGAGTCCGTGACCGAGGCCAGCGACCCCGAGGACGCCGCCGAGCGCGTCGAGCTCGCGGTCACCTACCTCCTGACCGGCATCCAGACCCTGGCCCAGCAGGGCATCAAGGTCGAGGACATGCGCTGAGCCGCTCCGCACGCCGACTCGGCTCGTCCTGACCGGAATCCATGCCGAGCCGGCTCGTCATGACGCGCCGACTCGACACAGAATCGTGTCAGAACGCGCCGACTCGGCGCGGGGGCGGACCACGCTCCAGCTGTTACTTGACGCTCACGCCACCGGGCTCGACCTGACCGTTGCCCTGCGGGATCAGGTCAAGCCAGACCTTGCCCGGCGGGATCTTGATCGCGGCACCCTTGGGGTCGGTGAAGGTGACCGCGCCCTTCTCGCCCTTCTTCACCCAGGTCGCCTCGACGATCTGACCGTCGCGCATGATCCACGCCTTGCCCCTGCCGGTGAAGTGCGAGACCGGGACGATCGCACCGCCCGGGTCCTTGTAGGGCGCGATCGTGGTCTTGGTCTGTGCGACCACGACGGTGTCGGCGCGGAACTGGCCGTTCTTGGCCATGTAGTTGTTCCGCAGGACGTACTTGCCGCCCTTGAAGACCCAGTTGTCGGTACGCGCCGGGGAGAACTTCACGTCAACGGCCTTGGCGGGCTTGCCGCCGGCGAGCTTCGTCGTCGCGTCGCCCCAGGGCATGAAGTCGCCGGGACGCTTGGCCTTGCCGTCCTTCTCGGTCGCTTTGCCGGCCTTGGCGACCTTGCCGACCACGCTGTGCAGGAGGTCGTGGGGCTTGCTGGTGTCGCGTACGACGTAGGGGGTGGACATGTCGATCCACTCCACGTCGTGCTTCTTCAGCTGCGCGAAGGTGTAGGGCGCGGCGCCACTGGTCATGATCTTGGCGCCGACGGGAGCCGCGATCCCGGCGTCGGTCGCCCGCATCGAGCGGACCGGACCGGCTTCCTTCGGCAGCTGGGAGTAGTACGCGACGGCCAACCGCGTCACGCCGCCCTCGACCAGCTCCTGGACGACCAGGTCCGCCTTGGCCACGCCGTACTGCGGGGCGCTGGCAGAGGTGTTGTCGATCTTGACGATGTAGGCCGGGTGCGTACGCGCGGCCGACTTCCCCTCGGGGAGCTGGACACCGGTCAGCGGCTCGTGGTCGGGCTCAGCGGGTGCGGACGGGGACGGCTTCGAGTCCGTCGGGTCATCCGAGGACCCACAGCCGGTCAGGACCAGGCCCGCGACCGCCAGCGTCGCCGCCGATCGCAGCAAGAACCCCGGGCGGGACGTGCGCATCATCAATCTCCATCTGCATCGGCTCAGTTCCAAGACGAATGTCAGACGGTAATCGTTGCGCCCAAAGCAGGCGCGCCCGGGGTTCCTGACTTCGTCAGATCAGGCGACGGTCGCGCCGCCGTCGACGTAGAGGGTCTGGCCGGTGATGTAGGAGGACTCGTCGCTGGCGAGGAAGGCGGCCGCGGCGGCGATGTCGGCGGGCTCACCGACGCGCTTGACCGGGTTGGCGTCTGCCGACAGCTTGCGGAACTCGTCCACGTCGAGGCCGAGGCGGGCCGCGGTCTGGTCGGTCATCTCGGTGGCGATGAACCCCGGCGCGATCGCGTTGACGTTGACCCCGAAGGCGCCCAGCTCGAGCGCCAGGGTGCGGGTGAAGCCCTGCACGCCGGCCTTGGCGGCGGAGTAGTTGGCCTGGCCACGGTTGCCGGTCGCCGAGGTGGAGGAGACGTTGATGATCTTGCCGTACTTCTGCTTCACGAAGACCGCCTGCGCGGCCTTCGACATCAGGAAGTGGCCCTTGAGGTGGACGTTCATGACCAGGTCCCAGTCGTCCTCGGTCATCTTGAAGAGCAGGTTGTCGCGGGTGATGCCGGCGTTGTTCATCAGGATGTGCAGCCCGCCGAGCTCCTCGACGACGCGCGCCACGGCGGCCTCGGTGTCGGCGGCCTTGGCGACGTCGGCGCCGATGCCGACCGACTTGGCGCCCTCGCTCAGCGGGAGCTTGGCCGCGGACTCAGCGGCGGCGGCCTCATCCAGGTCGATGATCGCGACCGAGGCACCCTCCTCGGCGAAGCGCGTGGCGACTCCGAACCCGATTCCTCGCGCGGCACCGGTGATGACTGCTACCCGACCGTCGAAACGACCCATGACCAAACTCCTTCGTGTGACTCAGGCTCTGTGACTCAGGCTCTGTGACTCAGCCGACCATGACGTACGGCCCCCGCCGACTGTAGCGAGGGCCGTACGTCATGTCCCAAGGGGTCTACTGATTGGTAGCGACCCACGTGTCGCGCGCGGCGACGCCCAGGTCGGGGTGGTCGGTGAAGAACGCGTCTACGCCGGCGTCCAGGTAGGGACCGACCTCGCAGCCGAGATCACCGATCGCGATCGGGTCGGTGCCGACACGGCACTCGGCAGGGAGGTACTTGTTCTCGGCACGCATGGTCCAGGTGACGGTCCGCAGCCTCGCGCGCTCTGCGCGGTCGGCGAGGTCCGTGGGCTCGCCAAGCGTGCTGTCGGCGTTGCGCGGGATGAAGTAGTACTTGTACGGCGACACCTGGTCGGCGTACTTCTTGATGCTCCGCAGTCCCTTGTCGGTGACCAGGTAGTCGTTGGTCACGCCGGTACCGGCAACGACCTGGTCGTACGGCGCACCGCCGAAGTCGATCAGCTGAACCAGCGGCGTGTCGACCATGCGGTTGAGGTCCTTGAGGTTGCTGACCTCGAAGGACTGGATGACCGCGGCGGCGCGCTTGCCGCCGAGGCCGTGGCTCTTGAGGTCCTTCACGAGCGGCTCCTCGAGGGAGAGGCCGATGGAGTCGAAGTACGTCGGGTGCTTCGTCTCCGGGGCGACGCCGATCGTCCGACCGGTCTCGGCCTCCTTGGCCTCGACCAGGTCGAGCACCTCCTCGAGCGTCGGCACCTCATAGAGACCGTCGTAGGCAGTGTTGTCCGGGCGGTCGCCGGGGATGCGCTCCTTGGCGCGCAGCGTCTTCATCTCGGCGAGGGTGAAGTCCTCGGTGAACCAGCCGGTCAGCGCTTTGCCGTCGATGGACTTGGTGGTCTTCCGGTCCGCGAACTCGGGGTGGTCGGCGACGTCGGTGGTGCCGCTGATCTCGTTCTCGTGACGGGTGACGAGAACACCGTCCTTGGTGGAGACCACGTCTGGCTCGACGAAGTCGGCACCCTGCTGGATGGCCAGGTCGTACGCGGCCAGGGTGTGCTCCGGGCGGTAGCCCGAGGCACCTCGGTGGCCGAAGACGATCGGCTCGGCGTCGTGGTGCTTGGCCGCCTGGGGGGCGGTTGCGGTGCCGGTTGTCGTGCCGGTGCCGGTCGCGGCGGAGGCGGGGGCCGAGACCAGGACGGTCCCGGCGACTAGAGCGGTCGTCAGGACGAGACCGACGTGACGCATGCGGGTGGTGGGGTTCAACGTGGTCATGCGCCGATCACATCGGCCTCGGGAGACCCCGGGGCCGGTGTGCGGTGAACGAGGAATGACGATCTGTCGACGGGCCTCAGGCGGCGCTGTCCACGTCTGGCACGGTCCGTCGGCCGGCGATCACCTCGCGGAGCACGTCGGGGTTGTTGGTGATGATGCCGTCGACACCGCGGTCGAGGACGGCGCTCATGGTCTCGGGGTCGTTGACGGTCCAGGAGTGGATGTCCATCCCGAGCGCGTGCACCCGAGCGACGTAGCCCGCGTCGAAGGAGCCGTGGCTCGGGTTGATCTGGTCGGCCCAGGTGTAGTCGTCCAGATCGGCGTAGGCCGGGGTGCCGAGCAGGCCCACCGGCACCTCGGACTGAATCTTCGTGTAGGTCTTCATCGAGCCGAAGTCGAAGCTCTGCACCGCGAGCCGATCGGCGGCCACGGCGGAGCGTACGTAGCCGGGGAAGGAGTCGAACTCGGCCGCGACCTGCTTCTCGATGCCCGGGTAGAGCGCCGGCGACTTGAGCTCCATCAGGATCCCGGACCGCGAGAACCGCACCTGCTCGACCATCTCTCTCAGTGTGGGCACCTGCTCCCCCGCGTACTCCTCGCCGAACCACGACCCCGCGTCCAGGCTCTTGATCTCGGCGAGGGTGAAGTCCTTGACCTTCCAAGGCGAGCGGCCGGGGAAGCGCTGCTCGACGTCGGTGGTACGCGACAGGGTCGTGTCGTGGATCAGCACGAGCTCGCCGTCCTTGGTGGCCTGCACGTCCGACTCGATCCAGGCGGCCCGCTGCTCGATGCCGAGCCGGAAGGCGGCGAGGGTGTTCTCCGGGGCGTACGCGCTCGCCCCGCGGTGGGCGGTGACGACGATGTCGTCGGCCCGGTTGGCCTCGACGGCGTTGACCGCCACCGGCACGATCATCGTGCCCGCAGCCAGCGCGATGCCGGCCAGAGCTGAGGTGAAGGACTTGGTCGCGACAGACGACAGGGACATTGCGCACTCCCGAGATCAGTGGACAACAACTGATCTCAGCGTGGCGATCCCCGCCGACCCTGCCCCGACGGCCTGGTGGCCTTGGACGTACGGCTAGGTGAACTCGACCTGGTGCGCGCTCCCTGTGGCACCCCGTCCAGGCCGTCTATGGCAGAGGGGCATGGGCGACCGGCTTCAGGTCGCTTCAGCCCAGCACGGCGCGGAGTCGGTCGGCGTACTCCTTCTGCTCGCCGGCGGCGTACTTGTGGCGGGGCCAGAAGAAGCCCTTGAGGCCGTCGCCGCGGCTGCGGGGGACGACGTGCAGGTGGAGGTGTGGGACGGACTGGCTGACCACGTTGTTGACCGCCACGAAGCTGCCCTGGGCCCCGAGGCCGTCGACGACCGCCGCGGCCAGCCGCTGGGCGTTGACGACGAAGCGTCCGTGCAGGTCAGGAGGGAGATCGAGCAGCGTCGCGAGATGCGGGCGCGGCACCATCAGGATGTGGCCCTTCTGCACGGGTCGGTGGTCGAGGAAGGCCAGGAAGCCGTCGTCCTCGAAGACCACCTCGGCGGCCAGGTCACCGGCGACGACGTCGCAGAAGACACAGCTCACGCCTCGTCTCCCCACGACAGCGTGGCGATCACGAGGTCGACGGTGGGCAGGGCCAGCTCGGCGAGGTCGCGGCGCGGGAAGGAGTAGGTCAGCCGCGACTCGTAGAGCCGGTCGGGCGAGGCCACCCACCGCTCCCCCACCGTGGTCATCTCGGTCTGCATCGGGTGGCGCACCTGGCCGAAGGGCGACGGCCGGTTCAGCGCGACCGCCAAGCCCATGGGGCGTCGGGCGGCCCGCTGGAGCCAGTAGGCCAGGAACGCCGCGCCCTGATCGACAGCCGTCTCCTTCGCCGTGGTCATCCACTGCGCCCACTCGGGCTGCTCGCTCTTGGACCGCTGCACCTTCGGAAGCACCTTGGCCGCCAGGTCGGCGAGCTGATAGTCGCGTACGTCCTCGTCCGACATGTCCACGACGTACCACTCCTGCGCCTTCGGCAGCCTCAGGTCGACGTGCGGCTTAGGACCGAGCGTCTTGAGCACGTCCTTGATGCCCGCCCGGAACCGGTTGGGCCCGGCGGGGTCGAAGGTGACGTGGGCGATCTCCTCGAGGTTCGCGCTGAGGAACTCGCGCAGCGCGTCGGCACCGCGCAGCTGCGCCCGTCGGCGGGTGTCCTCGGCGAGGAACGTCTCGAGCGCCTCCTCGGAGGAGAAGAGCATCGCCTCATAGGGAGGCTGGTTGCCGCGGTCCCCGGGGAAGACCCGGATCCGAGCCTCGTCGAGCTGGGGAACGACAACCTGCCCCGTACGCAGCGCGGCACCGATCCCGGCGACGTCGGCGGACGCAAGCGCAGCCTCCAGTGCACGGTTGCGGTAGCCGTCGTTCATCTTCCGAGGCTAGCGCCCGGACCTGGGCAAACACAGGCTAGGCGACCCCGAGCCGCCATGGCGTGTCGTCGTCGCAGGTCGCGAAGAAGTTCCCGATGTCCTCGACCATGT
>NZ_JBOHDN010000393.1:0-2640 GCF_050699375.1 Nocardioides sp. | reverse complement strand
GGTGGCCAGGCGACGATCAACAACTGGGACCTCGTCTACCAGCACCAGGTCCATGTCATCGGCCTCAATATCGGAGTGCTGATCCAGTCCGCCCCGCAGATCTTCGGCGAGGTCATGGGCGAGATGTTCGGACTCATCGCGGCCGGGGTGCTCGGCACCAGCCACCCCACGATCTATGGGCTGGCCGACGGGCCGAAGGCGCTCGCCGAGCTCGAGGCGCGAGCCACCGTCGGCAAGATCGCGCTGGTGCCCTGAGCCCTCGCCCCTACGCCGCGAGAGTGAGGGGTGGATCGAGGTCGTCGCTGACGTCGATGGTCCCGACCGGACTGACGACGTATTCGTAACCGTGGGGGCTGCGCCATCGGTAGGTACCTGCTCTGATCCGGTGGTAGCGCCAGCCGTGATGGGTCTTCATCCGATGGTGCCGGCGGCACAGCGGGGTGAGGTTCTGGCTGCTGGTCGGGCCGCCATCAGCGTAGGCGGCTCGATGGTCGAGGTCGCAGCGCTCGGCTCGCGCTTGGCAGTAGGGGAAGGAGCATTTCTGGTGGATCAGCTCCGCTTGGCGCCGCTGCCGCGTGGTCGGGACGTAACCGGCGGCTTCGACGTCTGCGGCCAGGTCGACCACAACGATCGGCTTGACGACCGTGCCGGGAGTGGTGGCCCACTGCTCGAGGCGCTCGATGCTGACCAGGCCGCGTGTGTTTCCGAGGCGCACCAAACCGGTTCCGGCCAGCTCGCGGGTGTCGGTGTGGATGACCAGCTCGACGACGCGAGCGGCTCCTGGCACGCCGTCGAAGGAACCGGAGTTGTACGCCCGCGCCAGCACCCCGAGCGCCGCGGCCCGCCGTACGTCCAGGCTTGCATCGGTGTAGCCGTCCTGGTCGAGGAGACCGTGCGCGATCGCGGCAACGGCCTGCTCCAGATCCAGGACGTCCGCAGCGTCGAGGACCCCGTCGACATAGCCCAGGGCCAGGACCGCCTGCCCCTGTTCGGCGCCTGCGCCGACGAACGGGGTCGTCTGGTTGGTGGTGATGGTGACCGAGCGGTGCTCGACCGCATCGGACTCGGCGACTGCAGCAGCAACATCTGGTTCGAACAAGGCCGCTGCCTGCGTGACTGCGCGTTCGAGCTGGACCGGCCCCATCTTGTGCGCGTGTGGCCCGACCTGCTTGTCCACCCATGCCACGACCTCGGCATCGAGATTCCGGGTCAGGTCCGCGATCCGACGGGCACGCCACGCCAACAGCGACCCGTCCAGGATCCGTGCCCAGACATGCTTGAGTCGGTAGCGCAGCTCGACCGCGTCCCCGAGGAACCTCTTCCCAGCCTGGGTCGACCGACCCCATACAGCCGCGAACTCCACCGCCGCAGCCTCCGACACCAACGGCGCCCCCTGCCCTGCCAGCGGCAGCATCCGGTCCCCGAACGTGCCCTCGTCCAGCCGCGCGGACTCCTCCACGGAGTCGACCGAATGCAACGCCGCGAACCGCGCAGCAGCGATCAACACATCCCGATCAGCCTGCTCCGCGACCACCCGAGACGTACGCACCGCAGCCAGCAGACCGCTGGCGGTGTCGTCGGGGCCAAGGAGTGCTTCCATGCTCCGCATTTTACCAGCTTTCAGGGACCGATGATCAGATATTCCCCCAGGTCAGATGGCATATTGACGCCACTCCTCGTGCCCGTATGGCGCAGATACGTCAGCAGACATGAACGAGCCCGGCCCGCACGGGTTGACTCGAGTTCCCCGCCGACCGCACCGACTATTCAACGCCGTCCGGACGACGATGCTCAGCACCAGCCGCGGGGACCCAGGACCCTCGACTGCCGACTCTTTCCTCGCTGACTGACCTCAACGCCCGACACGGCCCCATGTGGCATCACGTCGGGACAAGGTTCACCGCGCCCATCCTCAACTTTGAGGGAATGCCATGCCATCCGCGACCTCCGCCCGAGGCCGATTTCTAGATTCTCCGCCCGTGACTACTTTCTGGACGACGCTGATCGCCGTTGCGCTTCCCGTGGTGGCCGGCGCCGCAGCCTGGGTGTCCAAGTACACGTCGCCGCGAACTCGGGCACTGCGCCTCCTCAACGACGAGATCGCCACTCTCAACACCTTGCCTTCAGAACGTCCGTCGTACAGCGAGATGGAAGTCGTAGTCCACCGCCATGTGAGCGAGTACGCAAGAGCGGTTACTCGCGATAGGAGCGGAACGAACCGCACGCGAGCCAGGTCGATGAATATCGGTCTGATCATTGGCCTGATCGGCACTGTTGGCGGCGGATCGGCGAGTTCCTCCGTCGCGTACCGGATTGGCCAAGACGACTCGACTCCACTTTACGTCGCTGCTCTCCTCGTCAGCGTTCTATGCACAGCCTTCGGCGTATTGATGCTCATCGTCGTCTTTCTGGGCGTTCTCAATGGCGCGGCGGCCCTCGCATGGGCCGAGCTGACATCCGATGAACCGATTGAAGTCGATCCCGCGACGAATCAGTCGCAATCATAGGAAGCAAGTCGATGCCTGCCCGGCGCGACTTCCATGACCGCGCGTGACAGACCACTGCTCCCGGGTTAAGAGACACAGCGTTCAGGCAACGACTCGGCGGGCAGGGACCTCCTCCTTCGCGGCTCCCTGAAAT
>NZ_JBOHDN010000392.1:0-7790 GCF_050699375.1 Nocardioides sp. | reverse complement strand
CACCCCACTAAGAGGCGCGGTCGACGGGGCATAACAAACTAATTCGTCGACTATGACACACTGTTGAGTTCTCAAGAATCACACGCACACCGGTAGAACAACAGACATCTCGTCTCAGCCAGTCCGGCGGCTTCAATTCGTTTTTTGTTTCGCTTTGTTCTTCGTGCTGAACCCTAGCGGATCCCGTTTCGCTTTCGCAATTCGGCGGCTAACCCGCTTTCCCTGCTCCAGCTATCCGGATTCAATCCCGCTTCCGGTTCTGCCTTTCAGACTTTAGCTGAGCCATTCTCGCTTTCGCAATTCGGCGCGTTTCGCGCTTTCTTGCTTCAAGCTGTTGGCTTTATCGCCGCTGTCCTGGAGGACTTTAGTGGCCTTCGCTCTAATCACCAATTCGGGAGACCCGAAGGCTTTTCAGTGCTCAACCCACCCACACCACAGCCATGATCATCTGATCTGAATCAGATCGTGAGTCCTGCGGCAGATCCTGAGACCCGCTGCCAGAACACCCTGGCTCGAGCGATGCTCGAAGAGTGAAGGTGGCCGCTCCGGGGCCGGAAGCCCGCCCGAAACTCGCGCTTGCTTCCCGCCGCACCCTGGCGACTCGGAGAACACTACACACACCCTGACGCCGTTTCAAATCGCCAGGGCAACTTTTTTCATGCGATGTTCTGGGCCCACTCTAGACCCCTGGACAAGGCTCGTGGTCAGGCCGACGCGAAGAGCTCGACGGGGTTGCCGGCCGGGTCCTCGATGACGGCCTGGGTGCCTCCGCGGCCGTCGACGTGGCCGGTCCGTACTCGGGCACCGGCGGCGCTGAGCCGCTGGACCTCCCCGTCGACGTCGGGCACCTCCAGCTGGATGCGGTTCCATCCTCCGGGGGTCGGCACCGTGCCGTCGTCGGCCGCTTGGCCGGCGCCACCACTGCCGGGGGAGTTGAGCATCAGCCTCAGACCGTGGCCGCTCAGCATCGCGAAGCCACCGACCTTGGGGCCGACGTCCTCGAAGCCGAGCTCGCGGTAGAACGCGACGGCAGCTGGGATGTCGTCGACGATATAGCGGAATCCGGGAATCATCTTTCTCTCCTCTCTGCGACAGTACTGTTGCATAGTAGGCTCGGGGCATGGCTACTCGTCAAGGGCAAACGGATCCTCGCGTGGTGCGCAGCCGCGAGCGGGTGCTCGAGGCGGCGCTCGCGGAGCTGGCCGATCGCGGCTTCGGAGGGTTCAGCATCGACGGGGTGGCGAAGCGGGCCGGCGTCGCCCGGAGCACGATTTACCGACTCGGGCACGACCGGGTCAGCCTGGTCGCGAAGGCGATGGAGACCCTCAATGTGCAGCCGCGCCCGGACGCGGGTGGTCTGGACCCGAGAGCCGATGTGGTCGCGATCGTCGCTCATCTCGCCTCCGCCATGCAGTCGTCCCTGATGTCCGACTGTCTCCCCGCCGTGCTCGACGGCGCCGAGCGCGACCCCGGCCTGCGGGAGCTGCACCACAGCTACAGCACGCAGCGACGTACGCGGCTGGTGGATGCGCTCATCCGGTTGCGGGAGTCGGGACAGGCTGTCGGGGATCCGGAGCGGGCGGCAGAGGCGCTGGCGGGGGCGGTGTTCTACCGGCGACTGATGACGCCGTCGCCGCTGCGTACGGACGAGGTCGAAGGCTTGGTGGCGACGGTCCTGGGCAGCGATTGACCTTCTGCTGCTCAGCCGGCACCGAGGGTCTTCAAGGCATCACCGTCGATCCGGTGGACCTCCCACTCGTCCTGAGGGACCGAGCCGAGGGAGCGGTAGAAGGCGATCGATGGCTCGTTCCACTTGAGCACCCACCACTCGAGGCGGCGCCAGTCGTTCTCGACGCAGATCTCGGCGAGGCGTACGAGGAGGGCCTTGCCGGCGCCCGCGCCGCGGTGGACCGGGTCGACGAAGAGGTCCTCGAGCCAGATGCCGTTGCGGCCGGTCCAGGTGGAGAAGGTGACGTACCAGACCGCGATGCCGATGACCGTGCCGCCCGTTCCATCCGCTCCATCAGCCTCGGCGACGAGGCAGTGCGTCGTCGGCGTACCGGACTCGGGAAAGAGCGCCGTGGTGAAGTCGGCCTCCGTGGCCTCGACGGCGTCTGGCTCCTTCTCGTAGTCGGCAAGAGCGTGGACGAGACGAAGGATCTCGGGTACGTCGGCAGGAGCCGCATCGCGAATGGTGACGGTCACGCTGCTGATCGTAGTGGCGGAAACAGGTCGCCCTCCCTGAGCAGTGCTCGGGGAGGGCGACCTGTTGGCAGCTCAGACGGTGTCAGAGCTTGGAAAGCTTGGGGAAGGGACTGGCGATGCGCACCAGCCGGGGACCGAAGTCGACTGTGACTGCGGCCGTTTCTTTGTTGACGACCCGACCCAGGCCGAATGAGTCGTGGGAGACCATGTCTCCGGACTCGAACTGCTCAATGACCGGCTCGGGATCAGTCTTGAAAGGACTTGCGGCGAAGTGTCGCCGCCGGGGGGTTGAGGTAGTCATCCCTTCGAGTATGTGGCCTCACACACGGATAAGGGAATGCACAGGTTGGTCACAATGACCTATCAGCTCGTTCAGCGGACGGCGCGTAGTCGGCCTTGTCGTAGCTGGCACTGAGGCGGTAGCGGGCAGAGATGCTGGGCCAGTTGGTGGTGATCCGGCCGTTCTTCTCCCGATACCAGGAGCTGCACTTGCTCCAGACGCTCCCGGCCAGCTGGCCCTGGATCTTGGCGTCGTAGGCCTCCTCGACCTCGTCCCTGACCTCGAGCGGGTGGCCGGCCTGACGGATGTGGTCGGCGTACCTGCCCAGGTAGCGGGCCTGGGTCTCGAGGAAGTAGATGATCGAGCCGCCACCGGTGTTCGTGTTGGGTCCGTACATGATCAGCAGGTTGGGGAAACCGGGGACGGTCATGCCGTGGTAGGCGTGGGCACCGTCCTTCCAATGGGTGTGCAGGTCACGGCCCTGGGTGCCGGCGATGACCATGGGCGCGAGGAAGTCGGTGGCCTTGAACCCGGTGCCCCAGATGATCACGTCGGCCTCGTGGAGCCGGCCGTCGTCGGTCCTCACACCTGCCGGAGTGATCTCGGTGATGTCGTCCGTGACCACATCGACGTTGGGCTGCGCGAGGGCGGGCAGATAGTCGTCCGCGAACAGGATGCGCTTGCAGCCGAACGCGTAGTCGGGCCACACCTGGGCGAAGAGCCCCGGCTTCGCCGCCGTCTGTGCCTTCATGTGGCGCTTGGACCAGGCGCGCATGGCCGCGCCGAACGGCTTCACGTGGAAGGAGGTGGTGAGCCACTCGGCCTGCGCCCAGATCTTCACCCGCTCGACGAGCCGGCGGGCGGCGCCGGTGGGCTCGGTGCGCTCGAAGTCCTTGCGCGGGACGATGTAGGGCGCCGAACGCTGGAAGAGGGTCACCCGCTCCGCGCACTTCTGCACCTCGGGCACGAACTGGATGGCGCTCGCGCCGGTGCCGATCACCGCCACCCGCCTGCCCTCGAGGCCGAGGTCGTGGTTCCACTCCGCGGAGTGGAACGCGGTCCCCTCGAACGTGTCCGCGCCGGCGATCTTCGGGATCGAGGGCCGGGAGAGCTGGCCGACAGCGGGGACGAACAGGTCGACCGTCTCGGTCTCCCCGGTGCTGAGGTCGAGCTGCCAGGTCCTCGCCTCGTCGTCCCAGCGGGCGGCGGTCACCTCGGTGTGGAAGCGGATGTGGCGGCGTACGTCGTACTTCTCGACGACCCCGTGGATGTAGTCGAGGATCGCGGGCTGGCGGGAGAACTTGTGCGGCCAGCGCGGGTTGGGCTCGAAGGAGTAGGAGTAGAGGCTGGAAGGTACGTCGCAGGCGGCGCCGGGATAGGTGTTCTCCCGCCACACGCCGCCCACGTCGCCGGCCTTCTCGAACACGACGATGTCGTCGTGGCCACGCTTCTTGAGCTCGATCGTGGCGGCCAGGCCGCCGAAGCCGGTGCCGATGACTGCGATGCGCAAGGTGGTCCTCCGAGGCCGGTGACTGCGATGTGACCGCGACCATACCGGGAGAATGTCAATCCTGCTGGTCGGTGGACTCGGCGAGGTCCTTGATGGCGCGGAGCCTGGTGTCCCAGGCGCGACCGATGCGGTCGAGCTCTCGGGCGAGGGCGTTGAGGCGGGAGCCGACGGCGACATAGACGATCTCGCGGCCGCGGCGCTCGGCGGTGACGAGGCCGACGTCGGCGAGTACGTCGAGGTGCTTGACGATCGCCTGGCGGCTCACCGGGAAGACCCGGGCCAGGGCGGAGGCGGACATCGCCTCCTGCCCCAGCCTGGCCAGGATGTCCCAGCGCGTCTGGTCCCCCAGCGCCGCACACATCACGGGAAGCTCGGTCATCGTGGTCACGCACGCGCCTCGACGTACGTCTTCGCGACGGCGAGCTCCTCGGCCCAGCCCTTGTCGTTGCCCTCGCGCTCCTTCAGCCAGACGGCGGGGTCCTCGGACAGGGTGGAGAAGCCGCTCTCCAGGACCTTGAGGGTCACCCCGCCCGCGGGGTTGGCCTCGACCCAGAACTCGACCAGCGTGCCTTCGCTGACCTCGCGGTAGGGCGTACCCAGCCAGCGGAACGCGGCATAGCGAGGCTCGTCGAGCTCGACCGTACGGAATCGGAACTCGCCCATGGTGGGGTCTGTGACGACCGAGACCTCGGTGCCGTCATCGGCTGTCTCGACGCGGATGGCGGGGTCGTCCTCGACGCTGCCGTCGTTGATGTACCAGCCCGGCCGGGTCACCAGCGCCCAGACCTTCTCGGCCGGGGCGTCGATGTCGATCTGGCGGCTGATGCTGTCGAGCTCGGCGAGCTCTTCGGCGGTGTGAGTGGTGCTGCTCATGGTTTCCTCCTCGATAGGTGAAGTGCAACCTCAGTGTTGCACTTCACCTATCGATATGCAACCCGTTGATTGCAGGTCGCTAAGGCGGCCCGTCAGCCCTTGGCGTGGAAGATGCCCCAGGCGAGGTTCCCGGCGCGGCCACCGTCGACCCAGTGGCGCAGGCCGATCTTCATCCGGTCGAGGTACTCCTCGCTGACCTGCGCGGTGATCTCCTCGTGGCGGCGCTCGGTCTCCTCGAGGACCCGGCCGTAGTGGGTCGTCAGCTGGTCGGTGTGGTCCTCGAACGTGACGGTCTCGAGGCCGAGCCTGCTCAGCTCGTGCCGATAGAACCCCGGCGACCCCATCGAGTCCAGGTGCAGCCGCTCCAGGATCGGCTTGAGCACCTCTCTGCCGGCCCCGTCGGCGGCCATCGGGTCGGTGAAGACGAGCTCACCCTTGGGCGTCAGCACCCGGTCGACCTCCTGCAGGACACGTACGCGATCTCCGGAGTGCAGCATCGCGTCCTGGGACCAGACGACGTCGAAACGGTTGTCCTCGCAGGGGATGTCCTCGAAGGAGCCGTCCACGACCTCGATCAGGTCGCCGAGCCCCTGCTGGGAGCTGAGCTCGCGGTTGCGCTGGTTCTCGACCTCGGAGAGGTTCAGGCAGGTGACGTGACAGCCGTACGTCCGGGCCAGATGGCGCGCGGCGCCGCCGTAGCCCGAGCCGATGTCGAGGACGCGGGTCTCGGGAGTCAGCGTGACCGTCTCCGCCATCCGCTGCACGGTGCGGCGGCTCGCGCCGGCGATGTCCTCCTCGGGCTGGTCGTAGAGGCCGATGTGGATGTCCTCGCCGCCCCAGATGGAGAAGTAGAAGTTGTCCGCGTCATCGGAGTTGTAGTAGTCGCGGGCGACGTTGACGGCGGTGGAGTAGGCCGTCTCGTCGGGCGTCTCGGCGTAGTTCTTCTCCGCGACGTGGACGAGGAAGTCGGGGTCGTCGTCGACGAACGTCTCCTGGAAGTCGCCGAAGGTCTCCACGCGCTGGAAGCCGACCTCGCGCAGCAGCCGGCGGGTGTAGTTCTTCCGCAGCGGGAACATGTTGAGGTGGTATTCGGAACCGTCCGGGAAGCTGTAGCGGAACCGGGCCAGGCCGTCGTCGATGTGCTCGGGCTCGGCGCTGACCTCCTCGCCGCAGTAGTAGTAGGTGTGCTTGCTGGAGAAGCCGTTGTCCAGCATCGAGTCATAGTTGCGCTGGTCGAGGATCAGGATGCCGTCGTGCTTGAGCACGGCGTAGAACTCGGCCAGCGCCTTGCGGCGGTCGCGCTCGGAGAAGAGGTGGGTGAACGAGTTCCCGAGGCAGATGACCGCGTCGTACTTCTCATGCACGTCGCGGTTGAGCCAGCGCCAGTCGGCGTGGACGACGCGGAGGATGTGGCCGCCGTACGTCCTGCCGTTGTCGAACGCCTTGGAGAGCATCTTCGGGCTGCCGTCGGCGCTGGTGGTGTCGAAGTTCTCCTCGACCAGACGTACGGAGTGGAAGCCTGTCCCGGTCGCGACGTCGAGCACCGACTTCACGTTGTGCGCCTTCAGGAGGTCGACGAAGAAGCTTCCTTCGCTCTCGTAGCGGCGCTTCCAGTCGATGAGCTCGTCCCACTTGTCGACGAAGCCGCCGATGTACTCATCGGTGTAGTGGTCCGACTCACGCACGGCGGTCGGGTCTGCACCGAAGTCCTGACGCAGGTCGTCCTTGCTCGAGCGGTCGGTGGGGGCGTTCTCTACTGCGGTTGTGGCGCGATCCATTTGCCTTCTTCTCCTCGGTTGCTTCTTGGGGAGCGGACCGAGGAAGGCGTCGCCATGTCATGCGCTTACGGCGGACGCGGGGATTGCCTTCTCCCGTCCGGGGCGGACATGTGCAGGCAATCGCCATTGATTACCGGCGTGTGCATCACCGTAGGCCATCTGGTTGTCGGCGCAAGTCGGTTCGCCGAGCACTTAACGTTGAGTTCGCCTGGAGGCCTTCCATGCGCTCACGCGACTTGCCGCGCTCACGCGCTGTCGCTGGCGGATGAGACGCCCCATCGCCAATCTAATTAGGTTCGGCTAACCTAAGGGCATGATCGTCTGCCAGTGCCGAGTCGTCACCGACCGTGACGTCGACGCTGCCCTGGCCGACGGGGCGCGCACGGTCAGCGCGATCTGCCGCTCGACGGGAGCCGCGCAGGACTGTGGCTCCTGCATCTTCTCGGTGAAGAAGATCGTCACCGAGCACGTCGCGCAGGAGTGCTCGCACCTGGCAGCCGACGGCGCCGCGAGCTGACGCACGCAACCGGTCACAAACTGAGTCTGTCCTCACTACCGGGGTGCCGTGCCAGTATCGGGAAGATCCCGATCTTGGAGGTTCACCATGCAGCCGGTCGATCCACGCGTCGTCGAGCTCCTCAACGAGGCGCTCACGTTCGAGCTCACCGTCACCAACACCTATTTCCTGCATGCACGCATGCTCGACAGCTGGGGTCTGCCCAAGCTCGGAAAGGTCTTCTACGACCTATCCATCGACGAGATGCGTGACGCCGACGACCTGATCAACCGGATCCTGATGTTCGACGGCCACCCCAACGTGCAGCGGCTCAACGCGATCCAGGTCGGCGAGACCGCGGAGGAGATGCTCTCCCTGGCCCTGGGCAGCGAGCGCGCCGCGGTCGCCCAGTTCAACGCCGGCGGCGAGGAGTGCCACCAGCTCGGCGACCACGGCACCGCCGCGGTCTTCGAGGAGATGGTCCGCGACGAGGAGAAGCACGCGGACTGGTTCGAGGCCCAGCTCGACGCGATCAAGCTCGTCGGCGCCCAGGCGTACCTCGCCCAGCACGTCGCCGCGGGCGAGGGTCCCGGCTGATCGAGGCGGTCGCGGTCATGGCGCCGAGTCGGCTCGTCATGACGAGCCGAC
>NZ_JBOHDN010000391.1:0-2371 GCF_050699375.1 Nocardioides sp. | reverse complement strand
GTTTCGGCGGGATCGTGACGCAGCCGGCTGGCGGTTGACCATGGCGAGGGCACATCGGAACTCGCTCGCGATCAACGGCGGTGACATGTGAGGATCGGGGACGTGAGTGACCTGAAGACGTTCATCGCCGGACTGCCCAAGGCCGAGCTCCATGTCCACCATGTCGGTTCGGCGTCGCCGCGGATCGTGGCGGAGCTGGCGGCGCGGCATCCGGGGAGGGTGCCGGCCGATGTCGAGCTGCTGCGGGACTACTTCACGTTCAGCGACTTCGCGCACTTCGTCGAGGTCTACCTCTCGGTCGTCGACCTGGTCCGTACGCCGGAGGACATTCGTTATCTGACCTACGAGATCGCGCGCGACCTGGCGCAGACCCAGCAGGTCCGTTACGCCGAGCTGACCTGCACCCCCTACACCTCCGTACGACCAGACCTGGCCGAACGCGCGGAGCACATAGAACCCGCTGCGCACCCGAACGGGGGTGGGACCGGACACGCCGGGATGGCGATCGAGGCCTACACCGAGGCGCTCGAGGACGCGCGGGTCGGGGCCGAGCGCGACTTCGGGATCGCGCTCCGCTGGATCTACGACATCCCAGGTGAGGCAGGGATACCGGCGGCCGACGCGACCGTGACGTACGCCGTCGACCACGGCCCGGAGGCGCTCATCGGCTTCGGTCTCGGTGGACCCGAGGTGGGCGTTCCCCGACCGCAGTTCGAGAAGCACTTCGACGCAGCCCGCGCGGCCGGGCTCCGTTCGCTGCCACATGCCGGTGAGACCACCGGACCGCAGACGATCTGGGACGCCCTGAACGTGCTGAAGGCCGAGCGGATCGGCCATGGCACCACCGCGGCCCAGGACCCCGAGCTGCTCGCCCATCTCGCCGAGCACCGGATTCCGCTCGAGGTCTGCCCCTCGTCCAACGTCGCCACCGGCGCCGTGGCGAGGCTGGAGGAGCACCCGCTGAAGACGTTCGTTGACGCCGGCGTCCCGGTGACCATCAACTCCGACGACCCGCCGATGTTTGCGACCACCCTCAACCGGGAGTACGAGATCGCGGCCGACCTCCTCGGGGTCGATGCGACCGGCGTCGCCGACCTCGCTCGTGCGGCCGTCGACCTCTCCTACGCCCCGGACGATCTGAAGGCCCGGCTGCGCGGCGAGATCGACACCTACACGGAAGCGAACGCCACGCGGACCGACTAGAGACCCATCGAATCGCGCGCAGACCGAGCGGGGCGCAGACCGAGCGGGGCGCAGAACGGAATAGCGCTTGACGCGATCCCGGCCCGACCGTTTGCTGGTCGGCATGACTGAACAGATGCTGGCGGTCAACGGAATCGAGCTGTGCGTGGAGACGTTCGGGGAGCCCGGCGCCCCACCGATCCTGCTCGTCGGCGGGATGAGCGCGTCGATGGACTACTGGGAGGACGACTTCTGCGAGGCGCTGGCCGCGGGCGGAAGGTTCGTGATCCGCTACGACCACCGCGACACCGGTCGCTCGACCAGCTGGCCTCCGGGCGAGCCGGGCTACACCGGACGCGACATGATCGACGACATCCCGGCCCTGCTCGATGCCCTCCATCTCGACAACGCCCACCTCTTCGGCATCTCGATGGGTGGCGGGCTGGCCCAGTGCGCGGCGGTTCTGTATCCGGACCGGGTCGAGACGCTGATCCTCGACGAGACCTCACCGGCCTTCGACGGCGTACCCGACGTGCCGCCCATCGGGGAGGAGCTCACGGACTTCTTCGAGGAGGCGTCCAAGACCACGGTGCCCGATCCAGACGACCACAAGGCCCTGGTGGCGATGCTGGTCGAGGACCAGCGGGCGTTCATCCCCGAACGCTTCGACGAGGACAGGATGCGGACGGTGGCCGAGCGTGCCGTACGTCGCACGCCGGACATGCGGCCGAGCTTCGCCAACCACCAGGTGATGGGCGACGGCGAGCCGGTCAACGCGACGCTGTCCGACATCGTGGCCCCCACCCTGGTCATCCACGGCACCCGCGACCCGCTCTTCCCGATCGGCCACGGCGAGGTCCTGGCCCGCGGGATCCCCGACGCCACGCTCCTCGTCCTCGACGGCGTCGGCCACGAACCGCCCCCGCCCTACACCTGGGACGAGGTCATTCCCGCCGTCCTCGACCACACCACCGGGTAAGAGATCGCGCAGGTAGGGGCGCCGTCGCGAGCGCGCCCGTATCGCGGCGCGTAGCAGGCGGCCCTACCTGCGCGATCTCTTAGTGTCGGTCAGACGTCGTTGTCGCGTCGGCGCTGCTTCCAGCGCTCGCTGGCCCGGTCGAGGAACGAGCTTCGCGGAACGTGCTCGCCCTCGTCCTCCTCGACCGATGCGGCGCCGCGCAGAGCGGTG
>NZ_JBOHDN010000390.1:0-3541 GCF_050699375.1 Nocardioides sp. | reverse complement strand
ACGTGTTCCGATCTCGGCGCTGACCGACCAGAACGTACGCATCGCCTACCGGTCGTTGCGGGAGAGCTCGGCCGCAGCGACCTGCCAGCGCCGCGTCGGCACCCTGAGGCTGTTCACCCAGTGGCTGCAGCTCGAGGGTCACCTGCTGATCGATCCCACGCTGCGCATCGAGGCACCCGAACGACCCAGCCGCCTGCCGGCCGGGTGGAGCGTCGACGAGCTGCGCCGCCTGGCGCGGGTCGCCTCGACGCCACGCGAAGGCACCGACCGCCGCCGCTGGACGGCCCGCGATCGAGCGATCTTCGCGGTGCTGGTCACCACCGGCGTACGTGCCGCGGAGCTGTGCGGCCTCTCGGTCGGTTCCGTCAGGCGCGAACCCGACGGAGAGACGCTTGTGCAGGTCATCGGCAAGGGTGACAAGCAGCGCAACCTGCCGCTGCCGCCCGAAGCGGTCACCGCCGTGGATGCCTATCTGGCCGAACGCGAGGCTCGTTTCGGGACTCCGGACACCGCCGATGTACTCTTTCTGCTCACCTCGGCCAAACCGCTGCGGCCCGGCGCCCTCAACCACCTGGTCGAGACCTGGATCCGCCTCGCCGCGGTCCCGAAGCAGCCTGGCGAGGCCGCCCATGCGTTCCGGCACAGCGCAGCCAAAGGACTGATCCGTTCCGGCGTACCGGTGCCTGCGGTTCAGGGCCTGCTCGGCCACGAAGACCTCAAGACCACCGGGATCTACGTCAAGGCGACCGCCGCCGACACCCGCGACGCCGTCCTGCTCTCACCGGCGCGCGAGGTGCTGCGCGAGACCGCTGAACCACCCGTCTGATCAGCAGGTATGGCATCGTCCGACAAGTGCCGATAATGTACATTATGTCAATCCAGCTCCATCGCGTCCACATGTGTCAGCCAAGCGTTCCTGCGCCACTACCCCAACAATCCGGAGGATGAGACCAATCCGCGAGCGCAGACCCTGCGAATCACCCTTGTCAAGGAATCTCGCCAGGAGCAGGTAGTGACGATGTGGGACACAGCTGAGAGCAACCCCACGCATCTCTCGCACGACATGGCTTGTCAGCGCTGCGGACACGCCACCCATCTCTTCCTGGCGTGCTCGGAAACCTGTGACTGCGACCCTGTGCGGCTGCCCGGAGCGGCAACCTCCTCGGAGGCCTACGGATCCGACCTCAGCGCCTGACCCAGTGTGCTCCGATCAGATACGCAGGCTGTCCAGCATTGCAGGGGCCGAGCTGCCCACACAGGCGAACCACTCCCCCTCGAGAACTGTTCAGAGCGGACGGTCCTCGCCACGACGCAGGGCGAGGATCGTTCGTACGTCGGCGGCAGTCGCAACAGCCATGGCTGCCGCTGCGACCTTGGGACCGATGTTGCCCTCGCTGCGTGCGAGCCTCACGCAGTAGACCGCGATCGCGATGTTGAGCCCAGCACGAGCTGCCATCCACGGCAGCCTGCGGCGACCCGCCAGCAACCCGGGCACGAGCGCCAGGTCAGCGGCACCGATCACCCGCAGTGCCACAGGATGGTCACCGAACTTCAGTGCCCGGGCCACCCGATCCGGTCCGAGGAGGATCGCGGCCCCGATCGGCAGAGTGACCATTCCGACGCCGGCGGCCGAGCGCCGCGCACTCTCAGAGTCCATGAAGTCATCTTGTCCGACGGCTGGTCGTCCGGCCGATAGCATCGAACCGTGGCGGACCAGGTAGAGACGCCTCTGCAGTTCCGGTCTTGGAGTGAGCAAGGTCGTGCACATCCTCGATCCGGGCCGATCGACTCTTGCCGCCTGACACACCTCAAGCGTAGGCAAGAGATGGGGAGCGCAGAAGAATCTCGACAAGCCTGTCGTATCCGCGATTGGCTGTTCGTGGAGTGGATGAGATCGACCCTACGAGAGGAATCTTCAGTGGCAACCATCGCAGTGCACGAGTTCGTCAGCCTCGACGGTGTGTTCGAGTCACCGGGCTGGACCTTCGACTACGGCTTCGACCCACAGATGGGCGAGACGCTCGGCGCGATCACCGGCCAGGCGAACGCCATTCTGCTGGGGCGGAACACCTACGAGATGTTCGCCCCCGCATGGCGCGACCGGACGGTCGAGGAGGACCCGGGCGCACCCTTCTTCAACGAGACCGAGAAGGTCGTCGTCGGGTCCCAGCCTCTTGTCGAGGAGTGGGCCAACACGGCCCTTCTCGGAAGCTACGACGCCGACGCGATCCGCAAGCTCAAGGACGAGCGTGACGGCCTCATCTACGTCTCCGGCAGCGGTCAGCTGGTCCGGGGTCTGCTCTCCGATGGGCTGGTCGACGACCTGCACCTGTTCGTCTACCCGGTCGCGCTGGGAGCGGGCGAGAAGCTCTTCCGCGAGGGCACCGAGCACCGACTCGCGCTCAAGGGACAGGACGTCTACGCCAACGGCGTGGTGCACCTCTGCTACGGCCCCGCAGAGGCCTCCAGTGGCATCTGACCTGATCGACCTGAGCGAGGCACAGCAGCTGCGGGTGGTCTCGGAGACCGCCGCCGAGCTGGCCGTGGAGTCGACCTGGCAGGGCCCCGGTTCCCCACCGCCCACGCACTGGCACCCTGCGCAGCGCGAGGAGTTCGACGTGCTGGACGGTGAACTCACCGTGCGCCTCGGCGGCGTGGAGACCGTGTACGCCGCCGGGTCGTCGTTCGCCGTGCCGCCCCGGACCACGCACGCCATGTGGAACGCCGGGAACGTGCCCTGCCGAGCCCGGTGGCGGATCACCCCGCCCATGCGGACCCTCGAGATGTTCCGCAGTATGGGCTCGGTGTCCCTGCCCGGCAAGATCGTCGGGCTGTGGAAGTTCCGCCGGGAGTTCCGACTCGGCAAGCCCCGTCGGTGACGCCGGCCCGACGTTACCTGCGCGCTGTGGTGATGTAGAGAACGCTCCGACGGCTCCGTTCCCTGGAGTGAGAGCGATCATCCGAGGTCGCCACAGCCATAGGAGAAGCGAGATGTCGAACACCATGCAGCCCGACGAGATCAACGAGGTCCTCAGCCGTCCGCTGAGCCAAGAGCTTCTGGCGCGTGACCTGACCCGTCTGGCGTACGTCGCCAAGGACGGGACACCGAGGAATGTTCCGATCGGGTTCGCCTGGAACGGCACCCACGTCGTCATGTGCACCACGCCGAACTCCCCCAAGCTCATCTCGTTGCGGCACAACCCGGCGGTCGCGATGACCATCGACACCGAGGTGCACCCGCCCAAGATGCTGCTGATCCGGGGCAGCGTCGAGCTCGATCTCGTCGAGGGAATTCCTGAGGAGTACCTCGAGATGAACGGGACCTATGAGATGACGGCCGAGCAGCGGGTGGCGTGGGAGGCGGAGGTGCGCTCGCTCTACGACAGCATGGTCCGCATCGTCGTCACCCCGACGTGGGCGAAGCTGATCGACTTCGAGACGAACCTCCCGACTCAGGTCGAGGAGCTCATCCAACAGCGCGCCGAGCGCGACCAGCCACGAAGCTGAACGTCGGCCTCGGGAGTGCGCGGCGCTGACCGGC
>NZ_JBOHDN010000389.1:0-7865 GCF_050699375.1 Nocardioides sp. | reverse complement strand
GTCATCCGCGACCTCACCACCGAGGGCGTCGCGGTCGTCTACATCTCCCACCGCCTCGAGGAGATCCGCGAGATCGGCGACCGGATCACCGTCCTCAAGGACGGCCGCACCGTCGCCACCGGCCTGCCCGTCCAGGACACCCCGACCGCCGAGCTGATCAAGCTGATGACCGGCCGGGCGATCGAGTACGTCTTCCCTCCCCGCCCCGAGCGTGACCGCTCGCTCTTCGACACGGTCCTCGAGGTCCGCGACCTGGCCGGCGAGGGCCGCTTCCGTGACGTCAGCTTCGACGTACGCGCCGGTGAGATCGTCGGGCTGGCCGGGCTCGTCGGCTCGGGCCGCTCCGAGATCCTGGAGACGGTGTACGGAGCGCGCAAGGCCTCCGCCGGCACCGTCAGCGTGGCCGGGCGGCCGCTGCGGAAGGGGTCCGTACGCGCCGCCGTCGCGGCCGGAGTCGGGCTCGCTCCGGAGGAGCGCAAGAGCCAGGCGCTGCTGCTCGACCAGGCGGTCTACCGCAACATCACGGTCTCCTCGCTGGGCCGCTTCGCCCGCGCCGGCTTCCTCGACGACTCCGCCGAGCGCGAGCGGGCCGAGGAGCTCAGCCGCTCGCTGGACGTACGTCCCACGGGTGTCGAGCGGCCGGTGCGCAACCTGTCCGGTGGCAACCAGCAGAAGGTCGTCCTGGCCCGCTGGCTGCTGCGCGACTGCAGGGTCCTGCTCCTCGACGAGCCGACCCGCGGTGTCGACGTCGGCGCCCGCAGCGAGATCTACAGGCTCATCCGCCGGCTGGCAGACGACGGCGTCGCCGTCGTGGTCGTGTCCAGCGAGGTCGAGGAGGTCCTCGGCCTCGCCGACCGAGTCCTGGTGGTCCGCGAGGGCCGCGTCGTGCACGAGGGACCCGCCACCGAGATCGACGAGTCCGGGGTCCTCGACCTCGTGATGGAAGGAGAGGTCGCATGAGTGAGACCCCCACGACCCCCACGACCCCCACCGCACCTCCCGCGGCGGAGAGCGCCCGGGTCGAGCGGGAGGCCGCACGCAGCGACGAGGTCGCCGACAAGGGCAGCGCGCTGCGGATGCTGCGTACGACCGCCGGCCGTGACCTCGGCCTGGTCATCGCGCTCGCGCTGCTGTGCCTGGTCGGTGTCGTCACCGGAGGTGACCGGTTCGCGGACATCGACAACGTGATGACGATCCTCCGGCTCGCCGCGGTGATCGGTGTGGTCAGTGTCGGGATGACGTTCGTGATCGCCGGAGGCGGGATCGACCTCTCGGTCGGTGCGATCGTCGCGCTCTCCTCGGTCTGGTGCACGGCGCTGTCCACGCAGGTGATGGCCACCGACACCCATTGGTCGATCATGGCGATCACCGCGGTGCTGGTCGGGGCCGGCTGCGGTCTGGTGAACGGCCTGCTGATCGCCTACGGCGGGGTGGTGCCGTTCATCGCCACGCTGGCGATGCTCGCCAGCGCCCGTGGGCTCGCCGAGCTGATCTCCGACCGCAGGACGCAGATCGTCGACGTGCCGGGCTTCCGCGACGCGATGTCCGGTGACCTGCTCGGGGTGCCGGTGCTCGTGTGGATCTTCGCGATCGTCGCCGCGCTCGGCTGGGTGCTGCTCAACCGGACGACCTTCGGCCGACGTACGCTCGCGGTCGGCGGCAACCCCGAGGCGGCCCGCCTGGCAGGCATCAGCGTCAAGCGCCACACGATGATGCTCTACGTGCTCCTCGGCGCCTGCTGCGGCATCGCCGCGATCATGCTGGTCTCACGGACCACGACCGGCAGCTCGACGCACGGCACGCTCTACGAGCTGGACGCGATCGCCGCCGTCGTCATCGGCGGGACGCTGCTCTCGGGTGGCCGCGGCACGATCGTCGGCACCGTCTTCGGCGTCCTGATCTTCACCGTGCTGTCGAACATCTTCACGCTCAACAACCTCTCGTTCTCGGCCCAGTCCGTCGTCAAGGGCTTGATCATCGTCGTCGCCGTGCTCCTGCAGCAGCGCCTCGCACGGCGCACCAGCACCTGACGTACGCCTGTCTGTCTCCTCTCGGCCCCATCACTCCACAGCAAGGAGCCACACCATGATTTCACTGCCGATCCGCAACATCCGTCGTCTCGGAGTCGCCCTGGCGGCCAGCGCCACCGTGCTCAGCCTGAGCGCCTGTATGCCCAGCAACGATCCGCCCGCGAAGGAGACCGGAGGAGGCACCACGGAGGCGAAGGCCGGCTCCAACGACGAGGCCGGCGAGAAGGTCGTCATCGGGTTCTCCGCCCCGGCCGCGGACCACGGCTGGATGGCGGCCATCACCAACGCCGCCGAGGCGGAGGCCGAGAAGTACGAGGACATCGAGCTCCGCGTCGCCGAGGGCACCAACGACGTCAACCTCCAGATCAGCCAGGTGGAGACGTTCATCAACGAGAAGGTCGACGCGATCGTGCTGCTGCCCTTCGACGGTGCCGCGATGACGCCGGTGGCGCTCAAGGCCATGGAGGCCGGCATCCCGGTCGTCAACGTCGACCGCGAGTTCGACGACCCGAACGCCGCCCGCGCGACGATCCTCGGCGACAACTACGGCATGGGCGTCTCCGCCGGCCAGTACGTCTGCGCCGAGGCCGGCGACAACAGCGACGCCGTCGTCGCCGAGATCGCCGGCATCGACTCGCTGCCGCTCACCCAGGACCGCAGCAAGGGCTTCGCCGACGCACTCAAGAAGTGCGGCCTGAAGGTCAACAACCGCGTCGCGGCCGAGTTCACGGTCGAGTCCGGCGAGAAGGTGGCCTCCAACCTGCTGCAGGCCGCCCCGAAGATCGACTTCCTGTGGAACCACGACGACGACCAGGGCGTCGGCGTCCTCGCGGCGATCGAGAACGCCGGCCGCGACGAGTTCACGATGGTCGGCGGCGCCGGCTCGCGCAACGCGATGGATGCCATCAAGTCCGGCGACAGCGTGCTCAAGGCGACCGTCATCTACCCCTCGACGCAGGGGGCCGACGGGATCAGGATGGCTCGTCTGCTCGTCCAGCAGAAGGCGATGTCCGACCTCGTCGAGAACGAGGTGCCGCGCAGCATCCAGCTCTTCGCCCCGGTGGTGACCGAGAAGAACGTCGACGACTACATCGACGCCGCCTTCGCGTCCTGATCACCGTCTGAACCCACCCCGCGCTCGGGCGCGGGGACACCACCTGAGACGAAGGGACGAGGTCACATGACCGAGGCCACGATGACCGACGCTGCGACAACTGAGGGGCGCCCGCTGTCGGTGGGCATGATCGGCTACGCCTTCATGGGCGCGGTCCATTCCCACGCCTGGCGCAGCGCCGACCGCTTCTTCGACCTGCCGCTCCACCCGCGGATGAGCGTGGTCTGCGGCCGCGACGCGGCGAAGGTCGCGCAGGCGGCGGCCAAGATGGGCTGGAAGGAGAGCGAGACCGACTGGCGCCGGATGATCGAGCGTGACGACGTCGACCTGGTCGACATCTGCACGCCCGGCGACACCCACGCCGAGATCGCGATCGCCGCTCTCGCCGCCGGAAAGCACGTGCTCTGCGAGAAGCCGCTGGCCAACTCGGTCGAGGAGGCCGAGCGGATGGCGGCAGCGGCCGCCGACGCGGCGACCCGCGGGATCCGGGCGATGGTCGGGTTCACCTACCGCCGCGTCCCGGCGATCGCGCTGGCCCGCAAGCTCGTCGCCGACGGCCGGCTCGGCGAGGTCCGGCACGTACGTGCGCAGTACCTCCAGGACTGGCTCGCCGACCCCAGCTCTCCGCTCTCGTGGCGGCTCGACAAGTCCAAGGCGGGCTCCGGCGCGCTGGGCGACATCGGGGCGCACGTCATCGACCTGACCCAGCACATCCTCGGCGACACCATCCATGAGGTGAGCGGTCAGCTCGAGACCTTCGTGAAGGAGCGTCCGGTGGCGACCGTGTCGGCCGGGCGCTCAGCCACGGCCGGCACCGAGCGGGGCCCGGTCACCGTCGACGACGCGGCGGTCTTCATCGCCCGCTTCGCCGGCGGCACGCTCGGGGTCTACGAGGCGACCCGCTTCGCCACCGGCCGCAAGAACGCCATCCGTATCGAGATCAACGGCTCGCTGGGCAGCCTCGCGTTCGACTTCGAGGACATGAACGTCCTGCACTTCCACGACGCCACGATCGACGACGAGGAGGGCGGCTTCCGCCGGATCGTCGTCACCGAGCCTGGCCACCCCTACGTCGGGGCATGGTGGCCTCCGGGGCACGGCCTCGGCTACGAGCACGGCTTCACCCACCAGGTCGTCGACCTCGTCCAGGCGATCGCCACCGACACGGATCCGAGTCCGAGCTTCGCCGACGGCCTCCAGGTCCAACGGGTGCTCGCGGCCGTGGAGACGAGCTCCGACAGCCGCACCTGGCAGTCCATACCCGACTGAGCGAGCCCGGCCTGGTCAGGGGCCGGCTGCGTACGAGATCTTTCAGGGAAGGAACAGCATGACCAGACCGATCACCCTCTTCACCGGACAGTGGGCGGACCTGCCCTTCGAGAAGGTGTGCGAGCTCGCCTCCGGGTGGGGATACGACGGGCTCGAGATCGCCTGCTGGGGCGACCATCTCGACGTGTGGCGGGCGGCGGAGGACGACTCCTACGTCAAGGGCAGGCTCGACCTGCTCGAGAAGCACGGGCTGAGCGTCTACGCGATCTCGAACCATCTCAAGGGCCAGGCGGTCTGCGACGACCCGATCGACGAGCGGCACCGCGCGATCCTGCCCGACCGCGTCTGGGGCGACGGCGAGCCCGAGGGCGTACGTCAGCGGGCGGCCGAGGAGATGAAGATGACCGCTCGCACGGCGCAGCGGCTCGGCGTCAAGACCGTCGTCGGGTTCACCGGCTCCTCGATCTGGAAGTACGTCGCGATGTTCCCGCCCGTCACCGAGGAGATGGTGGCCGCGGGCTACCGCGACTTCGCCGACCGCTGGAACCCGATCCTCGACGTCTTCGACGAGTGCGGCGTGCGGTTCGCCCACGAGGTGCACCCCTCCGAGATCGCCTACGACTACTGGTCGACGGTCGCGACGCTCGAGGCGATCGGGCACCGCGAGACGTTCGGCCTCAACTGGGACCCGTCGCACATGGTGTGGCAGCAGGTCGACCCGGTCGCCTTCCTCTGGGACTTCCGCGACCGGATCTACCACGTCGACTGCAAGGACACGAAGATGCAGACCGGCAACGGCCGCAACGCCCGGCTCTCCTCGCACCTGCCGTGGGCCGACCCGCGGCGCGGCTGGGACTTCGTCTCGACCGGGCACGGCGACGTGCCCTGGGAGCAGTGCTTCCGGATGCTCAACGCGATCGACTACGACGGCCCGATCTCCGTGGAGTGGGAGGACGCCGGGATGGACCGTCTTCGCGGTGCCCCGGAGGCCCTGGAGTTTGTGCGGGCGAACACGTTCGACGCGCCCGAGGCCGCCTTCGACGCCGCGTTCAGCACCACCGACTGAGCCCCGCCACCGCTGGGCCCGAACCATCTATCGAGGGAGACGACATGTGCTACGGATACGACGGTGAGGGCGCGCTGCGGCGCTCGCTCGCCCAGCGCGGCGTGAGCCGGCGCACGATCTTCACGGGCGCGCTCGCCGGCATCGCAGGCGCGGCGACGATGGGGGCCACCGGAACCACGGGCACCGCGGCGGCCGCCGCGGCACATGCCGTACGCCGAGTGCCGCCGGGGCGGATCTCGATCCAGCTGTGGACCGTGCGCGACGCGCTAGGTTGGCCGGCCGGCAACGCGGGCTACGACGACACGCTGCGGGCGATCGCCGACATCGGCTATCCCCGGGTGGAGCAGGCGCTCGGCTACTTCGGCAGGACGGCCGCGGAGCTGCGTACGTTCTACGACGAGATCGGTGTGCGGGCCTCGTCCTCCCACGACGGCATCAGCTCCTCGCCCGCTGCGCTGGCGGAGAAGCTGGAGAACGCCGCGACCCTCGGGCAGCGCTTCATCGCGGTGCCGTTCCTCGACTCCTCCTCGCTGGCCGACTGGCAGCTGTGGGCCGAGCAGATGAACACCGAGGCGGCCGCCGCCAAGCGCTACGGGGTGGCGTACGGCTACCACAACCACGCGCACGAGTTCACCACCGATCTGGGTGGCGGCGTCACGCCGTGGGACGTGCTCACCAGCGAGCTCGACCCGTCGGTGGTGCACCTGGAGGTCGATCTCTACTGGGCCGTCACCGGCGGCGTGAACCGTGGCCTCTCCGACGAGGACGCGACCGACTTCGCCCTCGACGTCATCCGGGACGCACCTCAGAAGGTCCGTCAGTATCACGTCAAGGACCGCGACTCGGCGACCGGCGACCACCGCGACCTCGGCACCGGCTTCATCGACTTCGCGAGGTTCTTCGCGGCGCACCGGGTCGAGGAGTACATCGTCGAGAACGACAGTCCCGACGTGACCCCGCTCCAGACGGCCGAGGTCGGCTGGTCCTACCTCCGCAGGCTCCGCTTCTGACCTGCTGGCGGTCGGGCCGGTTGAACGTGCGTCTGATCCGCGCAACGCTTCAGACATGACGTCGCCGCTGGTTCGGGTCCACACGTTGAGCACGCGGGTCGAGGCACCGCTCGAGGAGGTGTTCGAGTGGCATGGGCGGCCCGGCGCGATCCATCGGTTGATGCCGCCCTGGATGCCGGGGAAGGTGCGCGCGGAGGCGACGGACCTGGGCGACGGGACGGCCGTGCTCTCGCTGGCGCCGGGGCTCGACTGGGTTGCGCGGCACGACCCCGAGGCGTACGACCCGCCGCGCCTCTTCACCGACCGGCTCGCCTCGCTGGGACCGCTGTCGTGGACCCACCGGCACGAGTTCGCCGCCGATGCCGGGTCGACCCTGGTCACCGACACGATCGAGACGAGCGCGCCCGGCGGGACGGTGGACCGGATGCTGGCCTATCGGCACGCTCAGCTGGCCGCGGACCTGAGGACCCACCGCAGACCGTACGCAGCGGGCAGGTCCCTCACGATCGCGGTCACCGGGTCGAGCGGGACGGTCGGGCGGGCGCTGGTGCCGCTGCTGACCACTGGTGGTCATCGGGTGATCAGGCTGGTCAGAGGCACCCCGGCAGGGACCGACGAGCGCCGCTGGGACCCATCGTCGCCCGCCCCGGACCTCCTCGACGGCGTCGACGCGGTCGTCCACCTGGCGGGGGCGTCCATCGCCGGGCGCTTCACCGAGGTGCACAAGGCGGCGGTCCGTGACTCCCGGATCGAGCCGACCCGCCGTCTCGCCGAGGTGGCGGCACGCAGCGGCGTACCCGCCTTCGTCGGCGCCTCCGCGATCGGGTTCTACGGCGCGGACCGGGGCCGCGAGCTGCTCACCGAGGGCTCGGGACGGGGCCAGGGCTTCCTTGCCGACGTGGTCGCCGACTGGGAGGCCGCGAGCCGCGTCGAGGGGCCACGCGTCGTCAACGTGCGGACCGGGATCGTGCAGACCCCGGCCGGCGGTGCGCTGAGGCTCCAGCGCCCGCTCTTCGCCGCCGGCCTGGGCGGGCCGCTCGGTGGCGGTGAGCAGTGGCTGAGCTGGATCGGCATCGACGACCTGGCCGACGTCTACCACCGTGCGGTCCTCGACGACACGCTCGAGGGACCGGTCAACGCGGTCGCCCCCGAACCGGTCACCGGCCGTGCCTACGCGAAGACCCTTGCCCGCGTGCTCCACCGCCCGGCCCTGCTGCCCACCCCTGCCCTCGGACCCCGCCTCCTTCTCGGCACGGAGGGCGCCGAGGAGATGGCGCTGGCGAGCCAGCGTGTCGAGCCGGTCGCTCTCGGGACGAGCCATGAGTTTCGCCACCCGACCCTGGAGGCGGCGCTGCGCCACGTACTCGGCCGATGAG
>NZ_JBOHDN010000388.1:0-9739 GCF_050699375.1 Nocardioides sp. | reverse complement strand
CCCGTCACCCTCACGGGTGACGGGCCACTGCTCAGAACCAGATCAGGCCTTGGACTCGTCCTCGGTGGTCGCCTCGGCGGCAGCCTCGGTCTCGACCTCGGCGGTCTCCTCGGCAGCGGTCTCCTCGACCGGCGCCTCCTCGACCTTCTCCTCGACAACCGGAGCCGCGGCGGCCGGAGCAGCCTTGGTCTTCGGCTCGTAGGCGTCGGTGACGAGCTCGATCACAGCCATCGGAGCATTGTCGCCCTTGCGGGGACCGATCTTGGTGATCCGGGTGTAGCCACCGGGACGCTCCGCGAACTGCTCGGCGATCTCGGTGAAGAGGGTGTGCACGACGGACTTGTCGCGGATGGTCTTGAGGACCTCGCGACGGTTGTGCAGGTCACCCTTCTTGGCCTTGGTGATCAGCTTCTCCGCGACGGGGCGGAGGTGCCGGGCCTTGGCCTCGGTGGTGGTGATGCGGCCGTTCTCGAACAGCGCGGTGGCGAGGTTCGAGACGATCAGCTTCTGGTGCGCGGGCGAACCGCCGAGGCGGGCACCCTTCTTCGGGCTAGGCATCGAGCCTGCTCCTTCTCTCCGGCCGTACTAGGTACCGGGGTAGACGCAGCTGCTGCTGCGATTTCCATGGTGGTGAAACATTCTCCGCCGAGCCGCATGGACCCGACTCCCACTCGCGGGATCAAACGCCGGGCCGCATGGACCCGACTCCCACTCGCGGGATCAAACGCCGGGCCGCGGCGAAGCCGCCTGGCCCGGCGCTATGAACTCAGTACTGCTCGTCCTCGACGAAGGCGTCGTCGTCATCGTCGCCGTAGGCGGCGAGGGCGGCGGACGGGTCGAAGCCGGGAGCGCTGTCCTTGAGGGACAGGCCCATCTCGTGCAGCTTCAGCTTGACCTCGTCGATCGACTTGGCGCCGAAGTTGCGGATGTCGAGCAGGTCCTGCTCCGAGCGCGAGATGAGCTCACCCACGGTGTGGATGCCCTCACGCTTGAGGCAGTTGTACGAGCGGACGGTCAGCTGCAGGTCCTCGACCGGGAGGGCGAGGTCGGCGGCGAGCTGCTCGTCGACCGGCGACGGGCCGATGTCGATGCCCTCGGCGTCGACGTTCAGCTCACGAGCCAGACCGAAGAGCTCGACGAGGGTCTTACCGGCCGAGGCGATCGCGTCGCGGGGAGCGATCGACGGCTTGGTCTCGACGTCGATGACGAGCTTGTCGAAGTCGGTGCGCTGCTCGACACGGGTGGCCTCGACCTTGTAGCTGACCTTGAGGACCGGCGAGTAGATCGAGTCGACCGGGATGCGGCCGATCTCGTTCTCGGCACCCTTGTTCTGAACGGCGGAGACGTAGCCACGGCCACGCTCGACGACGAGCTCGAGCTCGATCTTGCCCTTGTCGGACAGGGTCGCGATCTTCAGGTCGGGGTTGTGCACCTCGACACCGGCCGGCGGCGCGATGTCGGCAGCGGTGACGTCACCGGCACCGGACTTGCGCAGGTACATGGTGACGGGCTCGTCGTGCTCGGAGGAGACGACAAGACCCTTGAGGTTGAGGATGATCTCGGTGACATCCTCCTTGACGCCCTCGATGGTCGAGAACTCGTGGAGAACGCCGTCGATCTTGATCGACGTCACCGAGGCACCGGGGATCGAGGAGAGCAGGGTGCGCCGAAGAGAGTTGCCCAGCGTGTAACCGAAGCCCGGCTCGAGGGGCTCGATCACGAAGCGGGAGCGGAACTCCTCGACGGACTCTTCCGACAGGGTTGGGCGCTGTGCGATAAGCACTGATTTGTCCTTTCCGGGCCGACCGCTATTTGACGGACCCGAACTTCAAGGGGTGATGACGGAAGGCTGTGGGGGCGGCAAGGCCCCGGCGTACCTCTTGTGTGAAGTTTGAACGCCGGGGACTCACCGTGGTTACTGCGTAGCGCCGATCAGAGCTTCGAGTAGTACTCGACGATCAGCTGCTCCTGGACCGGCACATCGATCTGTGCCCGGACCGGGAGCTGGTGAACCAGGATGCGCATCCGGCCGGGGACAGCCTCGAGCCAAGCCGGGACGACGCGCTCGCCGTGGGTCTCGCGAGCCACGATGAACGGGGTCATCTCCAGGGACTTCTCGCGAACGTCGATGACGTCGTGAGCGGTGACCTGGAACGAAGGCACGTTGACCTTCTTGCCGTTGACCAGGAAGTGGCCGTGAACGACCAGCTGGCGGGCCTGGCGGCGGGTCCGGGCGAACCCGGCACGGTAGACGACGTTGTCCAGGCGGCCCTCGAGCAGCTGGAGCAGGTTGTCACCGGTCTTGCCACCGCGGCGGTGGGCCTCGGCGTAGTAGGAGTGGAACTGCTTCTCCATCACGCCGTAGGTGAAGCGAGCCTTCTGCTTCTCACGAAGCTGGAGGAGGTACTCGCTCTCCTTGATGCGGCCGCGGCCGTGCTGGCCGGGAGGGTAGGGGCGCTTCTCGAACGCCGCGTCGTTGCCGACAAGGTCGACACCGAGACGGCGCGACTTGCGGGTCATGGGTCCGGTGTAACGAGCCATTACTCTTCAGTCTCCTTCTATGTCTCGGTGGGGATCAAACGCGACGGCGCTTGGGCGGACGGCAACCGTTGTGCGGAGCCGGCGTGACGTCCTGGATGGTGCCGACCTCGAGGCCGATCGCACCCAGGGAGCGGATCGCGGTCTCGCGGCCCGAGCCCGGGCCCTTGACGAAGACGTCGATCTTCTTCATGCCGTGGTCCATCGCCCGACGACCAGCGGCCTCGGCGGCCATCTGAGCGGCGAACGGGGTGGACTTGCGCGAGCCCTTGAAACCGACGGTGCCGGCCGAGGCCCACGAGATCACCGCACCGGTCGGGTCGGTGATCGTGACGATCGTGTTGTTGAACGTGCTCTTGATGTGGGCTTCGCCCTGAGCGACGTTTTTCTTCTCCTTGCGACGAACCTTCGTCGCACCCTGTCGGGTCTTCGGAGGCATGCATTAACTCCTGTGTTGGCTGGTCTGTGAGATCGAGGCGAAGGCCGGATCAACGCTGCCCGGAAAATTCCGGTACAGGCGTCGGATCACTTGGTCTTCTTCTTGCCGGCGACGGTGCGCTTGGGGCCCTTGCGGGTGCGCGCGTTGGTCTTGGTGCGCTGACCGCGGACCGGGAGGCCCTGACGGTGGCGGCGACCCTGGTAGCTGCCGATCTCGATCTTGCGGCGGATGTCAGCCTGGACCTCACGACGGAGGTCACCCTCGGTCTGGATACCCTGGGCTTCGATCTCGTCGCGGAGCTTGACCAGCTCGTCCTCAGCCAGAGCGTGCACCCGGGTGTTCGGGTTGACGTCGGTGGCCTCGAGGAGCTTCTGCGAGGTGGTACGGCCGATGCCGTAGATGTAGGTGAGAGCGATCTCCACACGCTTGTCGCGCGGAAGGTCAACACCTTGGAGGCGTGCCATCGTGTTCCTTAGGTTCATTCAGAGGTGTCGGTCGGGTCGCGTCCCGGGGTGGCACCCTCGGGCTCCGGCCTCTGCTCCGGAGGTGACTTCGGACTGACGTCCTAGCGACTCGATGCGAATATTCAGTTGTCCCGCAAGACCCCGGATCCGGCCCTCGAAGAGGCCCGAGCCCGGAGGGCTCGAATTGGATTCAGCCCTGGCGCTGCTTGTGGCGCGGGTTGTCGCAGATCACCATGACGCGGCCGTGGCGACGGATCACCTTGCACTTGTCACAGATCTTCTTCACGCTCGGGTTGACCTTCATGTCAGCCCTTTCTTGATCGTCCGGCTTGGTTACTTGTACCGGTAGACGATCCGACCACGCGTCAGGTCGTAGGGGGACAGCTCCACAACCACGCGGTCCTCAGGAAGGATCCGGATGTAGTGCTGTCGCATCTTGCCGCTGATGTGGGCGAGAACCTTGTGCCCGTTGCTCAGCTCCACGCGGAACATAGCGTTGGGGAGGGCCTCCACTACGGTGCCCTCGATCTCGATCACGCCTTCTTTCTTCGGCATGCCCTCTGCAATCTGTTGGTCGGTCATCTACCGTTCAAACCACGGATCAGGTGATCCGCGGGCGGTCCGGGAACCTCTCCGAGAAACCGGAGTGGACCTCGTGAAGCCATCTGCATGTCTCACCCGCGAGCGCACAGAAGCGCGCTGACCGGGCAGCCGCGAGGCACGACGAGACAGACCCACGTTGGACCGACTACCAAGGTTAGACCTCTAGAACAGCAATGCCCTAATCGTCAAGCCCCGGTGGCCGCGTCGGCCTCGGCCACCTTCGCGACGTACGCGAGTGCCGCCTCCGGGTTGCCCAGGAAGGGACCAAGGTCCTCGGGGTGCGGGAAGAGCCTGCAGAACCGGTCGGCGACCTGCTGATGCTGCGAGGCCGCGCCGAGCACCTGCTGCACGTGCTCGGGCAGCGGGTTGAGCAGCGCGTCGGTCATGCCGGTCGAATGCTGGGCGCGGTCCTCCCAGAACGTCTCGAAGGTGGCCTGCATCCATTCGGGATCGAACGGCTGGTCCCCGCGGTCAACGATCGCCTTGGTGTAGATCCCGGCGCAGTGGGCCGCACTGTTGGAGCCCTGCCCCGCGACCGGGTCGTTCAGCACGACGACATCACCCATCCCGAGGACGTAGGTGCCCTCGGCGATCTCCGCGTACGGCTTGCGGATCGTGCCGGTGAGCGATCCCGACAACGAGGCGCGAGCGTCGGTCGGCTCGGCGTCCCGCAGCAGATCGGCCTCCCACGGCATGTGCTCCTGCATCACATGCCGCAGCCGGCGCAGGTGCTCCTCCGGCTTCGGGCGATCCCAGAAGCAGTCGAAGGGTCCGTCCGGGATCGCCTCGACGAACGCTACCCGGCTCGGACCGGACATGGTCAGGTTGCTGATCACGAACAGCTCGCCCACCCCCGGCGCGACATTGATCCGCATGCTTCCGGCAGGGAAGTCGTCGGGCTCGACCATGCCGTGGAGGTAGATCGCCGACAGCGCGCGGCCGGGGGTGACGTACTTGGACCGGACCGGGTCGCGATCGAAGAGCTCGACGATCTCGCCCTTGCCCGCGGCGATGAGGGTGAGGTCGTACATCGGCGCCAGGCCGGCCAGGTCCGAGGTCATCACGGGGTGGTAGATGATCCGGCCGCCGCGATCCTCGAAGAGCTCGAGCCAGGTGGACATCTTCAGACGCTGGTCCACAGACATGGCGTACGGCTGCCAGGGCCCGTCGAACTTCAGCGCGCGGACGCCGGGCTCCGGGCTGACCGAGATGCCGACGTCGCGGATGCGGGGCGCCTCGTCCTCCCACAGGTTCAGGTCGTAGGCCCGCTCGGTGTTGAGGGCGGGCTCGAACATGACCTGGGTCGACGTGGGCCAGCCGTCGCGCAGCTCGTCGGGCGTACGCGCCGACATGACCGTCACGTCGTAGCCCTCGACCTGGAGGCTGAGGGCGAGCTGCAGGCCCGCTTGTCCGGCGCCGACGATCAGGATCTTGCGCACTGGAACATTGCTCCTTCGGAGTTGAGACGCCTCGTCGCCCTCAGGCGACGGTGGGGGTGGTCTTCATCGTGTGCGAGAGGCAGGCGACCATCGTCTTGGCCGTCGACCTGCGGTCGCGAGCGTCCACGGTCACCAGCGGGGTGCGGTCCTCGAGGCAGAGCGCGTCCCGCACCTTCTCCAGCGGATGGGTCAGCTTCCCGTCGAACAGGTTCACCGCCACGATGAACGGCACGTCGGTGTCGTTCTCGAAGTAGTTGACCGCGGGGAAGGACGCGTCGAGCCTGCGTGTGTCGACGAGTACGACGGCACCGCTGGCGCCGCGACACAGGTCGTCCCACATCGGCCAGAATCGGGGCTGCCCCGGCGTGCCGAACATGTAGAGCATCAGGTCGGGGGCGAGGGTCACCCTGCCGAAGTCCATCGCGACCGTGGTGGTGGTCTTCGCGCTCTCGTCGGAGAGCGGGTCCACCGAGCTGGCGGCCTGCGTCATCCACGCCTCGGTGTTGACCGGGGGTATCTCGGAGACCGAGGCGACCATGGTGGACTTCCCGACGCCGAAACCGCCTGCGATCACGAGCTTGGCGGAGGTGACGGTCGGGGTCGGACGGTCAGCCGAGCTCGGAAAGGCCATCGATAACTCTCTTCAACAGACGGTGGTCGAACGGGGAGTCGTATGCCCCGTCATTGATCTGCAGGTGCTCGGTCGAGGCCAGATCCTCGAGCAGCACGCGGGTCACACCGAGAGAGATACCGCTGTGTGCCGACAGCTCGGCGACCGACTGCGGCCCGAGACGTACGCGGTCATAGAGCTTGCGTGACTCGGGTGCCAGCTTGGAAGCGGCCCGCGCGTCGAAGTGTGCTGCCGAGACCAGCGTGTGCACGTACAGCTGGTGCTTGGTCCGGGTGCGACCGCCGGTCAGTACGTAGGGACGTACCCATGGGTTGGTCGTCATATGGGCCTCCGGTTCACCCGCTGAGGCCGCGTCACGCCCGCTCCCCGGCCATGGAGCTGACCGTCATCTGGCGCAGCTCGTCGCGCATCTGCGGAGTGAGCACGTGACCCACGGCGTCGACCAGCTGAGCCATCTTGTGGGCGACGACGCCGAGGTTCACACCGGCGCCGACGAGCACCGCGAAACCGGCGAGGTCACCGATGCCCATGAACAGGAAATGACCGGTGTGGAACTTCAGCATCACCTGGTCGCAGCCGGGCTCGCCGACCTCGCGGGCGATGTTGTTGCCGAGGCTGATCACGCCGGCGGTCATCGCGGCGAGCGGGTCGGCGAGGTTGGCGCTCATCCCACCCGCGCCGATCAACGGGAGCCCGTCGGAGGAAACGATGAGAGCGTGCGTCACTCCAGGTGTGGAGCTGGCGAAGTTGTCGATCAGCCAGCTGAATTCCTTGGGGTCGCGGGGGACGACCGGGCTTTCCATTACGAAAGAGTTCCTTTCACTGCTGGGACTTACCTGCCGAGTGAGAACGCGTCGAGATCATCGGCGAAGGAGTGTCGGGCCGACGACTTCTCCTCGGGTGAGCCCTCGGGGGTCTGCGGCCCAACGGCTGCTTCGCGCACGGTCTGCTTGTCGCGCAGGCTGACCGGCTCCCGCCGTGGGAGCGCCCCGGACTCTACTGGTCCGCTCTGCTCGTCGGCCGCGGAGGCCCCGTTCGCCTCATCCGTCCCAGCCACCGCAGTGGGGAGCGGGGTCTTCATCGTGTCGGCGGAGATCTCCGGCGAGGGCTGTTGCGTGGGTGCCGGCGCGAACTGGGCCGATGGGAGACGTACGGGCTTGGACACGGGCTCACGAGCCGGCTCGGCGGTGGGCTCCGGTGCGGATCCGCTGGTCTCCGGCCAGGGCTGGCGCATCGGCAGGACCTGCTGCGAACCCGTCTGAAGCCCCGGCTGGGGCCGCTGCAGCGGCCTCGGCTGCGGCGCCTGCTGCGGCGTCTGCTGCGGCGTCTGCTGGGGTCCGCGCTGGCGCGGAGCGGGAGGCAGGACCGAGATGCTGCCGGTGGCCGGGCCCGTCCTCGGCAGCTCGGCCGGCTCGATCGGCACGAGCGGCACGTCGCACAGCAGCTGGGCCGGCACCGTCACCATCGCGATCATCCCGTTGCCGGGGCTCGGCCTGGTGGCGAGGTGCACGTCGATGTCGTACTTGCGAGCGATCCGGTGCACCACCGGGAATCCCGTGTGGCTCCCGGACTTGCTGACCAGCTCTACGATCGGGCCGGCCAGCAGCGCGTTGAGGCGCCCGACCGACCGTTCCGGGATCCCGATCCCGGTGTCCTCGATGCGGAACAGCACGTTGCCGGCATCGGCCAGGTGGACGTTGACCGACACCGTTCCCGGCGAGTACTTGGTGGCGTTGTCCAGAAGCGCGGCGATCAGGCAGGCGATGTCATCGGCGGCGTACCCGATGACGGCGAGGTCGCTCACCCGGCCGATGGCGACCTGGTTGTAGCGCTCGATGCTCGACAGCGCCATCCTGATGATGTCCAGCAGGGAGGTGTCGGTGCCGCCCATCTCGTCCTCTGCCCGTCCGGCGAGCGTGCGCATGTCGCGGCTGGCGCGGCGCATCCGGGTGACCGCGTGGTCGACCTCGTAGAGCCTCCGCAGCCGGTCGGGGTCGTCCTCGTCGGACTCGAGCCCGTCGAGCGAGATGCGCATCTGCTCGGCCAGGCTGATCATGTGAAGACCGAACTGCTCCATGATCTCGGGCCAGGCCTCGTCCTCCTCCTGCGGCGGCAGAGCCGGGACCGACGAAGCCGCGGCGGGCGGCGGCACCTGCGGAAAGGGCGAACCCTGCGTGTTGGTCGGAGGAAATGAGCGAGCAAGACCCGGATCTGACTGCTCAGAGAGCGTCGCAGCCTTGGGTGCCCGGCGCGTCAACCTGCGCAGGCTCCAGCGTGTCATGAGGCGGCACTTTCAACTGTGGAAAAGGAAACAGAGCGGTGAAAAGATTGGCACAACCAGTGCGCGAGCGTATCGACACGCGCCCGGAACCAGACAGTGTCCTAGGTCCCTGTGCCCATCTTGTTCAGGCGCGCCGTCCCGCCTCGAGACGATGTCCCGAACCGTTGGGCGAGCCTGTCTCAGCCTGCCAGCAGCCGCAAAGTCTCCTCGCGGGCGGGTCCGGTGCGCGGGTCGGTTCCCTCGTACGCGGACCCGACCGGGTTCACCATCACCTCGTCCACGCCGTACTCATCGGCCATCCCGGCCAGGCTGGCCCTGGCGTACGCGGCGGAGCCGATGATCCAGCGGCGGCGCATGGTGTCGATGAGTCCCTGGTGGGCCTCTGGGATCTCGGTCTTCTCCGCCTCGTCGATGCTGGGCTGCGCGGTCAGCGGCTGACCGGTGCGCAGCTTGAGCATGGTCAGCAGCTGCGGCAGCGCCCGGCGCTCGGCCTCCTCGGCGGTCTCCGCGACGCTCGCGTTCACCGTCAGGAACGTCTTCGGCTCGCTCAGGAGCTCCGAGGGCTCGAAGGTGGAGCGGTAGATCTCGATCATCGCCTTGGTCGAGGTGCCGTCGCCGGCGAAGTGATGGGCGAAGACGTACGGCAGGCCCTTCGTGGCCGCCAGGCGAGCGGAATAGTCGGAGGAGCCGAGCAGCCACAGCTCGGCGACCGTGTTGGCCGACGGCGTCGCGTGCAGGACGTGCTGGCGCCCGCCCGCCATCAGCCCGACGCCCTCGGGCGCCATCATGGCGACGATGTCGTCCAGATACTCCGGGAAACGGTTGACGGCATCGTCGGTGACTCCCCCGGCACCGTGGCGCAGCGCCCACGAGGTGACCGGGTCGGTCCCCGGCGCGCGGCCGATGCCCAGGTCGATCCGCCCCGGGAACGCCGCCTCGAGCAGCGCGAACTGCTCGGCGACCACCAGCGGCGCGTGGTTGGCAGCATCACTCCCCCGGACCCGACCCTGATCCGCTCCGTCGCGCCGGCCACCAGGGAGATCAGCACCGGCGGGTTGGTCGAACCCACGGCCGGCATGTTGTGGTGCTCGGCCAGCCAGTAGCGCTCGTAGCCCAGATCGTCGGCCACCTTGGCCAGCGACAGCGTCGCCGCCAGCGCATCCGCGGAGGACTGGTCCTTACGAACCGGGACGAGATCGAGAACGCTCAGCTTCACGTCAGATCCCAACCCCCGCCGAGGCGTCACTTATTCCGGCCGAGACGTCGGCGGAATCCAGCGGTCTAAGCAACATCCCTGATGAAGGAGTGTTGCGGTGGCTTATCCGGCAGAGGTGTGGTCGCGGT
>NZ_JBOHDN010000387.1:0-12641 GCF_050699375.1 Nocardioides sp. | reverse complement strand
GGTCACATCCAGCATGATGTGACCCACGCCATCCGTGCACCCCGCGGGTGGTTCCTAAGGGGTCGCCCTCACCCGGGCGGTCCCGGCAAACCTTCCGGGCTCACCACCAGCGGGGCCCGGCAGATGGAGGAGTCACCATGCCTGTTGTCACGCCCCCGGAGGTCGCCCGATGACCGCCGTCTTCGAACCCGGAACCGCCTTCGAGGCCTACGACCTGGCCGACCGCTACCGCGTCGGAGCCGGACCGGTCCTGCTCACCGGAATCCAGGCGATCGCGCGGATGCTCGTCGAGCAGCGCGAGCTGGACCGTCGCCGTGGCATGCGTACCGGCACGTTCATCTCCGGCTACCCGGGCAGCCCGCTGGGCGGCCTCGACCAGCTCCTGCTGAGCCTCCCCAAGGAGATGGCCGACAGCGACATCACCGTGGTCCCCGGCCTCAACGAGGAGCTCGCCGCGACCGCGGTCTGGGGCAGCCAGTCGGCGGTCACCCTCGACACCGAGCGCTACGACGGCGTCACCGGTGTCTGGTACGGCAAGGGACCCGGCGTCGACCGCGCGCTCGACGCGATGCGGCACGCCAACATGTACGGCGCGCACCCCGACGGCGGCATGCTGATGCTGGTCGGCGACGACCCGGCCGCGAAGTCGTCCACCGTCCCGGCGGTCAGTGAACGCACCCTGGCCTCGCTCGGCATCCCCGTGCTGTTCCCGCGCAACGCCTCCGAGATCGTCGAGTACGGGATGGAGGGCATCGCCCTCTCCCGCGCCTCCGGCTGCGTCGTAGCGCTCAAGATCGTCGCCGACGTCGCCGACGGCGCCTGGGTGGTCAACCCGGAGATCGGCGTCCTCGACCCGGTCACCCCGAAGACCGACTGGGACGGCGTTCCCTACACCTACGAGCCGACCAAGATCGAGCTGTTCCCGGACCGCATCGTCGGCGCCGAGGCGAAGCTCTACGGCCCCCGGATGGGCGTCGTGAAGGCGTACGCCGCCGAGAACAGGCTCAACCGGATCGAGGTCAAGGCACCGACCGCCAAGGTCGGCATCGTCGCCTCCGGCTCGTGCTACGACTCGATGCGCCAGGGACTGACCGACCTCGGTCTCGACCATGACGAGCTGATGGCCGCCGGGATCCGGGTGCTGCGGCTGGGCATGATGTGGCCGGTCGAGCCGACCATCGTCTCGACGTTCGCGGAGGGGCTCGAGGAGATCATCGTCGTCGAGGACAAGACCTCCTTCATCGAGCAGGGCATCCGCGAGATCCTCTACGGCGAGCCCTCGGCTCCGGTCATCGTCGGCAAGAAGGACCGCGCCGGCGTCCCGCTGGTGCCGCTCGACGGCGAGCTGACCGCCGGCCGCCTGCTCACGCCGCTGCGCCGCGCGCTGAAGGGTCGTGTCGACCTGAAGCCCGCCGGTCCGGTCCGGATCGACCTCCCGCTGCTGGCGACCTCGCGGACGCCCTACTTCTGCAGCGGCTGCCCGCACAACCGCTCCACCGCCCTGCCGGACGGCTCGCTGGGTGGCGGCGGCATCGGCTGTCACACCCTGGTGACCGCCTCGCAGCGTGACGACAGCGCGGTCGTCGGCATCACCCAGATGGGCGGCGAGGGGTCGCAGTGGATCGGGCAGGCGCCCTACAGTCACGCCGAGCACATGTTCCAGAACGTCGGCGACGGCACCTTCTTCCACTCCGCCCAGCTGGCCATCCAGGCGTGCGTCGCCTCAGGCGTCAACATCACCTACAAGCTGCTGCACAACGACGTCGTCGCGATGACCGGTGCGCAGAAGCGCCAGGGTGCGGTCGAGATGGCGCAGCTGACCCACAAGCTGATGAACGAGGGCGTCAAGGCGATCATCGTGGTCGCCGACGAGCCGCAGCGCTACCGGCGCAAGGACTTCCCCGCGGGCGTACGTCTGTGGCATCGCGATCGCCTCGACGACGCCCAGCGCGAGCTGCGCGAGATCCCCGGCGTCACAGTGCTGATCTACGACCAGCACTGCGCCGCGGACGCCCGTCGCCAGCGCAAGCGCGGCACGATCGAGGCCCGCAACACCCGGATCGTGATCAACGAGGCCGTGTGCGAGGGCTGCGGCGACTGCGGCGTGAAGTCCAACTGCCTCTCGGTTCAGCCGGTCGAGACCGAGCTGGGCCGCAAGACGCGCATCGACCAGACCTCGTGCAACACCGACTACACCTGTGTCGAGGGCGAGTGCCCCTCGTTCATGGCTGTCGAGACCGACCCGACGGTCAAGAAGGCGAAGAAGTCGACGCCCGAGCCGCCGAAGGTGGCGGACCCGGGATATGGCGAGCTGGAGCGGACCTACGGCGTCTTCATGGCCGGCATCGGCGGCACCGGCATCGTCACCGTCAACCAGGTGCTCGCGACCGCGGCGCTTCGCGCCGGCTTCGGCGTGGAGTCCCTCGACCAGGTCGGGATGAGCCAGAAGGCGGGCCCGGTGACCGCTCACCTGCGGTTCGGCCCGGGTGCGATCGAACCGTCCAACCGGGTCACGCCGGGCTCGGCCGACTCGCTGCTCGGCTTCGACCTGCTGACGCTGGCCGAGGGCAAGAACCTCGCCTACGGTGACCCGTCGCGGACCCGCGCGGTCGTCTCCACCAGCAAGACGCCGACCGGCCCGATGGTCTACGACAAGGACGTCGCCTACCCGGCCGACGACGAGCTGCTCACCCGGGTGAACGGTGCCTCGTCCTCGCTGCGGGCCTTCGACGCCCTCGCCGCTGCGGACACGCTCTTCGGCAACACGGCCGCCGCCAACTTCCTGTTGGTCGGCGCCGCCTACCAGGCCGGCGCGCTTCCGATCCCCTCCGAGGCGATCGAGGAGGCCATCGGCATCAACGGTGTCGCGGTCGGCGCCAACGTCTCGGCGTTCCGCTGGGGTCGTGCCTCCGTCGCCTCGCCCGAGGAGTTCGCCAAGGTCACGGGCACGGCCACGAAGCCGGTCGAGGAGGTCGTAGTCCCGGCCCTGGACGACGCGACGTTCGACGGCGAGGTGCGCCGTCTCGCGGAGGTCCGTGCCCCGCAGCTCGTCGGCTTCCAGAACCAGCAGACGGCCCGCAAGTACGTCGAGCTAGTCGACCGGATCTGGACCGCAGAGCGTGCGGTCACCGAGGACACCCGCTTCTCCGAGGCCGTCGCTCGCTACCTGTTCAAGCTGACGGCGTACAAGGACGAGTACGAGGTCGCCCGGCTGCTCACCGCGCCGGACGCCTTGGACGGTGTCCGCGCCGAGGTGGCCGGCCGGATCAGCTTCAAGCTCCGCCCGCCGGCGCTCGGCTGGTGGCTGAAGGAGCGCAAGATGACCTTCGCTCCGCGCTTCCACTTCGTGCTCCGGTTCCTGGCCACGCTGAAGTTCCTGCGCGGGACGATGCTCGACCCGTTCGGTCAGGCCGAGGTGCGCCGCACCGAGCGCGCGCTGCTCGCCCACTACTCGGCGCTGGTCCTCGACCTTGCCGGGAACCTCACCGACGAATCGTACGCCCGGGCCTGCCGCCTCGCGGAGCTCCCGGACATGGTGCGTGGCTACGAGGGCGTCAAGATGCGCAACGTGGCGGCCTACCGCGACTCGCTCGCCGCGGAGGGCATCGACCTGAAGGTGTAATCCCGCCGGAGGTCGACCCGGTGCCCGCCGAGTCGGCCCGTCCTGACCAATCCCCACGCCGAGTCGGCGCGTCATAACGCGCCGACTCGGCGTGATCTGCGGTCAGGATGAGCCGACTCGGCGAGTTACAGAACCTTGTGCGTGCTCGCCGGGCCGTCCCCGAGGCCGAAGGCCTCGGCCAGTCCCGAGCGAGCGCCGGCGCTGTCGAGCTGGGCCTCGAGCCGGCGGATGTTGCGCGCCGAGGGGTAGGCGAAGAAGGCCATCAGCGCAAGCGTGATGACCGCGCCGATGACGTACGTCAGCAGCTGTCCCTCGGTGAGGACGAAGGCCAGGGCGAGAGAGGCGAGCGCGACGACCTCGCTGAGGACGAGGCGCAGGATCATCGAGGTCTGGTGCTTCTGCAGGCCCTCGTTGGTCGCCTTCTCCGGCAGGGTCCCGGGCGTGACCGGAGCGGCGCCGAAGCCGACGGTCGAGCACAGCAGGGCCATGATGACGCCGGCCGCGACCTGCCCGCCGATGACGTACGCAGAGGGCAGCTGCAGGTCGGGGTCGGGGATGCTGAGCGCGACGACGACCCCCAGACCCACGACCATGGTCATGAATGCGAGCGCCATCATCTGTGCAGTACGTGCCAACGGTGCGGTCATCTGAGCTCCTCCTCGGGCTTTCGGTGACGGCAATCTAGCCGACGCCGAGACCGGTCGTCGCGAGGCCGCTCCGGCCCGGGGTGCTGGCGGCACCCCGGGCCTCGTGAGCGGCTCAGCTCCGCCAGGTGATCAGCGCGTCGAGCGCCTCGATCCGGTCGCCGGAGACCAGCAGCGGGTTGACCTCGAGCGACTCGAGGTCGTCGCCGAGCGCAACCGCGATCGCGCCGATCCTGGCCACCACGGCTGCCAGGGCCTCCAGGTCGGCAGGGGCCTGGCCGCGGGCGCCCCGGAGGATCTCGACGCTGCGCAGCGACTCGACCGCCCGTCGGGCCTCCGCGTCCGAGATCGGCAGCAGACGCAGCTGGGAGTCACCGAGGATCTCGACCCAGACACCGCCCATGGCCACCGCCAGCGTCAGCCCCCACGACGGGTCGCGGACGACGCCGACAAGCAGCTCCGTCCCGCCCGAGCGCATCGGCTGAACGACCGTGGTGCTGCCGTCGTGGCCCGCCTTCCCGAGCGAATCGGCGATGCGTCCCGCGGCGACGCGGACCGCCTCCGCGTCGGTCAGACCGAGCTCCACGCCGCCGAGGTCGCTCTTGTGCTCCAGGTCGTCGGCACCTGCCTTCAACACCACGGGGAAGCCGACCTCCTCGGCGAGACGCGTGGCCTCGTCTGGGGAGGTGGCAACCAGGGACGGCACCATCGGGATGCCGTTGGCGGCTAGGAACCCGCTGGCGTGACGTTCGGTCCAGGTCCCGGTGCGCGGCGGAAGTCCATCGGGCACCGTCACCTCGACCGAGACCGGGGCCTCGGCGCCCGACTGATGGCGCCGGTACGTCTCCGACCACCGGGCCGCATGGCCGAGCGCGGTCATGCCGTGCTCGATGCCACCGGCGATCTGCGGGTAGTTCGCCGCTTCCCGGAGCGCTCGCCCGGTCTCGTTGACGTCGACGAGAACGTTGCCCACGATCACGACCGGCTTCACCGAGGACCGGACCACCCCGGCTGTGTGTCGGTAGGTCTCCACCGCGAGGTCGAAGTCGGGTGTGGCCCGGGGCATGTCCTGCAGCAGCATGATCGCGTCGATGCCCGGGTCGGCAGCGACGACGTCGAGTGCCTTCGACATGAGCTGACGATCGAGCAGCACGTAGCCGGTGACGTCGAGCGGGTTGTTCGGCGTGGCGAAAGGTGGCAGCACCTCCCGGAGAGCGGCCGTCGTCGCCGCGGAGAACTCCGGGAGCTCGAGCCCTTCGTCCTCGGCCCTGTCGGAGATGATCTCTGAGGCGCCGCCCGAGGGGGTGACGACGCCGATCCGATTGCCGGGCAGCGGGCCGGTCTCGGCGAGCATGCCGGCGGTGACCATCAGGTCCTCGAGCGAGCCCACCCGGATCACGCCGAGCTGCCGGAATGCGGCGTCGACCGTCTTGTCGTCACCGACCAGAGCACCGGTGTGAGCCTGCGCCGTCCGCGACGCCTTCACGCTGCGGCCGATCTTGAGAGCCACGATCGGCTTGCCCGCCGCCAGCGCCCGCTCGGCGATCTCGGCGAACTCCTCCGGGTGCCGGATGCTCTCCAGGAAAAGAGCGATCACCTTGGTGGTGGGGGAGTCGACCAGCGCGTTCATCACGTCGGTCACCGCCATCGCGGTCTCGTTGCCCATGGACACCAGGAGCGAGATGCCGATGTTGCGCGCCTGGGCGAACGCCAGCACATTGCTGGCCAGGGCGCCGCTCTGCAGCACCACCCCGACGGAGCCACCGATGAGCGGCGGTGGGATCGGCAGGCCGTACGGCGTGATCGAGTCGGCCGCGTTGATGAACCCGTTGCCGTTGGGGCCGAGGACGGTCAGGTCGTGCCTTCGGGCGATGTCGGCGACCTCCTGCTCGCGGACCGCGCCCTCCTCACCGACCTCTCCGTATCCGGCGGTGAGGATGACGTAGTTCCGGACGCCGCGGGCCGCGCCTTCCTCGAGGATCCGTGGCACGACCTCGATCGGCGTCATGACGTACGCCAGGTCGACCGGCCCCGGGATGTCGGAGAGGCTCCGGTGGGTCTCGACACCGTGGACGACGGGCGTCTTGGGGTTCACCAGGTGAACGTCACCGGCGAAACCGTGCTGAAGAAGGTTGTTGTAGGTGCTCGTCGACCAGCCCGACTTGTCGGTCGCCCCCACGAGGGCGACTGATTTCGGGCGGAAGAACTCCTGCATCCGGTCGGCGTCGAGGGTGGTCATGGCGCCACCTCCGTAGCGCAGGCGCCAGAATACGGACGCGGCGCCGTGACGTCCCCGATGTTCGCTCGCTTGCGCTCGCTCATGCCACCGACGCTCCCACCTTGACGTGTCCCTTGAGGAGGTTTCGGGCGATCGTACGGCGCTGGATCTCGTCGGTGCCCTCGAAGATGCGCAGCAGCCGCAGCTCGCGATACCACCGCTCCAGCGGGAGCTCCTTGGTGTAGCCCATGCCTCCGTGGATCTGGAGAACGCGGTCGACGACGCGGTTGGCCATGTTGGTGCCGTAGAGCTTCGCGATCGACGAGGCGTGCCGTGCGTCCATCTTGTTCTCGACCTGCCACGCCGCGTGGAGGGTCAACCAGCGGGCGGCCTCCAGCTCGACGGCGCTGTCGGCGATGTGCCCCTGGATGAACTGGTAGTTCGCGATCGGCTGACCCATCGAGTGCCGGTTGTTGGCGTGCTCGATGGCCATCTCGAGCATGCGCTCGGCGGCACCGATGGCCCCGGCCGGGATCATGAAGCGACCGTTGCCGATCCACTGCATCGCCAGCTCGAAGCCCTTGCCCTCCTCGCCGAGGATGTGGTCGTCCGGGACGCGGACGTCCTGGAAGCTCAGCGCACCCGGGCCCCACTCGCCCATCGTCGGGATGGGCGTGGACTCCCAGCCCATCGCTCGGTCGACCAGGAAGCAGGTGACGCCGCCGTCGGCACCCTTCGCCGGGTCCGTGACGGCGAAGACCATGACGAAGTCTGCCTCGTTGCCGTTGGTGATGAACGTCTTCTCGCCGTTGATCACCCAGTCGTCGCCGTCACGGACCGCCCTGGTCCGGATGTTGCGGGCGTCGGAGCCGGCGCCGGGCTCGGTGATGGCGAAGCAGCTGCGGCGCTCACCCTCGATGGTCGGGATGAGGTATTCCTTCTTCTGCTCCTCGTTGCCGGCGTAGAGGATGTTGTCCGCGCTGCCGCCGAAGCGGAACGGCACGAACGTGCGGCCGGCCTCACCCGCGATGATCGCCGACATCAGGGCTCCCGCGGCCATGCCGCCGTACTCCTCCGGGGTGTTGATGCCCCAGTAGCCGTACTTGCGGGCCTTGGCCTGCAGGTCCTTGAGCTGTCCCGGTTCGAGGGCCGGCCTGCCGTTGCGCTCGTTGAGAAGAACCTGGTCCTCCAGTGGCATCACCTCCTTGGTGACGAACTGGCGCACCGCCTCCTTGACTGCCCGATGCTCTTCTCCCAGTGCGAAGTCGATCATGGCCCGCTCCTTCGGTTAGAGTGAGTTTCTAGAATCATTTTCTAGAATGGAACTATGAGAAGAGTCACGCAGTAGCGGTTCCTCGTCAAGAGGAAATGCGCATACTGTGAGAAGATCCGGCACCATGACGAGGAGTGAACGATGTCGCTAGAGGTCGAACCACAACGCCCCGGAGGGCGTCGCTGGGCCAAGACCGAGGAGACGCGCCGTCAGCTCTTGGACGCATCTCGCGAGGTCTTCGCCGAGAAGGGCTACGCAGTGGCCAGCGTCTCCGACGTCGTCGCCCGCGCCGACTCCAGCGTCGGGAGCGTCTATCACCACTTCGGCGGCAAGGAGCAGCTCTACCTCGCCCTGTGGGATGAGTACGTCGGCCGGCTTGCCGCCGCTGCTGCCGACAGCGTGGCGAAGGTGCGAAAAAGCGGGGTCGAGGCACCGCTCGACCAGTTCGAGGCGGGTGCGCTGGCCTATCTCGACGCGGTCTGGGAGGACCGCCAGCTGCTGCCGGTCTTCTACGCCGGTGACGGTCCGCCCGGGTTCGAGATGATGCGCCGCCGGCGGAACATCGAGTGGATCCGCCGCAACCTGCAGGTTCTCGGCCTCGGCGGCAGCGACGAGGACCAGCTCCTCGGTGCGATCCTGACCGCGCTCATCGGTGAGGCGGCCCGGATGACGGCCGCGTGCGAGACCAAGCGCCAGGCCCGGAGGGTCGCGCGGCACGCGATCGCGCTGGCCCAGCGGCTCTTCGGTGGAGAGATCGCCGAGGCGCCGCAGGCGGCTGAGTAGGGCACCAGTCAGCCCCGGCGGACGAAGTTCGCGCCTCATCCGCCGAGATCGAGTCCGGGGCTGACGGATCACCGCCACGTGGCCAGTCCGCGGTCGAGAACCACGGTGCCGTCCTCCTTCCGGGTCTGGAAGGCGGTTGTGGTGTCGTCCACCCGCCAGATCGCGACCTGCAGGGTCTCGCCGGGAAGGACCGGCGAGGAGAAGCGCCCGGCCATCGACGCCATCGCGTCACCGTCACCTCGAGCGATGGTGCTGACCAGCGCTCGCCCGGTGACCCCGTAGGTGCACAGGCCGTGCAGGATCGGGCGCTCGAAGCCGCCTCGGGCCGAGAAGCGCGGATCCGAGTGCAGCGGGTTGCGGTCGCCGCTGAGGCGGTAGAGCAGGGCCTGGCCGGGCCAGGTCGGCATCGTCACCAGCTCGTCGGGATCGCGACCGGGGATCGGCGAGGCGGCCTTGGGGCCCGGATCGCCGCCGAACCCGCCCTCACCGCGGATGAACACCGAGCTGCGGGTGGTCACGACGGCCTCGCCGGTGCCGGGGTCGACCGCCTCGGACTCGCTGGAGACCAGAGCGCCCTTGCCCTTGTCGTACATGCCGGTGACCTGGGACGTGACCGAGACCGTCCCCTCCGGGGCCAGCGGTCGGTGCAGGACGACCTCCTGCTCGGCGTGGACCAGCATCGCCGGGTCGAAGTCGCCCATCTTCTGGCCGCCGCGCCTGGTGCCCCAGGTGACCATCACCCCGAAGGTGGGCAGCACCCTCTGCTCCTGGCAGGCGTCGTCGCCGTGCTCGCTGGTGTAGCGCAGATCAGCCAGCGGATCGTCGTGTCCGGCGCCGACGCCGAGGGCGTACAGCAGCGTGTCGGCACTGGTCCAGGACCGCGGTGACGGGTCGGAGCGTACGCCGATGACGGAGGGGTCAAGACTCATGCCTCTGGCGTCCTTCCGCTGGTGAGGGAGTTGGCACGGGCGCCCGCGATCATGCTGGGCAGCACCACGTCGAGCTCGTCCACGGTCCACGGACCGTCCTTCTCCTCGGTCGGGCCGGCGACCCAGCCCTCGGCCACGCTGACGTGCCCGCCGCGTACGTTGAAGACGCGACCGGTCACGTCTCGCGCGGACGGTCCGGCCAGCCAGACCACCACCGGCGAGACGTTCTCCGGTGCGCCCGGGTTCCAGTCGCCCTCGGCCACCGTGGGCCGGTTGGGGTTGAGGTTCTCGGTCATCCGGGTCAGTGCCGCGGGGGCGATCGCGTTGACGGTGATGCCATAGCGGCGCAGCTCCTGCGCGGCGATGACGGTCATCGAGGCGATGCCGGCCTTGGCGGCGCCGTAGTTGATCTGTCCCGGGTTGCCGTAGATGCCGGAGGAGGAGGTGGTGTTGATGATCCGGGCGTCGACGTCCTCGCCGCTCTTGGAGAGCTCACGCCAGTGCTGGGCGGCCACGCTCATCGGCGCGAAGGTGCCGCGCAGGTGCACCTTGACGACGGCGTCCCACTCGTCGATGGACATGTTGACCAGCATCCGGTCGCGCAGGATGCCGGCGTTGTTGACCAGCACGTCGACCTTGCCCCACTCGTTGAGGGCGTCCTGGAACAGCTTCTGCGCGCCTTCCGGGTCGCTGATGTCGCTGCCGTTGGCGATGGCCTCGCCGCCGAGCGCCCGAACCTCCTCGACGACCTGCTGGGCGGGATCGTCGGCCTTGCCGGTGCCGTCGAGTCCGGCGCCGAGGTCGTTCACGACGATCGCCGCGCCGCGGCGTGCGAACTCGAGCGCGTGCGCGCGGCCGAGACCGCGACCGGCGCCGGTGATGATGACGACCTGTCGGTCGGTGCTTGCCATGGATCTGCTCCTTCGGGTGGTGGGGTCAGCGCTGGTTGGCGAGGATGAGGGTCGCCGCGCTCATGAACATGCCGCCGTTGCCGAGCACCAGGCTGGTGTCGACACCGTCGACCTGGGCCGCGGCCTCGCCGCGCAGCTGGCGTACGGACTCCTGGATCGCGAACATCCCGTACATGCCGGTGTGGGTGTAGGACATTCCGCCGCCGTTGGTGTTCATCGGCAGGCGTCCGCCGGGGGAGGTGTGTCCCTCGGCGACGAACGCACCGGACTCGCCGCGTCCGACGAAGCCCATGTCCTCCAAGCCGTACAGCGGGACGTGCGCGAAGGCGTCGTAGATCATCAGGTGATCGATGTCGGAGTGGGACATGCCCGACTCCTTGAACGCCGCCTGGCTGGACAGGGTGAACTGCTTGCAGCGGGTCATGTCCTCCATCTGCGAGATCAGCGGCGTGGTGGCCGCCTCACCGGTGCCGAGGACGTGGACCAGCGGCTTGTCGCTCCCGTGCGCCTCGGCGAACTCGCGGGAGGCGACGACGAGGGCGCCCCCACCGTCGGTGACCAGACAGCACATCAGCAGGGTGAACGGGTCGGCGATCATCTTGGCGCCGAGGACATCCTCGACACTCACCTCGTCCCGGAACATCGCCCTGGGGTTGCGGGAGGACCACCGCCGCTGTGCGACCGCGACCTCGGCGAGCTGCTCGAGGGTGTTGTCGGTCTCGTGCAGGAACCGGCGGGCCGGCACGGTGAAGCTGGTCGGCGGACCGACGATGCCGTACGGCATCTCGAACTGCGCCAGCACCGAGTCGTTGCCTCGTGCGTGCATCGGCGCGCCCACCCGGGATCGGCCGGACTCGCCATGTGTCACCAGTACGACGTCGGCATAGCCGGCCTTGATCGCCGCCGTCGCGTGACGTACGTGGAAGAGGAAGGAGGCGCCGCCGATGCCGGTGCCGTCGATGTAGGTCGGGGTGATCCCGAGGGCGTGCGAGACCTGGATCGGGCCGGGTATCGAGACCGAGGCGATGCCGTCGACCTGGTCCTTGGTCAGGTTCGCGTCGGCGAGGGCCCGGCGCGCTCCCTCGACGTGCAGCTCGAGGGTCGAGGTGGTAGGCAGCTTGCCGATGTCGGTCTCGGCCGCGCCCATGATGACGACGTCGCGGCTCATCGGCTCTCCTCCGCAGGGGCGAAGACAGGCACCGTGACGCCCGTGCGTCGCTCGAAACGGACCTCGACCGGCATGTCGAGCTCGAGCTTCTCCGGGTCGGTACCGACCAGGTTGGTCATCATCCGGGGACCCTCATCGAGCTCCACGACGGCGATCACGGTCGGGACCGGGAAGCCCGGCGCCGGGCGATGGGAGACCACATAGGTGTGCAGAAGGCCCGAGCCCGAGCAAGTCACCCACTCGAGATCGGTGGAACCGCACCGGGGGCAAGAGGAACGCGGGTAGAAGAAGACCTGGTCGCAAGGCAGGCACTTGGGAAGGTCGAGCCTGCCGGCGGCGGTGGCGTCCCAGTATGGCTGGGTCTCCGGCGTCGCCCGCGGTGCGAACCGCGCTTCCGGGGAGACCTCGGGGGTCGTCGTCATCGGGTGCTGCCTTTCTCCCGCGCCCGGAGGGCGTGGGTGTCGAGGTAATGGAGGATGGCCTCGACCGAGGCCCGAGCAGCCGGACGACGTTCGTCGTCGACCTTGGCGTAGACGTGGTCGGTCACCTGCTCACGGGCCACACCATCGGTTAGCAGCCTCTCGACCTGGTCGATCCGGCGTTGCCGATCGCCCATCCGCGCGCGCAGATAGGTGCTGGGCTCGCGCACCGCCGGCCCGTGTCCTGGGAGGAGGATCCAGTCGTCATCGACCAGATCGGCGATCCGAGCCATCGAGCCGAGCATGTCGGCGATGGTGCCGTCCGGGTGCGAGATGTAGGGGTTGAACCGGGCCAGAACGGTGTCCCCGGTCAGCATCACGCGACGGTTGCCGACCGTGAAGCTCACTCCGTCGGAGGTGTGCCCCGGTGTGCTGACGGTGCGGATCTCCGCCCTCCGGCCCAGGTCGATCCTGGTCCCGTCGGGGATGACGCCCTGTTGGACCCGCGGCTTGATCGCGGCCTGCCAGCGTTCGGCCACCGCATGCGCGGCCTGGGAGTGGTCGCCGTGATGGTGGCTGAGCAGGATCGTCTCGACACGGGCGCCTGCCCCGCGCACCACCTCGTCGATCCGGTCCAGATGTCCGGGGTCGGTCGGGCCGGGGTCGATGACCAC
>NZ_JBOHDN010000386.1:0-32289 GCF_050699375.1 Nocardioides sp. | reverse complement strand
GCGCAGGTGACGCCTCGGCCTGCACAGGTGACCCCTCGGCCTGCGCAGGTGACGCCTCGGCCTGCACAGGTGACCCCTCGGCCTGCGCAGGTGACGCCTCGGCCTGCACAGGTGACCCCTCGGCCGGCGCGGGTGACGCCTCGGCCGGCGCGGGTGATGCCTCGGCAGAGTCGCCGATGCGGATGATGGGGGTGCCTACCTGGACCTCGTCGCCGACCTCGACGAGGAGCTCCTGGACAACCCCGGCATAGGGAGAGGGGAGCTCGACGACGGACTTGGCGGTCTCGATGTCGCAGACGGGGTCGTTGACCTTGATGACGTCGCCGACGGCGACGTGCCACTCGACGATCTCGGCCTCGGTGAGGCCCTCGCCCACGTCAGGAAGACGGAACTCGCTCACCATGCCAGGCTCCTGTCCACCGCGTCGAGGATCCGGTCGAGGTCGGGGAGGTAGAACTCCTCGGCCCGCGCCGGCGGATAGGGCGTGTCGAACCCGCCCACCCGGAGCACCGGCGCCTCCAAGGAGTGGAAGCAGGACTCGGTGACACGGGCCGCGAGCTCGGCACCGAGACCGAGGTTGACGTGGGCCTCGTGGACGACGACCGCCCGGCCCGTACGCCGCACCGACTCCAGCACCGGCGCCATGTCGAGCGGCGAGAGGGTGCGCAGGTCGATCACCTCGAGCGACTTGCCCTCCCCCGCGGCCGCCTCGGCGGCGGTCAGGGCCGTCTTCACGGTGGGACCGTAGGCCAGCACCGTCACGTCCGATCCCGACCGCACCACCCGAGACTCGAACAGCGGCCCAGGCGAAGCGTCGACGTCGACCTCGGCCTTCGTCGAGTGGTAGAGCCGCTTCGGCTCCAGGAAGATCACCGGGTCGGGATGGGAGATGGCCTGCTGGATCATCCAGTAGGCGTCGACCGGGTCGGAGCACGCGACGACCTTGAGCCCCGGGGTGTGCGCGAACTGCGCCTCCGGCGACTCGCTGTGATGCTCCACGGCGCCGATGCCGCCACCGAACGGGATCCGGATGACCATCGGCATCGCGACCCGCCCGCCGGAGCGGTAGTGGAACTTGGCCACCTGCGACACGATCTGGTCGTAGGCCGGGTAGACGAACCCGTCGAACTGGATCTCCACCACCGGCCGGTAGCCACGCAGCGCGAGCCCGACAGCGGTCCCGACGATCCCCGACTCCGCCAGGGGCGTGTCGACGACCCGGGCCTCACCGAAGTCCTTCTGCAGACCGTCGGTGATCCGGAAGACACCACCGAGACGGCCGATGTCCTCACCCATCAGGACGACCTTCGAGTCGTCCTCCATCGCCCGCCGCAGACCGGCGTTGAGCGCCTTCGCCAACGTCATCTTCGTCATCGGGAGACCCCCTCGAGGTCGAAGGAGGACAGATAGGCCGCGTAGCCGTCCCGCTGCTCCTGCAGCTCCGGCGGCAGCTCGGTGTAGACGTTGTCGAAGAGCCCCACCGGATCCGGCTCGGGCAGAGCATGGATGCCGGCGCGCAGGCGCTCGCCGAACTCCTCGGCCTCGGCCTCGATCTTGGAGAAGAAGGACGTCGAGGCGCCGCCACCGCGGCGCAGGTACGCCTCCACCCGGGCGATCGGGTCCTTGAGCTTCCACGCCTGGACCTCGTCGGAGAGCCGGTAGCGGGTCGGGTCGTCGGTGGTCGTGTGGGCGCCCATCCGATAGGTGTAGGCCTCGATCATCGTCGGCCCGCCACCCTCGCGAGCCCGCTTGAGCGCCGCCTTGGTCACCTCGTACGTCGCGAGCACGTCGTTGCCGTCCACGCGGACGCCCGGGAAGCCGAAGCCCTGGGCACGCTTGTAGAGCGGCACCTTGACCATCTGCTCGACCGGCTCGGAGATGGCCCACTGGTTGTTCTGGCAGAAGAAGACGACCGGGGCGTTGTAGGAGGCCGCGAAGACCATCGCCTCGTTGACGTCACCCTGCGAGGAGGCGCCGTCGCCGAAGTGAGCCACGACGGCCGTGTCACGCAAGGGGTCGCCGGTGCCGACGAGCCCGTCCATCTGCACGCCCATCGCATAGCCGGTCGCGTGCAGGGTCTGAGCGCCGATCACGATCGTGTAGAGCCCGAAGTTGTGCTCGGCCGGGTCCCAACCGCCCTGGTCGGTGCCCCGGAAGAGCCCGAGCAGCTGCATCGGGTCGACCTCGCGGCACCAGGCGACCCCGTGCTCACGGTAGGTCGGGAAGACGAAGTCCTGAGGGGCCAGAGCGCGGGCCGCGCCGATCTGCGCGGCCTCCTGGCCCAGCAGCTGCGCCCACAGCCCCAGCTCGCCGTGGCGCTGCAGCGCGGTGGCCTCGACGTCGAGGCGACGGGTCAGCACCATGTCGCGGTAGAAGCCGCGTACGGCCTCGTCCTCGGGCTTGTCGGGTGAGAACTCGTAGTCGGGGTGCGAGACCCGCTCGCCCTCGGGATTCAGCAGCTGCACCATGTCGGTGTGGCTGGGACTCGGATCCAGGAATTCAGTCATCACTCTTCCTTCACACGGGGTGGGGTTGCCACCGCTGGCCATGCCTTACGCAGACTTGTGATCTGACGCACATCGACATAGCCAAACGGTACCTGTCCACGGTGAAGCGGGTCCGGAATTTCTGTGGCCGGGGTGACGAAGCCTGGCTAGAGTCGCCCCACATATCAACACCGGAGGCACCGATGTCACACCCCTACGGCTACAGCCAGCCCTACCCCGGCCCCGCCGGCCCCGCCGGTCCTCCGACCGTTCCGGCCGAGCGACCCAGGAGCCTGACGTACGCCGTCTACGGGATGTGGCTGGGAGCAGTCCTGTCGGCGGTAGGCGTCGTCCTGATCCTCGTCGGCTACGACGTGGACGGGATGAGGGAGACGATGCTCACCGAGTTCGAAGGCGATCCTCGCCTCGAAGACTCCGGCCTCGACCCGGAGTCGTTCATCGACGCGTTCATCCCGGTGATCCAGGGCGCGCTCGTGGTCTTCGGCCTGGTGACCCTCGGACTTTGGATCTGGATGGCCCTGGTGAACGGCAAGGGCCGCAACTGGGCACGGATCGTCGCGACTGTCTTCGGCGCGTTCTCCATCTTCAGCGGCCTCAGCAGCCTGGCCAACATCCCCACGGCGATGAGCGCCGACACAGGGGCGGTGATGTTCCTTCAGTCGGTCGTCCTCGGGATCCTGCAGCTCGTCCTGGCGATCGCGATCCTGGTGCTGCTCTGGGTGCAGCCGACCAACGCCTACGTCAACGCCGTCACGGCTCAGCGGAAGGCGGAGCGTTCGGGCTACCTTCCTCGCTGAGCTAACCGAGCGACTCGCGGCCGTGGGGCTCGTCCCAGCCGGAGAGATCGGGGCCGGCAGGGACGATCTGAGTGGGGTTCAGGTCGGTGTGGACGATGTAGTAGTGGTCCTTGATCTGCGAGAAGTCGAGCGTCTCGCCGATCCCGGGGGTCTGGTAGAGGTCGCGGGCGTAGGCCCACAGCGCGGGGAGCTCGACGAGCTTCTGCCGGTTGCACTTGAAGTGGCCGTGGTAGACCGCGTCGAAGCGGGCCAGCGTCGTGAACAGCCGGATGTCGGACTCGGTGAGCTGGTCTCCGACCAGATAGCGCTGTCCCGACAGCCGCTCCTCGAGCCAGTCCAGAGCGGCGAAGAGACGGACATAAGCTGCGTCGTACGCCTCCTGGGACCCGGCGAACCCGCATCGGTAGACACCGTTGTTGACCTCGGTGAAGACCCGCTGGTTCACCTCGTCCATCTCCTCGCGCAGCGCGCGGGGCCACAGGTCCGGCGCGTCGTCGGCGAAGAAGTCGGTCCACTCGTGGAAGAAGTCGTGGGTGATCCACGGGAAGTCGTTGGTCACGACCTTGCCGGTGGCCTCCTCGACGATGGCCGGCACGGTGATGCCGCGCGGATAGTCGGGATAGCGCTCGAGGTAGGCCTGCTGCAACCGCTCGATCCCGAGCACCGGGTCGACGCCACCGGGGTCGAGGTCGAAGGTCCACGACCGTGCGTCGTGCGTGGGGCCGGCGAGTCCGAGCGAGATGACGTCCTGGAGGCCGAGCAGGTTGCGGATGATCACCGAGCGGTTTGCCCACGGGCAGGCTGCCGCGGCGACCAGCCGATAACGGCCGGGCTCGACCGGCCACAAGGGCACATCAGCCGGCCCGAACTCCGGCTTGCGACCCTCCCGCGTGATCCGGTCCGGGATGTAGTTCATGTCCCGGTTGAACTCGTCGCCGGGCTGTACGTACTTCGCTTGCTGCCCCATGCGATCACCTTAACCGAGTGGTTGAATCCTGAACCACGGTGGCGACGAAGTCGAGCTTGTCCAGGACCGCGGGCGGGATGACGAACGGGTAGAGGTCGTCGTGGCCCATCGACCTGTTGATGACGTTCAACGCCGCCGAGAGCGGCGCCCAGACGTCGGTGACGACCTGGCTGAAGGGCATGTCGTCGGGCACCGGCGCGGAGAGTCCGTGGGACGCGGCGGAGTCCAGGGTGTCGCGGATGTGCAGGAAGTGTGCCCAGGTCTCGGCGAAGTCCTCGAACGGGTGCATGGTGGCGTACGTCGAGATGTAGTGCTCCGTCCAGCCGGCCGGCGGTCCCTCCGAGTAGTGCCGCTGCAGGGCCTCGTCGTAGGGGATCGACTCGTCGCCGAAGACCTCGGTGCACCGCCGCATCACCTCGGGCCCGCGGACCAGCTGCCACTCGAAGTAGTGACCGACCTCGTGCCGGAAATGACCCAGCAGGGTGCGATAGGGCTCGTCGAGCGTCGCCCGGACGTGCTCCCGATAGGCATCGTCGGACTCGGCGAGGTCGATGGTGATCACGCCGCTGTCGTGGCCGATGACCACATCCGGCGTGGACGCGATGCCGTCACTGGCGAGCAGGTCGAAGGTGAGCCCCTCGGCCGGATCCGCCTGCTTGGTACGCAGCTCCAGCCCGAGCGCGTCGAGCTCGACCACGAGATGGCGTTTTGCCTGCTCAGCGAGGGAGTACTGCTCGCGGACGAAGGCGGGGGCAGCGTCGTTCGGGCGGGTATTGGTCAGCTCGCACGCGAAGCACATCCCACCTTCGGTGCGCGCCAGCCAGGTGCATCCGGTGATCAGGGTGTTGGTGCAGACCCACCAGATGTAGCGCTCGCTGTCGACGTACATGCCATCGGGAGAGACCGGCACGATCTCGCGCTCCTCGCGCGAGTAGGCCAACCGCGTGCCGCACGAGACGCACGCCGAGTTCTCGAAGTAGAGACGGTTGCCGCACTCCCGACAGGTGAACGCTTTCATGCCACCATCATCGGCTGTCGTCGGCCATCCCCCAGTCGTCGACGCGCCACTGGTCCCCCTCACGGACGAGGACGACGATCATCGCGTCGTCCGGGACGTCGCCGTCCTCGGCTTCGTACGAGATCTTGACGGCGACCCGCGCGACGTCGCCCTCGACGTCCGCCTCGGCGAAGAAGAGGGTCCTGGTCAGCGTGTGCGGGGTGACGTCGGCGTACGTCCGCCGCCCCTCGGCCGCGTCGATCATCGCGTTCGCGCCGCCGCCGTCGAGGAGCTCGTCTCCGTCGTCGGAGGCGAGCTGGTAGAGCGTCGAGGCCGAGGTCGTCTCCATGAACTCGCGGGTGACCTCGGCCGGGGTCGAGCTGCGCGCGAGCAGCCAGAGCGTGAGCACCACAAGGGCCGCGACGACCACCAGCACTCCGGAGATGCGAACTCCGCGACGCCAGCGGCTGCCGCGGGTGACGATGCTTGCCCGCTGCGGAGGCCCCCCGCGTTCATTTGCAGCCACGAGCAACACCGTACTTTCACTCCTGCTGGTCGGGGGCCACATCGACAGAGACCATCAATGTCGAGGTGGTTGCTTCGGTGTAGATGACCCCCTTCACAGGAGGTACATCGGCATAGTCACGACCCCAGGCGACGCTCACGTAGCGATCGTCGGCCCTGGTGTCGTTCGTCGGGTCGAGGGCGAGCCACTGGCCCGTCCCCGCACCTTGGAGGTCTGCCCCGAAGTGTGGCAGCCACACCTCAACCCACGCGTGGGACGCATCGGCTCCGACGAGCCGCTGCCTCCCTGGCGGAGGGTTGGTGGCGAGGTAGCCGGAAACATAGCGGGCCGCGAGCCCGTGCGCTCGCAGACAGGCCAGCATCAGGTGGGCGAAATCCTGACAGACGCCACCCTCGGCCTCGAAGATCTGCGGGATCGTCGAGGTGACCGTCGTGGCCGTGTCGTCATAGTCGAAGCCCGCATGGATCCGATGCATCAGATCCTCCGCCGCCTCCACGATCCCGCGCCCCTGCGTCAGCGAGACGGCACCGAAGTCGTACGCCTCCTGGGTGTGCTCCACGAGCGGCGAGGCCACCGCCAGGTCGACCGCCCGCCAGGCGCCCGGCAGGCTCGGGTCCACCAGCGGCCGCGCCCGCTCCCACGGCTGGGTGAAGGCCACCTCGTCGTACGTCGGGTTGCTGACCTCGACCTCGGAGGAGGCCGTGACCTCCAGCCTCTGGTGCGGCTCGAGGACCTGGAAGTAGGTCACGGTGTTGCCGTAGAAGTCGACATCGCTCGACTGGTCCGCGGGCGCGGGGACGACGTGTACGTCGGCCGACTCGACGTGCTGGTGCGGCAGCTCGCGCGGGGTGACGTTGGCGATCCCGAACGAGTTGGTGACGTCCTCGTCGTAGGAGTAGGTCGTGATGTGAGTGACCGCGTATCTCATGCCTGCCCTGCCACCTTCTGCGCCGGGAGGGCGTTGAGGGGCTGGGGGGCCGGGCCGGTGGCGAAGTGGACGTCGCTGATGGCGTCGGCGAGGCGGACGAGCTGGGCGTTGACCTGGTCGAGGAAGGACTCCAGGTTGGGGCGCCCGACGCCGCCGATGGCGACCAGGCCGGCGACCTCGGTGCGCTCGAGCAGCTCGGTGATGTCGTCGAGGAGCCGCTCGGGGCGGGACGAGCCGGTCGAGCCGGGCAGCTTCGTGAGATGCAGCCGCAGCTCGTGCAGCGAGAAGGCCAGTGAGCGCGGGTTGTCGCGGTCCATGATGAGCAGGTCGAGCACTCCCCCGGTGCGTACGTAGCCCCGGTAGCGGCGGCGATGGGTGACCGCGGACTCGGCGGAGGCGAGGACCGCGTCGAGCACGGCCCGGTCGACCTCGAGCCCTCGTCTGACCGTCGTGGTGGCGCGGAGCAGGTGGCAGACCTGCATCGACCGCTCCAGGAACCGCCCGGCCCGGATCGAGTGGTAGCCCTCGTCGCGGATCATGCTCGCCCCGATCCCCTGCATCGCCAGGATCCCGTGCAGCATCTCGGCTCCCGACTCGGCGACCTGGAGCGAGTGCGGATTGGCGCGGAGATCGGCGGCCGCCCGGTCGGTCGAGGAGAAGATCCGCCACATGTCGGGGCTGAGCTGGTCGCGTACGCCGCTGAAGGCCTGCCGCATCCCAGCCAGCGACTGCGCCGCCGACCCCGGCCGCTCGGCGTCGAGCAGCAGCGAGCGGAGCTCGGCGTCGATGCGATTTCCTGAGCCTGTCGAAGGGTCCGCATCCGCCTGGCCGTGACCGCCCAGCCGGTCGAGCGCGCTCAGCATGACCTCGAGGCTGATCCCGCCGGACGTACGCGGCCTGGTTCTGAAGTCTTCGGCCAGCACGTGCGTGGCCAGGATGAGCCGGATGAGGTCCTCGGCCCGCTCGGCGTAGCGACCCGACCAGTACATGTCCTCCAGCGCTCTCGGGAAGAGCACCGTGACCGAGCGGGTGTGGGTCATCGGGAGCACGTCGGCCAGGCCCTGGTCGGCGACCTGCGGCGACTCCTTGAGCACCCAGACGTCCTTGCTGCACGGCGGCAGCCCGGTCTCGTCTGACCTCACCGAGGCCAGCCCACCGACCAGCGGGCGGTAGGCCGACCCGTAGCGGAGCGAGAACGTACGCAGCGTCAGCGACCGCCCGACGGCGCCGTGCCCCTCGACCCAGGTCGGCGCCTGGGAGAGCGTGATCAGCTCCTGCCCGACGTGGCGGTAGGGGGCCGCGGCGATCTTGGCGCGCAGCTCCTCGGGGGTTCCGGTGACGACCGCTCCCTCCAGCGTCCGCACGACCACGGTCCTCGATGACGGTGTCCCCGCGGCCAGCCGCCGCTCGACCTCCGCACGCTGAGCGGCATCGCCACACCACCAGGTCTCCAGCGACCCGAGCCGGAGCGGCTCGCCGAGCAGCGCCTCGCAGGCGGCGGGGAGATAGGGAACCAACCCGGGATTCTCGAGTACGCCGGCGCCGAAGCCGTTGACGACGCGGACGGTGCCGCGGCGTACGGCCTCGATCAGGCCGGCCACGCCGAGCTGGCTGTCACCGCGGAGCTCGAGCGGGTCGGACCAGGTCGCGTCGACCCGTCGCAGGATGACGTCGACGCGCTCCAGCCGGTCGCCGTTGGCACGCATCAGGACCTCGCCGTTGCGGACCGTCAGGTCGGCTCCCTGCACCAGCGGGAAACCCAAGGTGGAGGCGAGAAAGGCCTGGTCGTAGGCGGTCTCGGAGTGGGTTCCCGGGGACAGGACGACGACCCTGGGGTCGGCCTGGTCGCCCGGTGCCGACTCCAGCAGCGCGCTGCGGAGGGCCGCGAAGTAGGGCTCCATCCGGTGCAGGCCGGCGTTGCGGTGGAGCTCGGGGAGCACCCGGCTGATCACCCGGCGGTTCTCCATGGCATAGCCGATCCCGCTCGGCGCCTGGGTGCGGTCGGCGAGCACGCGCCAATCGCCGCCGGGGGTGCGGCCGAGGTCGGTGGCGGCCAGGACGAGCGGGCGCGGGTCGTGGCTGCTGGCTCGCGCGGCGGCGCGGTGGAAGCCCTGGTGGCCGAAGACCACCGCGGCGGGGATGATGCCGTCGCCGAGGAGCCGCTGCGGGCCGTAGAGGTCGACCAGGATCGCGTTGAGCAGCTCGGTGCGCTGGGCCAGCCCGACCTCGAGGGTGCGCCACTGAGCGGGGTCGATGACGAGCGGCACCGGATCGAGCCGCCAGGGCTCGGGCTTGGCACCGGGACGCAGGTAGGTGACCCCGTCGTCGGCGAGGAACCGCTCCACGTCGTGTCCGATGCGGGTCAGCGTCGCGGGGGTGATCGAGACGGCGGTCTCGGCCATCGGCTTCCACGCGGGGCGCAGCGTGCCGTCGGGGCCGATGACCTCGTCGTACGGCTGCTCGGTGGTGTCGAGGAGCCCCAGCGCGTCGGCGTACTCGCGGAGGACTGTCATCGGGTGCCGCCGGTGATGGATACGACGGGACGTTCTTGTCGGTCTACCGATGGGTAACCGACAAGAACGTCCCGTCGTATCTGCTGTGGCGCGAGCATGGGTCAGCGGCTCACGCGGCGTAGGTCGAGGGTGTGCGGGTTGTCGGGGGTCGTCGCGCCGGCTGCTCGCTCGCGCATCTCGGCTACGTCGAGCCTTCCGGTCGTGTGCCCCCTCGCCTCGAACCTGCTCGCGCGGCGGGCCTCGGCCTCGTTGGCGTTGACGGGCGGGTGGTCATAGCTGCGCCCGCCGGGGTGCACCACATGGTAGGTCGCGCCACCCAGGCTCGTCTCGGAGGCGATGTCGACGACGTCGAAGTGGAGTGGCGCCTGGACGTCGATGCTGGGGTGCAGGCTCGACCACGGGCTCCACGCCTTGAACCGGACGCCGGCGTAGTACGTGCCACCTGCCGAAGCGGAGCCCGAGGCGATCGGGTTCATCGAGGTCGGGGTCAGCGGCACGGGAACACCCTGGCACGTCACCAGGTGCCGGCCGGGGTCGATCCCCTTGACGGACACCTGGATCCGCTCGACCGAGGAGTCGACGTATCTGGCCGTCCCCGTATCGGTCGCCTCCTCCCCCAGCACGTTCCAGGGCTCGATCGCCTGGCGCAGCTCGAGCTCGATCCCGCCGCCGGCCGAGCCGGCCGAGCCCGTCGAGACCCGCGCGAGACCGATCCGCGGAAAGCGAAATTCGGCGTACGCAGCCAGCCATCGTGACTCGAAAGGGATCCCGTGCCGGCGCAGGTCCTCGACGACCTCCTCGATGTCGCGCAGGCACCCGTGCGGGAGCAGGAAGTCCTCGTGCAGCCGGCTTCCGTGACGGACCAGCGGCGCGTCGTACGGCTCCTCCCAGAACCAGGCGACCAGGCTCCTGACCAGCAGGCTCTGGAGGAGCGCCATCTGCGGGTGGGGCGGCATCTCGAAGCCGCGGAGCTCGAGGAGGCCGAGCCTGCCTCGTGAGGAGTCCGGGGAGTAGAGCTTGTCGATGCAGAACTCGGCGCGGTGGGTGTTGCCGGTCAGGTCGGTGAGCAGGTGGCGCAGGGCGCGGTCGATCAGCCACGGCCGCGGCTCGAGACCCTTCTCGTCCTGCTCGCCGACGATCCGGGTCACCTCCTGGAGGGCGATCTCCATCTCGTAGACCGCCTCCGGGCGACCTTCGTCGAACCTCGGCGCCTGGCTGGTCGGGCCGATGAACCGACCCGAGAAGAGGTAGGACAGGCTCGGGTGCCGCTGCCAGTAGCGGATCAGGCTGGCCAGCAGATCGGGGCGACGCAGCAGCGGGCTGCGCTCGGGGCTGCTTCCGCCCAGCGTCAGGTGGTTCCCTCCGCCGGTGCCCGTGTGAAGGCCGTCGAGGTCGAACTTCTCGGTGGAGAGGCGCGCCTGACGGGCCTGCTCGTAGAGTTTCGTGACCAGCTCTCGCTGCTCCGCCCAGGAGGCGGTGGGCTGGAGGTTGACCTCGATCACGCCGGGGTCGGGGGTGACCGTGAGCCGCGCGATCCGGGCGTCGGGCGGCGGCCCGTAGCCCTCGATCACGACCGTGGTCCCGGCATCGGTGACGGCCCTCTCGACCACCTGGAGCAGGGCCGCGTAGTCCTCCAGCCGGTCGGTCGGGGGCAGGAAGACGTGCACCAGCCCGTCCCGTTCCTCGACGGCGAGCGCCGTGGTCGGCGCCTCGTCGGGATCGGTCACCTCGACCTGCGGGATCTCCGGGTCCAGCGGCGGACCGGCGGCGAGATAGGAGGGCTCGCCGGCGAACTCCGGGTCGTGCCAGGAGATCGAGTCCAGCGGCAGTCGCAGCCCGACCGCCGAGGTGCCCGGCGCGAGCACCAGCCGCCCGCGACGGAACCTCCACCGCGGGCTGGTCCACTCCCCGCCGTCGGTGTTGATCGGGATCACCCAGCCGACCGGCTCGGTGACCTCCTTGTCGAGCTCGGTGACGTTCAGGTCACCCCGGTCGACGGCATCGTCCGGCTTCGGGCCGTCCGGGCGGCGTACGTCCTGGGCGATCTTGGCCAGCGGGTCCTCGTACGCGGCGAACAGCTGCGCCTCCGGCAGGCCGAGGATGGCTCTGATGTTGGTGGCGACGCGCTCGGCGGCCCTGTCGGTCTCGACACCGCCGGCCCAGGGGTCGGCGAAGAGGGCCGGGTCGCCCCAGAGCGGCTCCCCGTCCGTACGCCACTGCAGGTCGATGTTCCAGCGCGGGAGGGGCTCGCCGGGATACCACTTGCCCTGGCCGCGATGGACGATGCCGCCCTTGCCGTAGACGCTCCGCAGGCGCTCGGCGAGGTCGGCGGCGAGCTCGCGCTTGTGCGGTCCGTCGGCAGCGGTGCTCCACTGCGCCGACCCTTCTGAGTCGGGCGGAGTCTCGGAGTCGGCCACAGTCTCGGAGCCGGGCCGGGTGTCGGCCGGCATGTCGAGGGCGACGAAGGTGGGCTCCCCACCCATGGTCAGCTCGACCCCGCTGGCCCGGAGACGGGCGTCGACCGCCTCACCGAGCGCGTCGATCCGGGCCCACTCCTGGCCGGTGTAGGGCTTGGTCACGCGCGGGTCCTCGTGGACCCGGGTTACCTCGTTGACGAAGGAGAAGGTGACCTCGACAGGGTCGGTCGCGCCCTCGATCGGCGCCGAGGAGGACGGGTGCGGCGTGGCCGAGAGCGGGATGTGGCCCTCGCCGGCGAAGAGGGCGGAGGTCGGGTCGAGCCCGATCCAGCCGGCTCCGGGGACGAACACCTCGCACCATGCGTGCAGGTCGGTGAAGTCCTCGGTTGGGCCGCTCGGCCCGTCGAGCGACTCCTGGTCGGCGGCGAGCTGCACCAGATAGCCGGAGACGAACCGGGCCGCCAGGCCGTACTGACGGAGCAGGGAGACGAGCAGCCAGGCCGAGTCGCGGCACGACCCGATGCCCAGCCGCAGCGTGTCGTCCGGAGTCTGTACGCCGGGCGCCATCCGCACCGAGTAGGCGACGTCCCCGTTGACCGCCTGGTTCAGGCTCGCCAGGAAGTCGACGGTCCGCATCCCGTCCGTGGGAAGCGGTGGCAGCCGGCGCCGCCAGGCATCGGCCTCGGTCGCCGAGTCGACGTCGCGGAGGTAGGGCCCCAGGTCGGCCTTCAGCTCCGGCTCGTAGTCGAACGGGAAGCTCTCGGCGTACTCCTCGATGAAGAAGTCGAACGGGTTGATCACCACCATGTCGGCGACCAGCCCGACGGTGATCTCGAGCTTGTCGGTCTTCTCCGGGAACACCAGCCGCGCCAGCCAGTTCCCGAAGGGATCCTGCTGCCAGTTGACGAAGTGGTTCGCGGGCGTCACCGACAGCGAGTACGCCTCGATCGGCGTCCGGGTGTGCGGCGCCGGGCGAAGGCGTACGACGTGCGGGGTGACCCCGACAGGCTGCGCGAACTCGTACGTGGTCCGGTGCTCGAGCGCAACCTTGATCGACATGGGGCCAGCCTGACCGATCGACGTCGCTCAGCGGTGACGAACCGCCCTATTGGACCGGCCTCAGTGGAACCAGACCCCGACGCCGAAGGCGAACAGGCCGAAGCGGACCGTCCGGCCCAGGATGCACACCACCACGAAGAGCACCCGGTTGGTGCCGGCGACCCCGGCCGCGAGCGCGAGCATGGCGAGCGGAGGTACGCCGACCACCCCCGCCGCGGCGAGCAGCGGCACCGCGGTCCGCGGCCGGCCGAGCTCGACGACGGCACGGTCCCACCACCGCCGCCCCCGCGACCCCGTCCGGTCCTTCTCGGCGCCGCGGGCGAAGCGCCGGCCCCACCACTTGCCACCGCGCCCGGCGGCCTCGTAGATGATCACCTTCCCGACCGTCTGCCCGAGCGCGAGCGCGACGACCGCGACCAGAGCGCTCAGCCGAGATCCCGCGGCACCGGCCACGCCGGCGTACGCCTCGGCATTGAAGATCGGCACCAGGGCGGAGGCGACGCCGTAGCCGGTCGCGGCCAGCGCGTGCCAGACCTGGTCGAGCATCAGCCCAGCGCCAGCAGCCGCGCGACCCGCACCGTCGACCAGATCTTGACCCCGAAGATCGCCAGCGCGGCCACGAGGGCGACCCAGAGGAACACCGGCCAGGTCAGCCCCAGGACGACCATGAGCACCACACCGGCGGTGTTGGCCGCCTTCGCGGGGTGGGACCAGTTGAGGCGGAAGACGCGCTCGTCGATGAGGTAGAAGTAGTTGGGGCTGACCACGTGCGGCCAGCACAGGAAGCTGAGCGAGAGCATCATGTCCAGCACCATGAAGTTGGCCAGGAAGACCGCCACCGGCGGCCACACCTCGGGCGCGTGCGCGATCAGGCCCACGGCCAGGATGCAGGTCGAGGCGCGGTCGCAGACACAGTCGAAGACCGCGCCCACCTTGGTCTCCTGGTCGAGCTTGCGGGCGAGATAGCCGTCGAGCGAGTCACCGGCCCAGTAGCAGACGTACGCGACTCCGAGCAGCGCCAGGCTGTCGACCGCAACTGCTCCGATCCCGAGGGCGAGCGCGAGCACGGTGCGCAGCACGGTGACCGTGTTGGGGACCGACACCAACCGTTCCCGCAGAACAGGTAGGGGCGCCGTCACAGCAACTGTCATGGCCGGGACGCTACCCACTCGGCGGCCTCTGGTTAACCCTATTCCCGCAGACCCAGGGCCTGTCGCGGTCGTGTTCAGGGTCAACCCCGAGGGAAACGACCAGCCAAGTCGATGAGGCGCGTGTTGGCCTCGGCCTCCCCGATCGTGACGCGCACGCCCTCGGGCGGATAGGGGCGGACCATGATGCCGACCTCGTCGGCGGCCGCGGCGAACTCGGCGCACCGATCGGCGGAGCTGAAGGCGAACCAGATGAAGTTGCCCTGGGCATCGGGGATGTCCCAGCCGGTGGCGCGCACGCCGTCGACGACCCGGGCACGCTCGACGACCAGGGTGTCGACCCGCTCCATCAGCTCGGCACGTCGCTCGAGGGAGGCGACGCCGGCCGCTTGCGCGACCACGTTGACCCCGAACGGCAGCGCCATCGCCCGCAGGGTGGTCGCGATCGCCGCGGGCGCGAGGGCGTAGCCGACCCGGAAGCCGGCCAGTCCGTACGCCTTGGAGAAGGTGCGGAGCACGACTACGTTCTCTCGGCCGCGATAGGTGGCGATGCCGTCGACGGCGTCGTCCATCCGGACGAACTCGGCGTAGGCCTCGTCGACCACGACCAGCACCTGCTCGGGCACCTTCTCGAGGAAGGCGTCCAGCTCGGTCTGGGTGAGCGAGGTGCCGGTGGGGTTGTTGGGGGTGCAGACGAAGACGACCTTCGTACGCTCCGTGATGGCCTCCGCCATCGCGTCGAGGTCGTGGCGGCCGTCGTCGTTGACCTGCACCTTCACAGCGGTCGCGCCGGCGGCCAGGACCGCGATCGGGTAGGCCTCGAAGCTGCGCCAGGCGAAGACGACCTCGTCCTCGGGGCCGCAGTAGGCCGAGACCAGCTGGAAGATCAGCGCCACCGCGCCGGTGCTGAGCGCAACCTCCTCGGCCGGGACCCGATAGGCCGTCGCGAGCGCCTCGTAGAGCTCGGTGCTGCCCGCGTCGGGGTAGCGGTTGACCTTCCCGGCCGCCTCGGCGGCGACTTCCAGGACACCGTCGAGGGGCGGGAACGGGTTCTCGTTCGAGGAGAGCTTGTAGGTGACCAGACCCGGCCGCTCGGCCGGCGGCTTGCCTGCGACGTACGCAGGCATGGCGGCGACGCTGGGACGGGGCTGTGGGGTGGTCATGGTCACAGACTTTAGGTGGAGATGACCTCGCCGCCGTAAACGACGGGGACGTCGCGGCCGACCACGATGTCGAGGGGGTTGGTGACGCAACGGACCGACCCGCCGCCGAGGTGGAGCTCGCTCATCTCGACGACCCGGACGGTGAAGCCCCAGCCCTCGAGGACGGTGCGGACGCGGTCGGGGCAGGACGGCATCACCACGGTGCGGCCGATGACGATCGAGTTGGCGGCGAAGGTGGTGAGCGCCTCCTCCTCGCTGATGACCAGGGGCTCCGGGATCAGGTCGAGGAGCGCCTGCGCCGACTCGGGCGCGAGCGCCTCGGGGCAGATGATCGCCCTGCGCTCGTCGAGCGGGCAGAAGGCGAGGTCGAGGTGGTACATCCCCGAGTGGGTCGTCCGAACGCCGAGCACCCGCACGCCCATCTCGGTCGCCAGGGTCTTCAGCGCCATCTCGTCGGTGCGCGGACCTGTTCCGGCCACCAGGTGGCCGGCGTACGGGAAGACGTCTCCAGCCTCGAAGGTCGGCCCGATGCCGTCCTTGCCGACGTACGCCATCCCCCAGCCGTTCCGGGCGAACCACTCGGCCGCGGAGCTGGTCTCGTTGCGGCGCTCGGGGAAGCGCATGTGGGAGAGGAGCACGTGGCGCCGTCCCTCCGCGAGGGTGGCCGCGAAGCCGAGGTTCATCGCGTAGACCATGTCGGGGCTGTCCTCGCGCGGCGTGATGACGTCGACGCGGCCGCCGGCCTCCTCGATGGTGGCCTTGAGGGTGTCCCACTGCGCGCGGGTGCGGAGCGGATCGGGCTGGATCGCGGTGTCCATGAACGGGTTGATGGCGTAGTCGATGCGGTAGTGCGTCGGCTCGGTCATCAGGTAGTGACGGCCCCAGCTCAGTGAAGTGCTCATTCGTACCCCTCTCAAGTCAGATCGTCAGATCGTCAGGACGTCTGATTGCCTGATTGACTGATTGTCAGACAATCATTCAACGATAGGTTAGTGCATGAACGGTCATCACCGGAAGACAGCGCAGGTACCACAATGGGGCCCATGTTCGAGTCGCTCACCCTGGACGAGCCCGCTTCGACGGTCGACCGCGTCGCCGACGAGCTTCGCCGGGCGGTGTTCCAGGGCGAGCTCGAGTCCGGCACTCCGCTGCGCGAGCACGGCCTCGCCGAGTCGCTCGGCGTCGGCCGGTCGACGGTCCGCGAGGCGCTGACCATCCTCGTCGCCGAGGGTCTGGCCACCCGCGCCCCCAACAAGGGGGTCGCCGTCGCCACCCCCGAGGCCGACTCGGTCCGCGACGTCTGCGCCTCCCGCTGGGTGCTCGAAGGGGCCGGCGTACGCAACTGGCTCAACGCCTCGCCCGAGGCCCGCCAGGCGGTGCACGACTCGCTGGATGCCTACATCTCGGCCGTCCACTCAGACAGCTCGACCTACCGCGAGCTCAACGAGCGCCACCTCGCCTTCCACCTCTCCCTGGTGGCCCTCACCGGATCCCCACGGCTGGTCGCGATGCAGGAGCACCTGGTCCTCGAGCTCAAGCTCGCGCTCGCCCAGGTCGACCGCATCCGGCGCAATGCCCACGACCAGGCCGAGGACCATGCCGCCCTGGTCCGGCTCCTCGACGCCGACCGCATCCACGACGCCGAGCGGTTCCTTCAGAAGCACCTCTCCGACGCGGCCCACTCCATCTGCAAAGCGCTGCGCCTCGAGAAGTAACACGCCCCGGTGGTCGAGCCTGTCCAGACCAACACAGTTGCCACACATGCCGCCGGACCCTTATGCGGGGTTGCGGAGCCTGCCACACTCACCGGCATGCGCATCGTGACCTGGCTCATCACCAACGCCATCGCTCTGGCCGTGGCGACCTGGCTCGTCGGCGGGATCTACTTCGACGGTCCGACCAGCGGCATGGACGAGGTCAAGCAGAAGCTGCTCCCGCTGCTGATCGTCGCCCTCGTGCTGGGCATCGTGTCGGCATTCGTGAAGCCGATCCTGAAGTTCCTCGCGTTCCCGTTCATCCTGCTCACCCTGGGCCTGCTCCTGCTCGTGATCAACGCGGCGATGCTCGGGCTGACCGCGTGGATCCTCGGCCCGACCGGGGTGGGTTTCCACGTCGACGGGTTCTGGGCGGCGGTGCTCGGTGGCATCGTCATCTCGATCGTCGGCTGGGGTCTCGATCGAGTCTGGCCCGACGGCGACGAGTGAGCGGCCCCACAGACCGGACATGCGGCATCCGCCACGCAATCTTGGCCGAAATGTAAAACTCGGGCCATGAAGATCGCCGTCGTCTGCCTGGGCAACATCTGCCGTTCCCCGATGGCGGAGGTCGTGCTGCGCGAGCGCCTCGACGGTGCCGGGCTCGACGAGGTGGAGCTGGTCTCGGCCGGCACCGGCGGCTGGCACGTCGGCGGCCCGATGGACCGCCGGGCGGCCGCGACGCTGCGCGAGGCGGACCACGACACCGACCGTCACCGAGCCCGGCAGTGGCCGGTCGGCGACCCGGAGACGTACGACCTCGTGCTCGCGATGGATGCCGAGAACCTGGCCGATCTGGCTGGTCAGGCGCCCGACCAGGCCCTGCGGATGTTTCGTGATTTCGATCCCGAAGGGCCCGGCGACGTACCCGATCCCTATTACGGTGGTGCTGAGGGATTCCGGGAGGTGTTGGCGATGGTGGAGCGTACGAGCGATGCGATCGTCGCATCCGTGGCCGCGACCAGGCCCGGTTCGTGACCCGCCAACCCGCGGTCGCGCGTCGTGCCAAGCAGCTGCTCGGCGCGGCGGTGGTGAGCACGTCTCCCGTCGCGGGCGGGGACATCTCGACCGCGACCAAGATCCGGCTCAGCGACGGCTCGCTGGTGTTGATGAAGGCCCACTCCCCAGCGCGTGACGACTTCGTCGCCGCGGAGGCTCGCGGGCTTCGCCGGCTCGAGGAGTCAGGTGCGGTCAACGTGCCCGAGGTGCTCGCCGCCGAGCACGACTGCCTGGTCCTGCGCTGGATCGAGCCCGGCCGCCCGAACGCCGAGGCCGCCGAAGACCTCGGGCGCGCGCTGGCGGGTCTGCACCGCACGCCGGCCGACGGGTTCGGTGCCGAGAAGGACGGGTTCATCGGCCGGCTGCCGATGCCCAACAAGCCCGCGGACACCTGGGCGGAGTTCTATGCCGTACGCCGCCTGCTCCCCTATCTCAAGGCCGCCCGCGACCGCGGCGCCATCGACGAGGAAGGCGCCGAGAGCGTCGAGCAGCTCGTCGGCAAGCTGCCCTCACTGGTCCCGGACGAGCCACCCGCCCTGCTCCATGGCGACCTCTGGAACGGCAACGTGCTCTGGGACCGGAGCAGCCAGGCATGGCTCATCGACCCCGCCGCGTACGCCGGCCATCGTGAGGTCGACCTGGCCATGCTCGCCCTCTTCGGCCTCCCCAACCTGGAGCGGATGATGGCCGCCTACGAGGACGTCACCCCGCTCGCCGAGGGCTGGGAGGACCGCCTCGGCCTGCACCAGCTCTTCCCGCTGCTCGTCCACGCCGCCATGTTCGGCGGCGGCTACGGGGGCCGGGCCGCCACGGTCGCCCGCCGCTACCTCTGACGTCGCCGCTCGGCGTGTCCACTCTCAGGAGGCAAAGGCCCCATTACAGCTAGCCCCTGATGGCAATCGCGGCATGAGCGATGAGCTGTTCGCAGTTGCCTGCGCTCTGTTGAACGGCTCGCGCCGACCCTTGGCCCTGCTCACGCGGCTCGCGCTATCGCGAGGAGGTCTACGCCGTCGCGTTCGACGGACTGGACAAGTGGATCGCCCTCAGCATGCATGTCTTGCCACCTGCCTTCGTCGACCATGACGAACTGGGCGTGGTTTCCGGTCCACTGAGCAATCCGTTGACCGAGGGCGTACTGCTCGTCCGACCAAGGAGTCGGTTCGTTGTCGCCGTGAACGAGCAGGATGTCGATATCTGAGTCGGGCCCACCGTCCGCGCGCGCAGCGGAGCCGAAGACCACTGCCTTCAAAGGCGCAGGTTCCCACTCGCGAAGAGAAGCGGCGATGCGATCGAACAGGTCCTCCCGCAACGCCATGATCGTCTCCACCGCCGGCCATGCGAGGTGGTCACGGTTGGCGCTGTAGAGAATCGCAGAGCCGGTCCGCTCGGCCGTCACCAGGCCCGAGTCGACCAGGCGGTCGAGGACACGTGCCACACCAGGAACGCTGCCGCGAGCGGCAATTCGTTGAATCTGCCGACCGGTCAATGGCTTGCCGGACCGCGCGAGGACCTGAAGCACCGGGCCGTCAAGGGTCGGCACCAAGGTGGCGTACGGAAAGGACAGATCCATGCGTTAACTATAACAGACACTTGTCTGGAATAATTAACACCCAGCCGTGCGCGCTCATCCCCGTCACAGAGATGCAGAAAGGGCGCTTGATCTGCGTTGTCGCAGGTCAAGCACCCTTGTCTGGCTGGCGGTGACGGTGGGATTTGAACCCACGGTAGGTCTCCCTACACAACATTTCGAGTGTTGCACCATCGGCCGCTCGGACACGTCACCGCCGAATAAGTTACAACCTCCGGGGGTCTTCGCCGAAATCGGGGGCGCCACGTTGGGCGCCGAAGAAGTCCTCCAGCAGAGCGCGCTGCTCATCGGCCATCACACCGGCAACGACCTCCGGGCGGTGATTGAGCCGGCGGTCGCGTACGACGTCCCACAGCGACCCGACGGCACCGGCCTTGTCGTCGTAGGCGCCGAAGACGATCCGCTCCACCCTGGCCAGCACGGACGCACCCGCGCACATCGTGCACGGCTCCAGCGTCACCACGAGCGTGCAGCCCTCCAGGCGCCACTCGCCGCGCGCCTTGGCTGCCTCGCGCAGCGCGACGACCTCGGCGTGTCCGGTGGGGTCGGCCTCGGCCTCGCGTACGTTGCGGCCTGTCCCGATCACGGCGCCGGAAGGATCCACGACGACGGCGCCGATGGGCACGTCGCCGGTCGCCAAGGCAGCACGACCCTCGTCGAGGGCGGCCCGCATCGGGCCTTCCCAGCGGTGGCTCGGGGTCACGCGGGCTTGAGGCCGACGGAGTCGTCGAAGGCCTCGCCGCAGCCGATCGCCCGGGCGATCTCGGAGAGTGTCTCGTCGGGGTAGAGGTCGTCCTCGAACATGTCGTCGAGCAGCATGCCCATGTCGACCGCACTCATCCCGAAGTCGGCGAGGATGCCCAGATCACCCGCGGGCTCGTCGTCCTCGTCGTCCTCGACCTCCTCCGGCAGCGGCAGCCCGAGCAGGTCGAGGGCCGAGGCGGCGATCTCCCACTCGTCGGCCGCGGTCACGTCGGAGAGGAGCACCCTGGTCGCGGCGCCGGAGACCCGGACGATCACGAAGAAGTCCTCGTCGATGGCTGCCATCGCGATCGCGCCGCCGTCGCCTGGGAACCGGTGGAGCGCGTGGGTCAGAGTCTCGACATCGGTCAGCAGGTCGTGCGCAAGCTCGCGCACGACCCAGGCTTCACCCTCGCGATACATCGCGACGGCGAAGTCAACACCTTCGATCTGCTCCAGCTGATCAGACACACGACCAGAGTGACACCGAAACCGCCCACGGTCTAGGCACATCGCTCAATTCCACGCTCACCGCGCGGAGTTTCGCATCCGAAACACCGCCCCGTCACCCCACGTCTCGACGCCGGTAGCCGACAAAGGCCAGTGCGGCGACCAACCCGGTCGCGGCCAGGAGCACGACCGTCGGTCCGGCGGTCCAGGTCTCGGCCGGGTATACGGGCAGGTGGAAGAAGGGCGACAGCGAGCGGACTCCGTCGGGCAGCTCGAGAGTCTCCCCGAGGAAGGCGTCCAGCACCACCCAGGCCACCAGCGCCCACGCCAGGGCGGCGAACCGCGGCAACCACGCCAGGACGAGGAGGGCGAGGGCGGCGACGAACAGCATCGCGGGCAGCTGGGCGAGGATGCCGAGCACCAGCTCGGACACCCGCGAACCCGACACCTCACCGGCGACCGGGACGTAGCCCAGCACCATCCCCGCGCCCATCGCCAGGGCCACCAGCACCACGCCGACGACCGTGACGACGAGTGAGCCGACCAGCCAGCGAGCTCGTGTGAGCGGGGTGGCGATCAATGCCTCCAGCCGCCCGGTGTCCTCTTCCGACCGGAGCCGCGACACCGAGGCGACGCCGAAGACCGCGCCGATCACCCCGAGGGTGAGGTTGATGTAGCCGAGGAACGCGTCGATCAGAGCGTCACCCGCGCCGGCCCCCATCCCCATCGCCTCGAGCATGTCGGGGTTGCCCTTCAGCATGTCGGGCACCTCGGGGATCACGGAGCCAAAGATCGCGGCGAGCGCGGCCAGCCCGACCACCCAGCCGATGACCAGGCCGCGCTGGGTACGCAGCGCCAGACCCCACGGTGTCCCAAGGGAGGCGGAGGCGCGCGAGGCACCGGCTCGCGGTTGCATCAGGCCGGCCCCGGCGTCGCGGCGCGCGGTCAGCACCACGGCCAGGCCGAAGCAGATGACCGCGGCAGCGAGCAACACCCCGAGCAGCCACCAGCGCTCGTCGCCGAATGCATCGACCCCTTGGGCCCACCCGAACGGCGAGACCCAGTAGAGCGCACTGTCGCCGACGGCGCCGACGCCGCGGACGACGTACGCCGCCCCCAGCAGCCCACCTGCGATCGCGAGCGCACCGCGGGCCGACGCCGTGACCTGGGCTGCCGCGGCGGCGAGCCCGGCGAAGAGGAGTCCGAGCATCCCGACCTCCGCCGCGAAGGCGAGCGAGCCGGTCTGTTCCAGGCCGAGGGCGACCAGCGCCGCGGCCAGCAGCCCGCTGACGACGAGCGTCGCGGCGAGCGCGACCACGAGTGCGGCCAGCTGCGCGGCGTGGCGTCCCACGACTCCAGAGCGGACCAGCTCGGCCGCCCCGGACTCCTCCTCGGCGCGCGTGTGACGGACCACCGTGAAGACGACCAGCAGCGTGATGCCCAGCGTGACGATGAAGGTGATCTCGTTGGCGATGATCCCCTCGACCGTGTCGAGGGCGACCTGCCGGCCGCTGGTGATCCGCGACGCCGCGCTCTCCCCGGCCGTCGGCCCGTACGTCGCGATCTTGGCGGGCGTGTCGTAGGTTCCCTTCACGGTCGCCGCGCTGGCGGAAGAGATCCCGACGATGCCGAGCGTCCAGAGGGGCAGGCGCAGCCGGTCACGTCGCAGCGCCAGCCGGATCAGGGTCGACGTACCGGCGAAGAGCTCGTGGGCACTCATCGGGTCACCACGTCCATGTCGTCGACCGTGTCGCTGTCGCCCGTGTCGCTGTCGCCCGTGTCGCCATCCCCGTCGCCGGGCACCACGTCGCCGTACTGGCGGAGGAACAGCTCCTCCAGCGTCGGCGGGTGTGCCTGGAGCGAGACGATCCCCGCCCTGTGCAGCAGACCGACCACATCGTCGAGCTGGGCGGTGTCGACGGCCAGCGTGACCGTGTGCGTGCCATGGCTGTCGTCGTACTCGGGGTCATGGACGCCGGGGAGGGAAGCCAGGCCCGTGACCGGCGTTCGGGTGTCGGCGACGACGGTGGTGCGGGTCAGCGTACGCAGCTCGGTCAGCGTTCCGCTCTGGACGGCACGGCCGGCCCGGATGATGCTCACCCGGTCCGCGAGCCGCTCGACCTCGGCCAGGATGTGGCTGGACAGCAGCACCGTCGCTCCCCGCTGCGTGACCTCCTCGACGCACTCCTGGAAGACCGCCTCCATCAGCGGGTCCAGGCCCGAGGTCGGCTCATCGAGCAGGTAGAGGTCCGCCTCGGCGCTGAACGCCGCGACCAGCGCGACCTTCTGCCGGTTGCCCTTGGAGTAGGTCCGCGACCTCTTGCGCGGGTCGAGCTCGAAGCGGTCCACCATCTGCCTGCGCAGCTTCTCGTCGAGACCGCCGCGTAGCCGGCCGAGCACGTCGATCACCTCACCGCCGGTCAGGCTGGGCCACAGCGGGACGTCGCCCGGCACGTAGGCCACCCGACGGTGGAGCGTGGCGACGTCGCGCCACGGGTCACCGCCGAGCAGCCGCGCCGTGCCGCTGTCCGCGCGGAGCAGCCCCAGCAGCACCCGCATCGTGGTGGACTTGCCGGCGCCGTTGGGGCCGAGGAACCCATGCACCTCGCCGGTCTCGACGTGCAGGTCGAGCCCGTCCAGAGCCCGTACGCTGCCGAAGGTCTTGACCAGTCCGGTCAGGTCGATGGCTGTCATTCTTCCTTCTCCTCCTGTGTGACGGTGTGCGGTTCAGGCGCAAGTGCACGTGCACGGGTGCGTTCGATCAGCATGCGAGCGGCGGCGGCCTGGGCGGGGGTGAGCTCCTCGATGACCGCGTCGATGACGGACTCGCCGCCGACGCCCACGAGGTCGTGCTCGGACAACGCACGCAGAGACTCCTCCGGCAGCACATCGAGGATCAGGTCCACGAGCCTGCCGACCACCGGGTCGTCCGGTTCCACGTCCGCGAGCCGGTCGAAGTCGTCGTAAACCCGGACCAGGCGTCGGGTGTAGTCCTCGTCGCCGAGCAACGGCAGCATCGGGGCGATCCAGCGACTCGCGTCGGCACCGGGGATGAACGCGAGTACGTCGCGGTCGAGCCTGGCTATCGGGCCGGTGGCGCCGGCGGCCTCGACCCGGGTGAAGAACTCGACCAGTTCCGGGTCGGGGAGGTCGTCGAGCGCGAGGTGACCGTCACGTACCCGTTCCCGCAGCTCAGCGAGGCGCCGCCGCTGAGCCGCCAGACGTTCCTGCTGCACCGCGAGGGCGGTGTCCATCGAGGCGATGATCTCCCCGAGGTCGCGTCCCTCCTCGTCGGCCAGGACCTGGCGCACCTCGTCGAGGCCCAGTCCGATCTCGACGAGCCGCCGGGCGTGGCTGAGCAGCACGAGGTCCCGCATGCCGTAGACGCGATAGCCGGCGGCGGAGCGCACCGGCTCGGGCAGCAGCCCGACCTGGTGGTAGTAGCGGACGGTGCGGGTGCTCACCCCTACCGCCGCGGCGAGTTCTCCGATCTTCATGAGACCAGTGAAGACCTTGACGTAGCGTAAAGGTCAAGGGGCTGGCAGGTGACGTAGGGTTCGGGCTCATGGAGACCCTCGTTGTGGACCACCCCCTCGTCGCCCACAAGCTCACCACGCTGCGCAACAAAGAGACCGATTCCTCGACTTTTCGTCGGCTTGCGGACGAGCTCGTCACGCTGCTTGCCTATGAGGCGACCCGTGGGGTGCGGGTCGCTGCCGTCGACATCGTCACGCCGGTCTCGCCCACCCAGGGCGTACGCCTCACGGATCCGCAGCCGCTGATCGTCCCTATCCTCCGGGCAGGTCTCGGCATGCTCGACGGCATGATCCGGCTGCTGCCGACCGCTGAGGTCGGCTTCCTCGGCATGGTCCGAAACGAGGAGACGCTGGAGGCGACGACGTACGCCGAGCGTCTTCCCGCCGATCTCTCCGGGCGCCAGTGCTACGTGGTCGACCCGATGCTCGCCACCGGCGGCACCCTTGCCGCGGCGATCGACTTCCTGGTCTCGCGCGGCGCCGACGACATCACCGCGGTCACCCTCCTGGCCGCCCCCGAGGGCATCGAGGCGCTGGAGAAGGCCCTCGACGGCATCAAGGCGCCGGTCCGTCTCGTCACCGCCGCGCTCGACGAGAAGCTCAACGAGAAGGGCTACATCGTCCCCGGCCTCGGCGACGCCGGCGACCGCCTCTACGGCGTAGCCGGCTGACCCCTCGCCGAGGCGTCACTTCTGCAGGCCGAGACGTCAGCTTTGCAGGCCGAGAGGTCAGTTCTGCAGGCCGAGATGGCACTGCGGTGACGCTTCGGCCTGCACAACTGACGCTTCGACCTGCAGAGTTGACGCCTCGACCTGCAGAGTTGACGCCTCGACCTGCAGAGTTGACGCTTCGGCCTGCACAAGTGACGCTTCGGCCTGCAGAGTTGACGCCTCGGCGAGGGGGGAGGGGTCAGGCCTTGAGGGTGACGGTCTCCTCGACGTACGGCGGGGCGGAGGCCTCGGCGGCCTCGTCGTTCTCGGCGCGGCGCTTGGCAGCGCGGGCCTTGAAGGGCCAGGTGAGGATCTGGTCGAGGGTGATCCGGCCGGGGGCGATCAGGCCGAGCACGAGGGCGGCGACGCCGAGGGCTGCCGGGAGCTCCCAGCCGCCCTGGTCGACGAAGACCTCGGTGGTGCGGTGGGCGTACCAGATCGCACCGGCCATCTGACCCGCGAGCACCACGCCGGCGATCGGCGCGAACAGGCCGAGCACCAGCAGGGCGCCACCGACCAGCTCGACGTACGTCGCCACCTGGGCGGCGATCCCGGGCTGCGGGACACCGAGGCCGCCGAGGAACTGCTCGGTGCCGGCGAAACCCTGCTCGTACTTCTGCCAGCCGTGGGCGACGAAGATCCCGCCGACCACCACGCGGGCGGCGAGCAGCACGACGTCGTTGAACAGTCCGGTGTAGGCGTTGCGCCCCACTCGACGACTCATGTCCGGTTCTCCTCTGGGTCGGATCAGCACAGTCAGGTCAGAACAGGCCGCACACGGTAGCGACCCGGATCGGCGATCGGTACCACCCGGGGCAACGTGTCCCCGGGTTTAACCGACGGGGCTGTGCTCGATGGAGCTGTCCTCGACGGCGCGTCGCTAGATGGCGCTGTGCCCGAACGGGAAGGCCGCGACGGTCTCGTAGACGGGGCGCTTCCTCGGACCCTCGCCCAGCCGTGAGCGCACCAGCGCGAACGACGAGACGGTCCAGGACGGGCCGCGATAGGCGTCGAGCAGCCGCACCCAGTTGCTGAGCTCGACCGGCTGGCCCGTCCGCGCGAGCGTCAGGTGTGGCCGGAACCGTCCGCCGTCGACCTCGATCCCGGCCTTGACCAGGGCGTTCCGGCTACCGGCGGCCACCCGGTCGAGCTCCTCGGCGGCGTCGGTCTCCAGGCCCGCGTAGAGGACCTTCCCCTCGGCGACGTTGGGAAAGGCGCCGCCGCCGGTGACGGTCAGAGCGAAGGGCGTACGCCGCCCCGCGGCCGTCTCCAGCCGCTCGATCGCCTCGTCGAGCGACCTGTCCGGGACGTGCTCGGCGAAGGCGAGCGTCAGATGGAGCTGCTCGGCGGTCGCCCAGCGGAAAGCAGCCGCCTCGCGGCGTACGGACAAGAACTCGTCGAGATCCTCGATCACCGACTCCGGCGGGATCACCGCCACGAACATTCGATTCATCGACACCCATTGTGCCCGGCGGCGCCGCCAGGTTCACCTGAGTTCCGGTCGTCCGAGTTCCGGTCGTCCGAGATCGGTCACCCGATCCGTGTGCCGAGGAGACTGCCGACGAGGTAGGTCACCAGCATCGCCAACAGCCCGCCGGCGACGTTGCGCAACGCTGCCCGGACGGGCGGCGCGTAGCCCAGGCGCGCACTGGTCCAGCCGGTCACGGCGAGCGCGGCGGCGACGGTGAGGACCGTCGCCCAGATGCGAACGCTGTCGGGGAAGAGCGTGATCGCCAGCAGCGGCAGCAGCGCCCCGAGGAAGAAGGAGACCATGGACGCCCCGGCCGCGGCCCACGGCGAGGTGAGGTCGTCGACGTCGATCCCGAGCTCCAGGGCGGCGTGGGCCCGCAGCGCATCGCGCTTGGTGAGCTGGCGGGCGACGTCGGAGGCGGTCTCGTGCTCGAGCCCGCGTTCTCGCAGGAACCCTTCCAGCTCGACGAGCTCCTCCTCGGGCATGTCCCGAAGCTCACGGCGCTCCTTGGCGATCAGCGACTCCTCGGTGTCGCGCTGCGTCGAGACCGAGACGTACTCCCCCGCCGCCATGCTGATCGCGCCCGCCACCAGCGCGGCGACACCGGCGATGAGGATCGCGCTGTCGTCGGTGGTCGCACCGGCGACGCCCATCACCACACCGGCGGTGGAGACGATCCCGTCGTTGGCTCCGAGGACGCCCGCGCGCAGCCAGTTGAGCCGGTTGTTCAGGCCCTCGGCCCGCTCCTCGGCGTCGTCGTGGCCCGTATGGGCGCCGTCACTGGGGAGAGTCACTGCTCCCGCTGCTCTTGTCCGGCACCGGGGGCTGCGGGTCCTCGCAGAAGGTCACCGACCCGGTCTTCCCGCCGTGGTACTCGTACTGCTTCCCAGCAGCCTCCAGCACCACGCGTACGCCGTCGGTCAGCGCCATCGTGTACATCTTCCCCGGCTCGGGGCAGCCCAGGCTGCCGTCGCGCCAGGTCACCTCGTCGTTGGAGACGACGGTGATCTCCTCGCTCTTCACGCCCTGACGCTCGCTCAGGTCGGCGATCGCCTCGGCGACCTTCGGGTCCTCGTTCGGCGTCGGGCTCGATGAGGTAGGCACGTCAGACACGTTAGCGCCTGGGTCCGTGGCCTCGGACCCACATCCGGCGATTGCCAGGGCGAGGGCCGGCGCCAGAAGCAGGGAGTACGCCGCGGAGCGGATCTTGCGCTTGTCAGTGGGGGTCATGCCCTTCGGTACGTCCGCCGGGCGGGCTTCGTTGCGTCCGAGACTCATGCGCGGAACGTTCGCACACACGGCGATCAGATCCCGAACCGCATCGCTCGCTCGCGCGTGCTCCCGCCGCCGCGTCCGGCGTCGGCATCGCTGCTCCAGGTGTAGACCTCGGTGCCGGTGATGAAGACGCGTTCCGCGCGGTGGTCGGTGTCGAGCGGGTCTCCGGACCAGATGACGACGTCGCCGTCGAGCCCGGGCGCGATCGCGCCGACGCGGTCGTCGAGACCGAGAAAGCTCGCCGGGTTCGTGGTGATCGCAGCCAGGGCCGTGTCGCGCGGGAGGCCGTCGCGTACGGCGAAGGAGGCCTGATGGACCAGGAAGTTGATCGGGATGACCGGGTGGTCGGTGGTGATCGCGACCCGGACGCCGGCGGCGGCCATGGCGGCGATGTTGCGGTTGGCCCGGTTGCGCACCTCCACCTTCGAGCGGCTCACGAACATCGGGCCGTAGATGACCGGGATGTCCTTCTCGGCGAGCACGTCGGCGAGAAGGTGGCCCTCGGTGCCGTGGTTGACCACGAGGCGGTAGCCGAACTCCTCGCTCAGCCGGATGGCGGTGGCGATGTCGTCGGCGCGGTGGGTGTGCTGGTCCCAGGCGAGCTCGCCGGCGAGCACGCGGGCGAGGGTCTCCTTGCCGAGGTTGCGGTCGAACGGCTCGCCCTTCTCCTCGGCGGATGCCGCGTTGGCGGCGTAGTTCTGCGCCTCGACAAAGGCCTTCCTGATGATGTTGGCGACGCCGAGACGGGTCGACGGGGTCTTCTTCTGGTCGCCATAGACGCGCTTGGGGTTCTCGCCGAGGGCGCTCTTGACCGAGACCGAGTCGGAGACGACCTGCTCGTCGATGGTCCGCCCGCCCCAGGTCTTGATCGCGACAGTCTGGCCGCCGATCGGGTTGCCCGAGCCGGGCTTGATCACCGCGGTTGTCACCCCGCCGGCGAGGGCGTCGCGGAAGCCCTCGTCCTCGATGTTGACCGCGTCGATCGCCCGCAGCGCCGCGCCGTCGGGGTCGGTCATCTCGTTGGTGTCGTCCCCGGCCCAGCCCTCGCCCTGCTCGTGGATGCCGATGTGGCCGTGCGCTTCGACGAACCCCGGCAGCAGCCACTTGCCTTCCGCGTCGATCGTGTCGACTCCGTCGGGGATGGCGATGTCGGCTCCCACCACCGTGATCACCCCGTTCTCGATCACGACGGTGGCGTTCTCGATCGGGTCGGCGGAGACCGGGACGACGTACGCGTTGGTGATGGCAACAGAGGAGCGCTGAGTCATGGGCGTCATCATGCCGGGCTCGGGCCGGCTGTGTGCTGGAAGAGGGCGGCGTAGGTGTGCGCGGCGGTGATCAGCTCCGCGACCTCGACGCTCTCGTCGGGTCGGTGGGCCTGCTCGGAGACCGAGCCGGGGCCGAGCACGACGACCGGGATGCCCTGGCTGGCGACGAAGCCGCCGTCGCAGGCGGCGGTCCAGCCGGTCGGGGCGGGCGAGGGTGCACCGGCTGCCGTCAGCGCGGCGGCGACGTTGTCGACAATCGGATCGTCGACCGGGGTCTCGAAGCCGGGCATGTCCATGGTCATATGGACGTCGACGGCGAGGTCGCGGCCGGCGAGGCCGAGGGCGTCGAGGTTGCTCTCGACCTCCTTCCGTACGTCCCCGGCGGACTCGCCCGGGAGCAGGCGGCGGTCCGCGGTGATCCGGCAGTGGGCGGCGACGGTGGAGGTCGCCTGGCCGCCCTCGATGGTGCCGACGCTCCAGGTGGCGGGACCGCACAGCGGATGTGGGCTCGCGGCCAGCTCGCCGTGCCAGCGCTCGATCTCGGCGACGACCTGGGCCATTCCGTGGATCGCGTTGCGGCCGTCGGACGGGTTGCCGGAGTGGGCGGCGCGGCCGGTGAGCGTGATCTCCAGGTACGCGTCGCCGCGGGCGGCGATCACCGGTTGCAGGCTGGTGGGCTCGATGACCAGGCAGGCCGCATGGTCGGCGCCCGACAACCCGCGGACGAAGTGACGGACGCCGAGACCGAGCTCCTCCTCGTCGACGAGCACGGCGAGGGTGATCGCGGGCCGATCGACACCGTGTCGCTGGGTGGCCGTGTTGTCGACTGTGGACAATGCGACGATCGCGGCGGCCAGACCGCCCTTGGTGTCCGCACTGCCTCGCCCGTGCAACCGCCCGCCGCGTACGTCACCGGAGAACGGGTCCCCGCCCCAGCCGTCACCGGGCGGCACCACGTCGGAGTGGCTCACGACCAGAAGGCCGGGCTCGGGACCGCTGCCGACGCGAGCGATCAGGTTCGCGCGTCCGGGCGCGACCTCGTCCAGGGTGACGTCGAACCCGCGCCGGCGGCACTCCTCGGCGAGCACCGCAACCGTCTCCGTCTCCTCCCCCGGCGGATTCTGGCCCCGGGCGCGCACCAGGCGTTGGGCGAGCGCGACCACCTCGTCGGCATCGACCGCGGTCACCGCCGCTCCTGGGCAAGACGGTCGACCGCCCGCCGCAGCCGCGCGACGCCCTCGGCGATCCGGCCGGGTGGGGTCGAGGCGAAGCAGAGGCGTACGGAATGCGGGAAGCGCCCACCCGGCGAGAAGGCGTTGCCGGGGATGACCGCGACCCCCTCCGCCAACGCGACCTCGAAGAGCGCCGTGGTGTCGACGGACGGCCCGAAGGTGACCCAGAGGAAGAAGCCGCCGTCGGGGTCGGTCCAGGTCGCCTCGCCCTCGAAGTGCTCGGTCAGCGCCGCGCGCATCGCCTGCTTCCGCTCCTTGTAGACAATCCTCTGATCGGCCACGTGGGCGTCGAAACCTCCCGAGGAGACGAACCCGGCGACCTGCCGCTGCGACGGCAGGTTGGTGCAGGTGTCCATCGCCTGCTTGGCGTTGATCAGCAGCTGTCCCAGCGACGGGTCGGCGTCGACCCAGCCGACCCGCAGCCCGGGCGCGACGGTCTTGGAGAACGTACGCACCGAGAAGACCAGCGGGTCTCCCTCGGCCAGCTCGTGCAGGGTCGGAAGCGGATCACCGGAGAACCGGAGCAGGCCGTAGGGGTCATCGTCGATGAGGATCGATCCCCACTCCCGGGCCAGCTCGATGAGCCGGACCCGGCGCTCCAGCGAGAGGGTCGCCCCCGACGGGTTCTGGAAGGTGGGGATGGAGTAGATCGACTTCGGGCGGCGGCCGGTGCGGCGTACCTCTGCCTCCAACCGCTCGACGTCGAGGCCGTCCTCGTCGACCGGGATCTCGAGAAGGTCGGCGGAGTAGGACAACGCGGTCGCGCTGCCGTTGGTGTAGGTCGGCGCCTCGACGACGACCAGGTCACCGGGGTCGGTGAAGAGCTTGTGGGCGAGGTCGAGCCCCTGCATACCGCCGGCGGTGATGGTGAGCCGGTCCGGCGTCGTCTCGTCACTGGTGCCGGCGAGCTGGGCCAGCAGGGCCTCCCGCAGAGCGGGGTCGCCCTCGGTGGCGGCGTAGTCGTAGGCACCCGGATCCAGCGGGACCGCGGCGAGCGCGGCGGCCGGGATCGAGTCCTGAGCAGGACTGCCCATGGCGAGGCGGACGATGTCGTGGGTCTGCAGGGCCAGCAGAGACGTACTCGAGTCGATCACCGATCCGACCAGGTGCTCGCTCCGGGCCGCCAGCGGCAGCCGCGGGTCCGTGTGGATTATCGACACTTGAGACTCCTTACTCGTTGACGATCACTCGTTGACGATCAGCTGACGCGGCCTCGAGGTCAGCGGCTCGGGCAGGTGCTCGGTGACCAGGACGGACTCGGAGAGCTCATAGGCCCAGCCGTCCATCCACATCCCGAGGATCACGTGGAAGGCCATCCCCGGCGCCAGAACCGTCTCCTCCTCGGCCCGGAGGCTGACCGTCCGCTCACCCCAGTCGGGAGGGAAGCCGACCCCGATCGAGTAGCCGATCCGGGACTCCTTGGTGAGCCCGTGAGCGGCGATCACCTCGGTGAAGGCGGCATGTACGTCGGCACCGGCCGCCCCCGGCTTCATCGAGCCGAGCGCGGCCTCCATGCCCTCGGCCGTCGCGGCAGCGCAGTCGAGAAGCTTGGCCGAGGGCGGGCCGAGGCAGACGGTCCGGGCGAGCGGGGCGTGATAGCGGTTGCGTACGCCGGCCAGCTCGATCGTGGTCGCCTCACCGCGCCGCAGCACCCTGTCGGTCCAGGTCAGATGGGGTGTGTCGGCGCTGTCACCGGTCGGCAGCAGCGGCACCAGAGCCGGGTAGTCCCCACCGACGCCGCCAACACTGACTGTCTGCGCGGACTGGATGTCGGCGACGACGTCGCACTCACGGCGCCCCGACCGCACTCCCTCGAGCGCGACGATCATCGCCCTGTCGGCGACCTCACCGGCGGCTCTCAGCTGGTCCAGCTCGGCCGGCGACTTCACCAGACGCACCCAGTTGACCAGCTCCTCGCTGTCGACGATCCGCGTGCGTGGCAAGGCCCGCTGCACCGCCAGGAACCCGCGCACCGACAGGAAGTGAGCGTCCAGCTCCATCGCCACGACCTCGCCAGGATTGTCGACAAACAGATTTAGCTCCCGAGCCTGTGCGGCGATGTGGTCGTAGGGATGGACGTCGGGCCGATGGACCAGCTCTTCCGGATAGGCGTGGATCCGCTCCTCCGGGAGCACCGCCGTATGCGCTGCCCCTTGAGCGTCCATCGCGCGCAGGAAGAGGTGCGGCCCGCCCTCGGCCGGCACCACCGCACACTGCGGCACATAGAACGACCAGGCGTTGTA
>NZ_JBOHDN010000385.1:0-7884 GCF_050699375.1 Nocardioides sp. | reverse complement strand
TCCCCATCGTGGGGCCGGGCCTTCGCCGTTCCGGGTGTCGCACGGAGGTGACTCTCACGGCCACCTCACGGTGGGCAGGCTGCTCATCGGCTCGAAGGCCGGGTCGTCGGCGTGGGACCGCGGCGCGGTCTTGGGGCGGTCCGTACGGACGGCGGCGATGGTGGTCCAGGTTGCCAGGACGATCAGTGCGATGAAGGCGAGTGCTGTGGTCATGGCAGTAATTCTTCGCTGCCAGGTATTCCTGCCACATTGGCAGAAATACCTAATTGCGCGATTTCGTGCCACCTGGCACTCTTCTGAGGTGCTTAGGAACGTTGCCACGGTGATCTGGGACGGCGTCGCACCCTTCGAGTTCGGCGTCGTGTGCGAGGCCTTCGGCCTCGACCGGAGCGACGACGGCGTTCCCCTGCTGGAGTTCGGGATCTGTGCTCCACAGCCCGGCCTGGTGCGCACCAGCCTCGGCTTCGGGATCGAGGTCGTCGACGGGCTCGGCCGGCTGGAGGAGGCGGATCTCGTCTGCGTCCCCGCGATGCGACGGGGCGACCCCCTGCCCGACGGCGTGACCGAGGCGCTGTGGCGCGCCCATGACCGCGGCGCACGCCTACTGACCGTCTGCAGCGGCGCCTTCGCCCTCGGCGAGGCCGGCCTGCTCGACGGCCGGGAGTGCACCACCCACTGGAAGTACACCGACCAGCTGTCGGCCCGCTTCCCCGAGGCGAAGGTGGTGCCCGAGGTGCTCTACGTCGACTCCGGCCAGATCATCACGAGCGCGGGCACGGCAGCGGGGTTGGACGCCTGCCTGCACATCTGGCGCCAGGAGTACGGTGCCGCGGTCGCCTCAGCAGTCGCCCGCCGGATGGTCGTCCCGCCGCAGCGCGACGGGGGACAGGCGCAGTTCATCTCCCGCCCGGTGCCCGAGATCGACGCGGAGACGCTGGGCCCGCTGCTGGCCTGGATCAGCGCCCACCTCCACGAGGAGCTCGACGTGGACTCGCTGGCCCGGCAGGTGCTGATGTCGCCACGTACGTTCGCACGCAGGTTCCGCGCCGAGACCGGGGCGACGCCGTACGCCTGGATCACCGCTCAGCGGGTCCGCCGGGCCGAGGAGATGCTGGAGCGGACCGAGCGGCCCGTCGAGTGGATCGCGGGCGAGGTCGGCTTCGGCAACGCGGCGGCGCTGCGCCATCACTTCACCCGGGTCCGGGGCCTCTCCCCCCAGGCGTACCGGCGACGGTTCGCCTGCGGGGAGAGTGCCGAGTCGGCCTAGCCTCGCCTACGAGGCGGGGGTGCCGAGCACCGCGATCTCGGAGAGATCGGTGTAGACGCAGCCACCGAAGTAGCCGCCCCACCTCTCCGGGTCGCACGCCTCGGCGAAGGTGAGGTCGCCCTGACCCTGCTCTGCCAGGACATCGGTGAGTGCGTTGCCCTCGATGGTGAAGCGCACCAGCTTGACCCCCTCGGCCGCGGCCTCGGGTGCGACGCTGTTGAGCTTGCCGGGGGCGTCGGTGCCGAAGTGGCCCTCGTTGACGACGCTCCAGGTGGACCCGTCGGCCGAGACCTCGATCTTGTAGTCACCGGTCGAGGAGTCGGCGCCGTCGCCGCAGGTGGCGCTCGGGTCGATGAGGAACTCGGTCACGTCCACGGCCTCGGGCAGCTCGACGACGACCGACTTCGGCACGAAGGTGTCGGTCGGGTTGCCCTCGTCATCGCCTGATGTGCTGCCCCAGCCGCTGCCCAGCGACATGTCGAAGGCACCCGCGGGACCACAGCCGAAGCCCGAGTAGTCCGGGCCGTCGAAGGAGGCCACCGAGCTTCCTCCCGAGGTCGCGGCCCAGTCGCGGTCGACCTTGTAGTCCTTGACGATCTCCTCACCGGTCTTGATCCGGAAGTTGCTCAGCGCGGGCAGGTAGCCGGGGCCGGTGGTGACGACCTTCGGGTAGAAGCCCGGGGGAGCCTCGAGCTCGTAGCGACCCTCGGCATCGGTGGTGGCGGAGTAGGCGGCACCCAGTCCGGCCAGCTTGACGACCGCACCGGCCGCGGGCTCACCGCTGAGCCTGTCGGTGACCTGACCGGTCACGACACCGGTGCCGGCCTCCGGCGGCGGGGGCAGCTCGAAGCTCTCGGCGACGTCGATGTCGCCACCGTCGATCGAGCCGGCGAAGAAGCCCATGCCACGGTCGGCGAAGATCTCCCAGACCTTGTCGGCGTAGGCGCCGCCGTAGCCGGCCTGGTCGGCCAGCAGGATCGCGTTGCGCATGTCGAGCATCGACGGGTCGGAGGCGGAGAGCGACATGCCGCGGGTGATCAGGGTGTCGGCGACGCTGTGGCCGAGCTCCTTGCGCAGATCCCACAGCGTCTGTGCCCAGACCTCACCGGAGGAGTGGACCTCGGCATCGCCGCCGATGGCGACCAGGTCGCCGTAGGTGTAGCCGCCCGCCGGCGTACCTCCGGGGTTGTAGGTGTTGACGCAGGAGTCCGAGGTGGAGCCGACGGGGCAGTCGATCGCCATCGAGCGGAACGGGACCAGGTTGCCGTCCTTGTCCTTCTGCCCGCCCATGAGGTACTTGCCCTCGAGGACCTCGCCGTCGGCTTCGGTGTCCTTCTCGTGCCCGTGGGTGACCAGGTAGTCCATCGCGTAGTAGTCCGACCAGGCCTCGCCCATCGAGCCGCCCTGGAGGCTGTTGAGCGTCGAGTTGCCCTCGGCGTCGATGACCAGGCGGTTGGAGAGGCCGTGGGTGTACTCGTGGTAGAGCACCGAGGCGTCGAAGGAACCCGAGGCCGGGAGGAAGCCGGCCTCGGCCTGCCACAGGTACATCTGCATCGTCGGCGGGGTGCCGTCGGGCGGGGTGCTCATGTTGGCGTTGTTGGTGACGCCATCGGCCGGGAGGCCGTCGGCGGTGTCGGCACCGTCGAGCACGTTCTGACGTACGGCGTCGCCACCCTTGGCCTCGAAGTTGCCGGCCCCGGCCGTGAACCGGATCGCCTTGTCGTTCTTCAGGTAGTCGTGGAAGTTGCTGGCCAGGTAGAACGCGTTGGTCGCGTCGGCCGCCTTGTTGGTCTCCCACGAGTTGGCCTTGGTCTCGTCCCAGGTGCAGACGTACTCGGCCGAGCACAGGTCGGAGGAGTCGAAGGGGACCAGCTCGAAGCCGGGCTTGCCGTCCGAGCCGGGCACGGGGGTCGTCTCGCCCTGGCTGACCTCGTTGTCGTCGTTCACGTCGGCCCAGGTCATCACCGAGTCGCCGTCGAGCGCGGTGTCCTTCTTGGTGAGCCAGCCCTCCGCGATCATGTCGACCAGCTTCGGGTCCCCGCCACGCTCGGCGCCGGGGTAGTTGTCATAGACGTACGCCTTGCCGAGGTTGTCGCGCTTCTTGGCCGCCGGTCTCGTCGCGGGACCGGCGTGGTCCGCGACGGTGGAGCGGCGGTAGAGCGCCTTGCCGGTCGTGGCGTCGACGACGTGCTGGTAGGCCTCGTCGCCGCTGGTTCGGGTGTAGGTCGACCAGCCGAGCCGCAGCCCATCCGGGGTGAGGAACCAGACCTTCTTGGCGTAGTCGTGGTTGTCCCACGTGGTCCTGGCGTCCTTGCCGCCGCTGGTCTTCTCGACCTTGGCCTCGGCGGCCTTGCCGTGCACGTTGCCGGCCGCCTTCTTGCGGGCGTCGGCCGCGGTCAGGTCACCGGTGGCGGCCTTCTTCGTCTTGGTCGAGAGTCCCGAGATCGGGGAGCCGCCGACCGAGAGGACCCGGCCGTCCTTGGTCACCTTGACCTGAAGGCCGTTGCTGAAGACCGGGGTGCCGGCAGCCTGCTGGGTCCAGGACAGGTTGTGGACTCCGATGTTGTCGACGTAGTCCTGCCGGAAGACGAGCGTGTCGAGGTCGGCCTCGGTCAGTCCGAGGACACCGAGATGACTGCGTACGAAGTCGAGTGCGACGTCGCGGGCGGCACCGTCCTTGGGGCCGCTGAGGAAGCCGTCGAGCCTGGCCAGCTGGCGCACCGTCCGGGTGAGCGGGTCGACGTGGCTGACGCCCTGGGTGCCGAGCCCCTTGACGAAGGCGTTGTCGGCGGCGGACGAGGTGGTGATGGCCCGGTCGGCCTTGACCCGGGCATTGCCGGTCAGATCACGGGTGTCGAAGTCCTGTGGCTTGCGGGTCGGATCGGCCTGGGCGCTGAGCTGTCCAGGGCGGTGGTCGGTGTCCTTGGGCGCTGCCTCGGCGGCCTGCGGCAGGGCGAGGAGCGCGAGCATCATGGCCGCGCCTCCCGTCGCGGCGACGGCTCTGGCACCTGTAGTGGCTGGTCTCATGACGATTCCCCTCCCGAGGGGTTAGCGCGGATTCAGCACCTCGCAGAGTAAATGAACAAAGGGGGAGGGGCATGGCTTTTGATGGTCCCGGGCGTGGCTCTGTCGGCGCGGGGACTAGGTTTGGCGCCATGCGCGTAGGACTCACCGGCGGGATCGCCTCGGGGAAGAGCACGGTGGCCGAGACACTGGTCGGGCTCGGGGCGGTGGTCGTCGACTCGGACAAGATCGCCCGCGAGGTCGTCGCCGCCGGGACCCCCGGGCTCGCGTCCGTCGTGGAGGAGTTCGGGCCCTCGGTGCTGACCGAGGCAGGTGAGCTCGACCGGGCCAAGGTCGGTGAGATCGTCTTCGCCGACGAGGGCGCCCGCGGTCGGCTCAACCAGATCGTCCACCCGCTGGTCGGCGCCCGCTCGGCCGAGCTGGAGGAGGCCGGGCGGGCCTCGGGTGCGCTGGTGGTCAACGACATCCCGCTGCTGGTCGAGGTGGGCTATGCGCCGTTCTTCGACGAGGTGATCGTCGTCGACGTGCCGGTCGAGACCCAGGTCGAGCGGGCCATCGCGCGGGGGATGTCGGAGTCCGAGGTGCGCTCGCGCATCAAGGCGCAGGCCGGTCGCGAGGAGCGGCTCGCTGCGGCAACGTACGTCATCGACAACACGGGCACCGTGGACGACCTGCGCTCCCGGGTGAAGGAGATCTACGACGCGCTGACCCTGGCGGCTTCCGGATCGTGAGACCCGGGCCTCTTCCTGACATACTCGCTCGGGTGACTGGGGGCAAGCACGCGAACTCCGCGGATTCCGAAGGCAAGCCGCGTCGAGTGAGGCGCTGGCTCAAGCCGGTGATCGCGGGGGCCGTGATGGCTCTGGCGGTCGGTGCGGGTGCGGCGGCGGTGACCGTCGGGGTGCCGACGGAACGTGAACCGGAGCCGCAGGCTGCCGTCCCGAAGCCCGACCCGAAGGACGACACCACGCCGCTTCCCTGGGGCCCGACGCGTGGAGAGCTGGCGACCGCTCGTGAGCTGGTGGCCGGCTGGGACGAGAAGCAGCTCGCCGGGCAGGTGATCGTCGGCCGCTTCCACGGCACCGATCCCGCCAAGGCCGCGAGGATGGTACGCAAGTTCCACCTCGCCGGGGTCAGCGTGACCGGTGAGAACGTCGTCGACGAGGCGCAGGTGCGTGAGACGACCGACGCGGTCAGCAAGGCAGTCGCTGCCGACGGCCGCACGTTCCCCGCGGTGATCGGCGTCGACCAGGAAGGCGGCCTGGTCTCGCATCTGCGCGGCGTGGCCACCGAGTTCCCGGAGTTCGCACGCACCGGCGAGGCCATCTCGGCGAAGCCGCGCAAGGGCGTCCCGGCAACGACCGAGGCGGCCGAGGCGACCGCACTCGAGCTGCGCGACCTGGGTTTCACCTGGGCGTTCGCTCCGGTCGCCGACGTGACCGTGGGCGCGAGCGACCCGACGATCGGGTCGCGCTCGCCGAGCGAGGACCCGAGGATCGCGGCCGCGGCGGTCTCCGCGGCTGTGCAGGGCTACAACAACGCCGGTCTGGTCTCCACCACCAAGCACTTCCCGGGGCACGGCGCCGTCGCGGGGGACACGCACATCGGGCTCCAGGAGCTCGACTTCGGCATGAAGAAGCTGAAGCGGCGCGACCTGGTGCCGTTCGACGCCGCCGTGGACGCCGGGGCACCGGCCGTCATGGTCAGCCACGTCGACGTCAAGGCGATCGCGCCCGGCAAGCCGGCCAGCATGGCGGCCCCCGTCTATGACCTGCTTCGCGACGACGTCGGCTTCAGGGGCCTCGCCGTCACCGACTCCCTCGGCATGGGCGCGGTCACGACCTCGACCAAGAAGCCGTCGGTCGTCGCCCTCGAGGCCGGCGCCGACCTCCTCCTGATGCCCGCCAACTCCAAGGCCGCCCACCGCAGCGTCGTCAAGGCTCTGCGCTCAGGCCGGCTCGACCGCTCTCGTGTCGAGAAGGCCGCCGCCAAGGTCGTAGCCATGCAGATGTGGCAGGCACGCACCGCCGAGGCCGTCCCGGTGCCAGACAACGTGCGGGAGCAGGCGGAGAAGGCCTCAGCGGCCCTGTCTGAGGCTTCCTCCGAAGGCTGACCCCGCCGAAGCGTCAGTTTCTGGCGTCGAGACGTCGGTTTCTGATGCCGAGGCGTCGTCGAGCGTGTTCGTGGCACCATCGACGCATGAGCGAGCGCCAGCGAGCGACGATGAGCGTGGTGCTTCACGTCGACCTCGACCAGTTCATCGCGGCGGTGGAGGTGCTGCGGCGCCCGGAGCTCGCCGGGAAGCCGGTGATCGTGGGCGGGCGCGGGGACCCGACCGAGCGTGCGGTGGTCTCGACGGCCTCCTACGAGGCACGCGCCCACGGGGTCGGCTCGGGGATGCCGCTGCGGCTGGCGGTGCGGAAGAGTCCCGCTGCGGTGCTGCTGCCGGTCGACCACGCCGCCTACGACGAGGCCTCGGCGGGTGTGATGGACACGTTGCGGTCGTTGGAGTGGGGTGGCCAACCCGTGCTGGTCGAGGTGCTCGGCTGGGACGAGGCGTTCCTCGGACCCGGCCCCGAACACGGGGATCTGGGCGATCCGGTGGCCTTCGCCCAGGACGTACGCGACGTGGTGCTCGAACGCACCCGGCTGCGCAGCGGGGTCGGCGTCGGCGACAACAAGCTGCAGGCAAAGCTGGCCACCGGCTTCGCGAAGCAGCGGGTCGACGGCGCTCTCGCGCGAGAGGCCGGCGCGGGCGGACACGAGCCCGGCCCGGATGGTCAGCTGCGGGGCACCGGCGTCTACCGGATCTCTCACGAGACGTGGACCGCGGAGATGGGCCACCGGCCGACCGACGCACTGTGGGGGATCGGGTCGAAGACGGCGAAGCGGCTCGCCGGGCTCGGGATCGAGACGGTCGCTGACCTCGGAGCCGCCGAGGCAGCGCGGCTGGCCGCCGAGATCGGGCCCACCACCGGTCCCTGGCTACGCCGCCTGGGTCGTGGCGCCGACACGAGCACTGTGGATCCCTCGCCGTGGGTGGCGCGCGGGCACGGTCACGAGGAGACCTTCCAGCAGGACCTGGTCGACTGGCCCGACATCGTCGCCGCGACCCGCCGACTGTGCGGTGAGTGCGTGGTGGACGTGGTGAAGGAGGAGCGACTGGTCACCCGGGTCGAGATCAAGGTGCGGCTCAAGCCGTTCTTCACCGTCACCCGCGGCCACAAGCTCCCCGAGCCCACCCTCGACCCCGACCTGCTCGCCGACGAGGCAGTGGCGCTGCTGGACCGGGTCGAGAAGGACCGCCCGATCCGCCTGATCGGCGTACGCCTCGAGATGGCCCCACCTCCCGACGGCTACTGACCGCCGAGCCGCCCCTGCCGAGACCTCACCCCCGCAGGCCGAGAAGTCACCTTTGCAGGCCGAGAGGTCACTCCCGCAGGCCGAGAGGTCACCTTTGCAGGCCGAGGTCACCCCCGCAGGCCGAGAGGTCACCTTTGCAGGCCGAGAGGTCACCTTTGCAGGCCGAGAGGTCACCCCCGCAGGCTGAGAAGTCACCCCTGCAGGCCGAGAAGTCACCGAGGTGCCAACTC
>NZ_JBOHDN010000384.1:0-19366 GCF_050699375.1 Nocardioides sp. | reverse complement strand
GAGTTGGCACCTCGGTGACTTCTCGGCCTGCAGGGGTGACTTCTCAGCCTGCGGGGGTGACCTCTCGGCCTGCAAAGGTGACCTCTCGGCCTGCAAAGGTGACCTCTCGGCCTGCGGGGGTGACCTCTCGGCCTGCAAAGGTGACTTCTCGGCCTGCAGGAGTGACTTCTCGGCCTGCGGGGGTGACTTCTCGGCCTGCGGGGGTGACTTCTCGGGTCAGACGGGCGGGAGGAGGGCGCGGAGGCCGTCGGCGACGGCCGAGCGCCACCAGGCATAGTCGTGGCCGCCGTTGTGCTCGGCAGAGGTGACGTCGATCCCGGCCGTACGGAGGCGGTCGACGAGGTCATGGTGGAGCTCGTCGAGGACCCACTCCTGGGTGCCGTGAGCCAGGTGCACGCGGGTCTTGGCGTCGGCGGTGACCGCGTCGGAGAGGTCATCGAGCCACAGCGAGGCCGACTGGCTGGCGACGCCGAGGATCTGCTCGGGGTAGGTCAGTCCGGCACGCAGGGCGGTGACACCGCCGAGGCTCTGGCCCACGACGTACGTCTCCTCCGAGACCGCACGACGCTCACGCACCCACGGCAGCAGCTGGTTGACGATGTAGTCGGCACCCTCGCCGCCGGCCAGCTCCTCCCAGCGCTTGTCACGCCCGCCGGAGGCGGGAAGGACGCAGCGCACGTGACGGAGGTGCCCGTCGGCGATCAGGTTGTCGAGCGTGGTCGGCAGCGAGTGGTGGTCGGTCCAGATCTCCCCGTCGAGCGCGACCACCAGGGGCAGGTCGACGTTGAGCCCGGCACCGGCCGGGTCGTAGAGCCAGACATCGCGGCCGTCCGGGCCGGCCTCCAGGGTCACCGTGCCGGCCACGACGTCATCGCGCCGGAACAGCCACGGCTGCAGCGGGGCGTCGGGCAGCGAGACCACCGACTGCTTGATGCCCTGCCGGTTGTGGCACCAGTCGGGGTTGAGCGGATCGAGGTAGCCCCGGTGGAGCACGGCGCGCAGCTCGATCTGTCCTTCGCTCTCCCAGGGAGCGGGCTCGCCGGGGTGCTTGCACAGGTAGGAGTACGAAGCGCGCCAGTCGTTCCTCATCAGGAACGAGGCGTGCCACAGGTCCGTGCCGTCCTTCCGCTCGAGCATCGTCTCGGCGGGATGGCGCTCGTCGGTGAGCCGGTTGGCGAAGAGGAGAACCTCCTCGGCCTCGTCGTCGCGCCAGCAGAAGGTGACGATCACCTCGTCCCCATCGCCCGGCCCGGTCTCCTCGATCAGCGGGGTCGAGGTCGCGATCTGGCCCCAGAACATCTCGATGTCCTCAGGACTGAGGCGGTCGATGATCGCGCTTCGCGTACGTGAAGATGGATTGGGTCGCGCCGCCGTTTGTGGCCGCAACTGCGTACTCATCCGGTTCTTTCCTCCCGAGTACGGGGCTCTCCCTGTCCCCGCGGGCTGACCAAGTTACTCACAGTCGGGGCAACACGCGAGATCCGGACGGCTCTTTCTCTGTCAACTGATAGGTGATGTCGCATATCCGCTAGTCGAGCGCACGGAAACCAGGGAATCCGATCAGATTGCTGCCGTCTGTCGGTCCGTCTGGCGGCACGCTTCCCCAAGATGTGAGACGAATCAGCGCAGTCCGTGGACAGCCACGGCGCCGATGAACCCCACGTCCGACCACTCGACGAGCCCGAGATCGCCGACCTGTTCGGCCGGAGCCAGGCCCGCCCTGGCCTGATCAGAACGAGCCTGCGCCATCTCCCCATGCTTCCCATGCGTCCCGGTCTGCTCGACGAGGACATCGATTCGCTGCGCGGCCGCCATGTCGCCGTGACCCGCCTTCACCAGCGCCTCCTTGCGCACCCACAACCGGGTGAAGGCGTACGCCGCGTCGTCCTGCCCCGCCACCCAGGCCGCTTCGCGTGGCGAGAGAGCGCGGTCCGGCCCTCGCGAGACCGTCTCCACGTCGATGCCGCAGGGTCGCGTGGCCGCCACCGCGGCGACATAGCCACGGGTGTGGCTCAGGCTCACCCGGAGCGTGGAGCCGGCCACGGACGGCGCACCATGCTCGGTCTTGCCGCACCGCGCACACCGTTGCACGATGCGCACCTCGTCACGCGTGGTGCCCAGCAGCTCCGCCGCACATTCCCGGACCAGGACGTGCGCAGCGGCGTACGCCTGCTTGTCGGCTTCGGCGATGAGCCGGCCGTGCCGGGCGAGCTCCGCGGCGGTGAGCAGCCCGAGGTCGCCATCGACCTCGCTCAACGGCGCGAAGCGTACGACCTCGCTCGAGGTCTCAGTGCCCACCCCAGGGCACCCCGAGCTTGCCGAGCATCTCCTCGCCGCCGTCCAGCGCGGTGAGGACCCAGGCGCCGTTGGGCGTGAGCGCGAAGGTGTGCTCGAAGTGGGCGGCCCAGGATCCGTCGTCGGTGACGACGGTCCAGTCGTCCTCCAGGGTGGTGACCTCGTGACCGCCGAGGGTGAGCATCGGCTCCACCGCCAGCGCGATGCCGCGCTGGAGCTTGGGACCCTTGCCGGGCTTGCCGTAGTTGAACACCGACGGCTCCATGTGCATCTCGGTGCCGATGCCGTGGCCGCTGAAGTCCTCGAGGATGCCGTAGTCACCCTGGGATTCGACGTAGGTCTCGATGGCGTGCGAGATGTCGGTGAGCCGGCCGCCGAGCCGGGCCGCGGCGATGCCGCGCCACATGGACTCCTCGGTGACCCGCATCAGCTCGGAGACCTTCTCGGGCACCGAGCCCATGGCCACCGTGATCGCGGCGTCACCGTGCCAGCCGTCGACGATGGCGCCGCAGTCGATCGAGATGATGTCGCCGTCGAGCAGCTCGCGTGACCCGGGGATGCCGTGGACGACGACCTCGTCGACCGAGGCGCAGATCGAGCCGGGGAAGCCGTGGTAGCCCTTGAACGAGGGAACGCCACCCCGGGACCGGATCGAGTCCTCCGCGATGGCGTCCAGCTCGAGAAGGGTGACTCCGGGCCGCGCCGCGGCCCGGAGCACCTCGAGCGTCTCGCCGACCACCAGGCCGGCCGTACGCATCTTCTCGATCTGCTCAGGGGTCTTGATCTGGATGCTGTTCAAGAAGCCCATGGATACTTCGGTTCAGGACTCGGGGACGATGTCGAGCTCGTCGAAGATCCGCTTGGTGACGTCCTCGACGTCGCCCAGGCCGTCGATCTCGTGAACCAGACCGCGGCCCTTGTAGACCTCGATCAGCGGCGCGGTCTCCTCGAGGTAGACCTCCTGCCGGCGACGGATCACGTCGGCGGTGTCGTCGGCGCGGCCCTCGAGCTGGGCACGCTGCAGCAGGCGCTGCACGATCTCGTCCTTGTCGACGGTCAGCACGACCACCGCGTCCAGCGCGTGGCCGGTGAACTTGATCATCCCGTCGAGCTCCTCGACCTGCGCGAGGGTGCGGGGGTAGCCGTCGAGCAGGAAACCCTGCGAGGCGTCGGGCTCGTCGATGCGGTTGCGGACCATCCGGTTCGTCACAGAGTCCGGGACGTACTCTCCCTTGTCCATGTAGGACGACGCCTCGACACCCAGCGGCGTGCCCTGGGAGACGTTGGCGCGGAAGATGTCGCCCGTCGAGATCGCGGGGATCTCGAAGTGCTCGGCAATGAACTTCGCCTGGGTGCCCTTACCGGCACCCGGCGGGCCCATGATGATGAGTCTCATCGGAGGAACCCTTCATAGTTGCGCTGCTGGAGCTGGCTCTCGATCTGCTTCACCGTGTCGAGTGCGACGCCGACCATGATCAGGATCGAGGTGCCACCGAACGGGAAGTTCTGATTGGCATTGATGAGCGCCAGAGCGATCAGCGGGATGAGAGCGACCAGACCGAGGTAGAGCGAGCCCGGCAGGGTGATACGGGACAGAACGTAGGACAAGTAGTCCTCGGTCGGCTTCCCGGCCCGAATTCCGGGAATGAAGCCGCCGTACTTCTTCATGTTGTCGGCGACCTCCGGTGGGTTGAAGGTGATCGACACGTAGAAGTAGGTGAAGAAGATGATCAGCGCGAAGTACGTCGCCATGTAGATCGGGTGGTCGCCCTGGACGAAGTACTCGTTGATCCAGTCGACCCACACGGGCGGGTTCTCGGCATTCTGGTTGAACTGCGCTGCCATCGCGGGCAGGTAGAGCAGGGACGAGGCGAAGATGACCGGGATGACACCGGCCTGGTTCACCTTGAGCGGGATGTAGGTCGAGGAACCACCGAACATCTTGCGTCCGACCATCCGGCGGGCGTACTGGACCGGGATCCGGCGCTGGGCCTGCTCGATGAAGATCACCGCCGCCATGATGGCCAGGCCGATGACGAGCACGATCGCGAAGGTCCACCAGCCCTTGTCGTTCTTGACCGCCCACATGGTGGCCGGGAAGGTGGCGACGACCTGGGTGAAGATCAGGATCGACATACCGTTGCCGATGCCGCGCTCGGTGATGAGCTCGCCGAGCCACATGATCACCGCGGTGCCGGCGGTCATGGTGATGACCATGACCAGGAAGGTCGCGGTGCCGTCGTCGTGCAGCAGCGGCTGTGTGCAACCTTGGAGAAGGTCGCCCGAACGTGCCAGCGCGACGATGCCGGTGGCCTGCAGCACCGCGAGACCGAGGGTGAGGTAGCGCGTGTACTGGGTGATCTTCGTCTGGCCCGCCTGGCCCTCCTTCTTGAGGGCCTCCAGGCGCGGGATCACGACGACGAGCAGCTGCAGGATGATGCTCGCGGTGATGTACGGCATGATGCCGAGCGCGAAGACGGTCAGCTGCAGCAGGGCGCCGCCGGAGAAGAGATTGACCAGGTTGTAGAGGCCGGCGCTGTCACCGGTCTGGGCGGCGTCAAGACACTGCTGGACGTTCGCGACGTGCACGCCAGGAGCAGGGATCTGGGACCCCGCCCTGAAGATCACGACGATCAGGAGAACGAAGAGCAGCTTCTTGCGCAGATCCGGTGTACGGAACGCTGATGCGAACGCGCCAAGCACGAATGGTTCCTCTTTCGACAATCAGGGGTCGCAGGGCCTGCGCCGATGCGAAAACCCGTGGAAGCCTAACAGCCGCCACGGCAGATCTTGAACGTAGGGCCTAAACGTAAGGAGCGCGGTCGGGACCCCACAGGGGCGACCCGGCCGCGCTCCCACGTGACAGGCTCTACGAGTAGAACTGTCAGAGAACCGTGACAGTTCCGCCAGCGGCCTCGATCTTCTCCTTGGCAGAGCCGGAGAAGGCGTTGGCGCTGATCTCGACCTTGACGGTCAGCTCACCCTGGCCCAGGACCTTGACCGGGTGGCCCTTGCGGACGGCACCCTTCTCGATCAGGGTCTCGGGGGTGACGACGCCGCCCTCGGGGAAAAGCTCGTTGAGCTTGTCGAGGTTGACGACCTGGAACTCCACCTTGAAGGGGTTCTTGAAGCCCTTCAGCTTGGGGAGCCGCATGTGCATCGGGGTCTGGCCACCCTCGAAGGCTGCCGGGACCTGGTAACGGGCCTTCGTGCCCTTGGTACCACGGCCGGCGGTCTTGCCCTTCGAAGCCTCACCACGACCGACACGGGTCTTGGCCTTGTTGGAGCCGGGAGCCGGCGCCAGGTTGTGCACCTTGAGTGCCATATCAGTCGACCTCCTCGACCGTCACCAGGTGACGGACCGTCTGGACCATGCCCCGGATCTCCGGACGGTCCTCCTTGACGACCACGTCGCCGATCCGCTTGAGACCGAGCGTACGCAGGGTGTCTCGCTGGTTCTGCTTCAGACCAACAAGGCCCTTGTTCTGCTGGACCTTCAGCTGCGCCATCAGGCCGACACCTCCACGGGAGTGGGAGCCGAACCCTCAGCCTGCGCCTTGAGCAGCGCATCCGGGGCGACGTCCTCGACCGGGAGACCACGGCGGGCGGCGACTGCCTCGGGCTGCTCGAGCATCCTGAGGGCCTCCACCGTCGCGTGGACGATGTTGATCTGGTTGGACGAACCGAGCGACTTGCTCAGCACGTCGTGGATGCCGGCGCACTCCAGGACGGCGCGCACCGGGCCACCGGCGATAACACCGGTACCAGGGGCGGCCGGACGGAGAAGGACCACACCAGCGGCCTTCTCACCCTGCACCGGGTGCGGGATCGTGCCCTGGATGCGGGGAACGCGGAAGAACTGCTTCTTCGCTTCCTCGACACCCTTGGCGATCGCCGCGGGAACTTCCTTCGCCTTACCGTATCCGACGCCGACCAGACCTTCACCGTCACCGACGATCACGAGGGCGGTGAAGCTGAAGCGACGACCACCCTTCACGACCTTGGCGACGCGGTTGATCGCAACGACCTTCTCGATGTAGGCGGTCTTGTCGGCACCTTGGTTGCGGCGATCGCCGCCACCACGGCGCTCGCCACCACGCTGTCCGCGCTGGGCTCCGCTCATGAGACTCTTCCTCTACTCTCTACAGCTCTTGCGATCAGAAGGCCAGACCGCCGTCGCGCGCGCCATCAGCGAGCGCGGCAACACGGCCGTGGTACTTGTTACCGGCACGGTCGAAGACGACCGTCTCGACACCCGCGGCCTTGGCGCGGGAGGCAACCAGCTCGCCGACCTGCTTGGCCTTGGCGGTCTTGTCACCCGAGGCGGACCGCAGGTCACCCTCGATGGTCGAGGCCGACGCAAGCGTCTTGCCGGCCAGGTCGTCGACGACCTGGGCGGTGATGTGCTTGGCCGACCGGGTCACGACGAGGCGCGGGCGCTCCGGCGTACCGTCGATCCTCTTCCGACCGCGGGCCTGACGACGCAGGCGCGAGCGGACACGAGAAGCGGTGTGCTTGTTGTTCGACAGCGAGATGGCCATCACTTACCAGCCTTTCCGACCTTGCGGCGGATGTTCTCGCCGGCGTAACGAACGCCCTTGCCCTTGTACGGCTCCGGCTTGCGCAGCTTGCGGATGTTGGCCGCAACCTCACCGACCTGCTGCTTGTCGATGCCCTGGACGCCGAGCTTGGTCGGACCGTCCGTGGTGAAGGTGATGCCCTCAGGAGCGTCGAAGGTGATCGAGTGCGAGTAGCCCAGCTGGAACTCCAGCTTGGTCGGGCCCTTCGGCAGGACGCGGTAACCCACGCCAACGATCTCGAGCTTCTTCTCGAATCCGTCGGTGACACCCACGACCATGTTGTTGACCAGGGTGCGTGACAGGCCGTGGAGGGCCTTGTTGTCCCGGCTGTCGTCAGGACGCTTGACGTCCAGGACGCCACGGCCCTCATCGTCATTAGCCTTCTCGACGGTGATCGGGCTGGCCACGGTGTGCGACAGGGTGCCCTTCGGGCCCTTGACGGTCACAACCTGGCCGTCGATGGTGACGTCCACGCCGGCCGGAACCTGGACGGGGAGCTTGCCAATACGCGACATTTTCTTCTCTCCCTTTCCTGGTTACCAGACGTAGGCGAGGACTTCCCCACCTACGCCCTTCTTGTTGGCCTGGCGGTCGGTCAGCAGTCCCTGGCTCGTCGAGATGATCGCGACGCCGAGGCCGCCGAGCACCTTGGGGAGACCGGTGTGCTTCGCGTAGACACGCAGACCGGGCTTGCTGATCCGGCGTACGCCGGCGATCGAGCGCTCACGGGTGCGGCCGTACTTGAGGGTGATGGTCAGGGTCTTGCCGACCTGGCCCTCAGTGGGCTCCAGCACCTCGTACTTGGTGATGTAACCCTCCTGCTGGAGGATCTCAGCGACGCCCTGCTTCAGCTTGCTGTACGGCATCGAAACCGTATCGTGGAACGCCTGGTTGGCGTTGCGCAGACGGGTGAGCATGTCTGCGATCGGGTCAGTCATCGTCATTGGCCGAACGGCCCTTTCTCGTAGTGGTTTCCACCGAACGGGTTCGGCGGACCTTCAACGTCAGTGGTTGTCGTGAATCTGGTGATCGAGCCTGTCGAGATTCACCAGGAGGACTTCGTGACGCCGGGCAGCTCGCCCCGGTGGGCCATCTCGCGCAAGCAGATACGGCACAGGCCGAACTTGCGGAACACAGCCTTCGGGCGGCCGCAGCGCTGGCAGCGGGTGTAACCGCGAACCGCAAACTTCGGCTTGCGGGCGGCCTTCACCTTGAGAGCGGTCTTCGCCATCTCAGTTCTCCTTGAACGGGAAGCCGAGCGCCTTGAGAAGCGCGCGACCCTGGTCGTCGTTGGTGGCAGTCGTCACGAGGGTGATGTCCATGCCCCGCGAGCGGTCGATCTTGTCCTGGTTGATCTCGTGGAACATGACCTGCTCGGTCAGACCGAAGGTGTAGTTGCCGTTGCCGTCGAACTGCTTGCCGTTGAGGCCGCGGAAGTCGCGGATACGGGGCAGGGCGAGCGACAGCAGGCGGTCGAGGAACTCCCACATCCGGTCGCCGCGCAGCGTGACGTGCGCACCGATCGGCATGCCCTCACGCAGCTTGAACTGCGCGATGGACTTCTTCGCCTTGTTGATCAGCGGCTTCTGGCCGGTGATCGCGGTCAGGTCGTTGACAGCACCCTCGATCAGCTTGGAGTCGCGAGCTGCCTCGCCGACACCCATGTTGACGACGATCTTGGTCAGACCGGGGATCTGCATGACGTTCGGGATCTCGAACTCGGCCTGAAGGGCCGGGGCGATCTCCTCGCGGTACTTCGTCTTGAGGCGCGGGGCCACAGCGGTGTCGGTCATGATCAGATGTCCTTACCGGTCTTGCGCGAAATACGAACGCTGCGCTCAGCGGCGTACGTCGAACCGTCGGTACGACGCTTCTGGACCGTCTCGCGGCGGAAGCCGACGCGAACCGGGTCGCCGCCCTCGAGCAGCTGAACGTTGGAGACGTGGATCGGGGCCTCGGTGTTCACGATGCCACCGGTGGTGCCGGCGCGGCCGCCCTGGTCCTGGACCTTGGTGTGCTTCTTGACGAGGTTGATCCCCTCGACGATGACACGGTCCTCCTTGGTGAAGACGGCGATCACCTTGCCGGAGCCGCCCTTGTCCTTACCAGCGATCACCTTGACGGTGTCGCCCTTCTTGATGTGCGAGCGACCCATCACAGCACCTCCGGCGCAAGCGAGATGATCTTCATGAACTTCTTGTCGCGCAGCTCGCGGCCAACCGGGCCGAAGATGCGGGTGCCTCGCGGCTCGCCGTCGTTCTTGAGGATGACGGCGGCGTTCTCGTCGAAGCGGATGTACGAGCCGTCAGCGCGGCGGCGCTCCTTGACGGTGCGCACGATGACGGCCTTGACGACGTCACCCTTCTTCACGTTGCCACCGGGGATAGCGTCCTTGACGGTGGCGACGATGGTGTCGCCGATGCCGGCGTAGCGACGACCAGAACCACCGAGCACACGGATGCAAAGGATCTCCTTCGCACCAGTGTTGTCGGCGACCTTGAGTCGCGACTCCTGCTGGATCATTACTTCTCCTTGTCGAGCTGGTTCTCTCTCCGCTCCAGGGCGGACGAGCCTTGCCGAACTTTGTGGGATTGATGGGCACAGGCCCAGCGATCAATGGTCGCTGGACCTGCGCCCTTTGGTCAATTTGGCGGTCCTTGGGATCTACCCAGCCCGCCAGCCGGATCCGCCTCTTACGAGGCGAGGATCACTTGGCGCGCTCGACGACCTCGACGAGGCGCCACCGCTTGGTCGCGGACAGCGGCCGGGTCTCCATGACCAGGACGCGGTCGCCGACGCCGGCGGTGTTCTGCTCGTCGTGAGCCTTGAGCTTGCTGCTACGACGCATGACCTTGCCGTAGAGCGGGTGCTTCACGCGGTCCTCGACCTCGACGACGATGGTCTTGTCCATCTTGTCGCCGACGACGAGGCCCTCGCGCACCTTGCGCGTGTTGCGCTCGGTGGTGTCCTGGGCTGCCCCAGAATCGGACTCGGTGGTAGCCATCTCAGGCCTCCTCAGTGGTCTCGGCGCCCGGGGCCACGCGGATGCCGAGCTCGCGCTCACGCACCACGGTGTAGATCCGGGCGATGTCCTTCTTGACGGTGCGGAGCCGACCGTGGCTCTCCAGCTGGCCGGTGGCCGCCTGGAAACGGAGGTTGAACAGCTCCTCCTTGGCCTCGCGCAGCCTCGCTTCGAGGTCGACGTCGTTGAGCTCGTCCAGCTCGAACGCCTGCAGAGAGTTGGCCATCAGAACTCACCAGCCTCTCGCGTGATGAAACGGCACTTCATGGGCAGCTTGTGGATCGCGCGACGCATCGCCTCGCGAGCCGTGGTCTCGTCGACACCGGAGAGCTCGAACATGACCCGGCCCGGCTTGACGTTGGCGACCCACCACTCGGGGGAACCCTTACCGGAACCCATGCGGGTCTCGGCAGGCTTCTTGGTCAGCGGGACGTCGGGGTAGATGTTGATCCACACCTTGCCGCCACGCTTGATGTGACGAGTCATCGCGATACGCGCCGCCTCGATCTGGCGGTTGGTCACGTAGTGACCCTCGATCGCCTGGATGCCGAAGTCACCGAAGGCAAGCTTGGTACCACCCTTGGCAACGCCAGTGCGCTTGGGGTGGTGCTGCTTGCGGTGCTTGACTCGACGGGGCATCAACATTGATCAGCCCTCCTGGGTCGTGGTCTCGGCGGCGGGAGCCTCAGCGGCAGCCGGCGCCTCAGTCTTGGCCGCGCGGTCCGCGCGGTTCGGGCGGTCCCCACGGGAGCCACGCGACGGACGGTCACCACGGCCACCGCGGCGGTCGTTGCCACCGCGACCCGGGACGCCCGCACGGGCGGCCTGGGCGGCCTGACGCTCGGCACGCGAGCCGGCGACCTCACCCTTGTAGATCCAGACCTTCACGCCGATACGGCCGAAGGTCGTGCGGGCCTCGTAGAAGCCGTAGTCGATGTCGGCACGCAGGGTGTGCAGCGGGACGCGGCCCTCGCGGTAGAACTCCGTACGCGACATCTCGGCGCCGTTGAGACGACCCGAGCACTGGATCCGGATGCCCTTGGCACCCGAGCGCATGGTGGTCTGCATGGCCTTGCGCATCGCGCGACGGAACTGCACGCGACCGCTGAGCTGCTCGGCGACACCCTGGGCGACCAGCTGAGCGTCGACCTCGGGGTTCTTGACCTCGAGGATGTTCAGCTGAACCTGCTTGCCGGTGAGCTTCTCCAGCTCGGTACGGAGGCGGTCGGCCTCGGCGCCGCGGCGGCCGATCACGATGCCGGGACGCGCGGTGTGGATGTCCACACGGACGCGGTCACGGGTGCGCTCGATCTCGACCTTGGCGATGCCGGCCCGCTCCATGCCCTTGCTGAGCAGCTTGCGGATCTTGACGTCCTCGCCGACGTACTCCTTGTACTGCTTGTCGGCGTACCAACGCGACTTGTGGTCGGTCGAGATGCCCAGGCGGAAGCCATTCGGGTTGATCTTCTGACCCATTAGTTCTTACCGCCCTTCGCGACGAGGTCAGCCGGCTGCACGACCAGGGTGATGTGCGAGGTCCGCTTGTTGATGCGGGTCGCACGACCCTGGGCGCGGGGACGCCAGCGCTTCATGGTCGGACCTTCGTCGACCATGGCGACCGAGACGACGAGGTCGTCACGGTCCAGACCCTCGGTCGACACCGCGTTGGCGATGGCGCTCTCGAGGACCTTGTAGACAGTCTCGGAGGCTGCCTGCGGCGCGAACTGCAGCAGGGACAGGGCCTCGTCGACGGGCAGGCCGCGGACCATGTCGACGACCCGGCGTGCCTTCATCGGAGTGATCCGCACGAAGCGGGCACTCGCGAAGGCACCCGGCTGGTCGCCGAGCAGGGAGTCGCGGCGGGCGCTTACGCGCACACGCTCGGTGGTGCTCATCGACGCCGTCCCTTCCGATCGTCCTTGATGTGACCCTTGAAAGTGCGGGTCGGTGCGAACTCGCCCAGCTTGTGACCGACCATCGAGTCGGACACGAACACCGGGACGTGCTTGCGACCGTCGTGCACCGCGATGGTGTGACCGATCATCTCGGGCACGATCATCGAGCGGCGCGACCAGGTCTTGATCACGTTGTGGGAGCCCTTCTCGTTCTCGGCGTCCACCTTCTTCTGAAGGTGGTCGTCGATGAAGGGGCCCTTCTTCAGGCTGCGAGGCATTGCTTACTTCCTACCCTTCCCGCTCTTACGGCGGCGGATGATCTGCGAGTCAGAGGCCTTGCGCTTGCGCGTGCGGCCCTCGGGCTTACCCCAGGGGCTGACCGGGTGACGGCCACCGGAGGTCTTACCCTCACCACCACCGTGCGGGTGGTCGACCGGGTTCATGACGACACCGCGGACGGTCGGGCGAACGCCCTTCCACCGCATCCGGCCGGCCTTGCCCCAGTTGATGTTGGACTGCTCGGCGTTGCCGACCTCGCCAACGGTGGCGCGGCAGCGCACGTCGACGAAGCGCATCTCACCCGAAGGCATACGCAGCGTGGCCTTGGAGCCCTCACGAGCGACCAGCTGGCCGCTCATACCGGCGGAGCGGGCGATCTTCGCGCCGCCCCCCGGACGCAGCTCAACATTGTGGATGGTGGTACCAACCGGGATGTTGCGCAGCGGGAGGTTGTTGCCGGGCTTGATGTCGGCGGCCGGACCGGACTCCACAACGGTGCCCTGGCTGACGCCGACCGGCGCGAGGATGTAGCGCTTCTCGCCGTCGAAGTAGTGCAGCAGCGCGATGCGAGCGGTGCGGTTGGGGTCGTACTCGATGTGAGCGACCTTGGCCGGCACGCCGTCCTTGTCGTAGCGACGGAAGTCGATGATCCGGTAGGCCCGCTTGTGACCGCCACCGATGTGACGGGTCGTGATGCGGCCCTGGTTGTTGCGGCCACCCTTCTTGGGAAGGGGCTTGGTCAGCGACTTCTCCGGCGTGGTCCGAGTGATCTCGGCGAAGTCGGCCACCGACGAGCCACGACGGCCCGGGGTGGTCGGCTTGTACTTACGAATAGCCATGTTCAGTCAGTCCTTCTCACGCGCCGAAGATATCGATGCGGTCACCCTCGGCCAGGGACACGATCGCGCGCTTGGTGTCGGGGCGCTTGCCCATGCCGTACCGCGTACGACGGGCCTTGCCCTTGCGGTTGACCGTGTTGACCGAGGTCACCTTGACGTCGAACACCTTCTCGACCGCGATCTTGATCTCGGTCTTGTTCGCGTCGGGGCGAACGACGAAGGTGTACTTGTTCTGGTCGAGGAGGCCGTAGCTCTTCTCGGAGACCACCGGCGCGAGCAGAATGTCGCGGGGGTCGTAGTGCAGCGTGCTCACTTGTCGGCCTCCTTGTCAGAAGCAGCCTTCTTGCCGGCCTCGACGAAGCCAGCAGCAACGGCGTCCTCAGCGGACTTGAACCAGACCTCGGCCTTGGTCGCGTCGTACCAACGGCCGCCCGGGGCGTGGAACTTCTTGTCCTTGCCCTTGACGTTGCCCTTGATCGCGAAACCCTCGGGAGCGGAGCCGTCCTCGAGCGGCGCGGCAGCGCCCTCGGGAAGGTCGGTCTCCGCGGCGGGAGCGACGGCGGCCTTCTTGGTCGCGTCCTTCTCGACCTCACCGATGGTGACGGTCTCCTTGGCGGCGACGACCGGCTTGCCCGAGACGAAGATCTCGTAGGCCGGCTTGGTGAAGACCACGTCGTCCGAGACGAGGACGTCGTAGGTGTTGAGCTGGTCGGCCCAGAGCAGGTGCACCTCGGGGACGTTGCGCAGGCTCAGCGCGACGACCGACTCGGAGCGGTCCAGGACGACCAGGAAACGCTTGGCCTCCGAGATCCCCTTGAGCGCGGTCAGAGCGGACTTCGTCGAGGGCGCCTCGAGGGCGAACTCGACGACGTGGATCTGGCCGGCGCGGGCCCGGTCGGAGAGGGCACCGCGGAGGGCGGCAGCCTTCATCTTCTTGGGGGTGCGCTGGCTGTAGTCACGCGGCTGCGGGCCGTGGACGGTGCCACCACCAGCGAACTGAGGCGCGCGGGTCGAGCCCTGACGGGCGCGGCCGGTGCCCTTCTGCTTGTAGGGCTTGCGACCACCGCCGCGGACCTCGCCGCGGGTCTTGGTGGAGTGCGTGCCCTGACGCGCAGCGGCCTGCTGCGCGACGACTACCTGGTGGATCAGCGGGATGTTGACCTCAACATCGAAGATCTCAGCCGGGAAGTCGACCTTGACGGTCTTGATAGCCATGATCAGGCCTCCAGCTTCTTAGCAGCCGAGCGGAGGACCACGAGACCACCCTTGGGGCCAGGAATGGCGCCCTTGATCAGGATGAGGCCCTTCTCGGTGTCGACGGCGTGCACGGTCAGGTTCTGGGTGGTGACGGTGTCAGTACCCATGTGACCGGCCATGCGGACGCCCTTGAACACGCGACCCGGGGTGGCGCAAGCGCCGATCGATCCCGGCTTGCGGTGGTTGCGGTGAGCACCGTGGGAGGCACCGACACCGTGGAAGCCGTGACGCTTCATGACACCGGCGAAACCCTTGCCCTTCGAGGTGCCCGTCACGTCGATGTCCTCGCCGACGGCGAAGGTGTCGACGGGGAGCTCCTGGCCGGCGGAGTACGTCGCGGCGTCGGCGGTGCGGATCTCGGCCAGGTGTCGGCGCGGCGTGGTGCCGGCCTTCTCGAACTGGCCGGCGCCCGGCTTGTTCACCTTGCGGCCGTCGATCTCGCCGTAGCCGATCTGCACGGCGTTGTAGCCGTCGGCCTCGGGGGTGCGGACCTGGGTCACGACGTTGGTGTTCGCCGCGATGACGGTCACGGGGACGACGATGTTGTTCTCGTCCCAGAGCTGGGTCATGCCGAGCTTGGTGCCCAGGAGACCCTTCACGTTGCGTTCGATCGTCATGTCGTCAACCTCAGAGCTTGATCTCGATGTCGACACCAGCAGGCAGGTCGAGCCGCATGAGGGAGTCAACAGTCTTCGGGGTCGGGTCGATGATGTCGATGAGGCGCTTGTGGGTGCGCATCTCGAAGTGCTCGCGCGAGTCCTTGTACTTGTGGGGCGAGCGGATGACGCAGTACACGTTCTTCTCGGTCGGCAGCGGCACCGGGCCGGCGACCTTGGCACCCGTACGGGTAACCGTGTCCACGATCTTTCGCGCCGAGGTGTCGATCACCTCGTGGTCATAGGCCTTGAGCCTGATGCGGATCTTCTGTCCCGCCATCTGTCTCTCTCGTCCTTCTTGGTCAGCGTGCCGCGTGCTACAGGCGTCCTCCGGCTGAGTCGGCCCGGTTGCTCACTTCAGGCTCCGACCCCCGAGGTCGGGCGTGTCGCGGTCACTGCCAAAAAGAACAGCAGCGCGGACAGCGCCGGGCTTCCGACGAGTCATTCACCATCAGCTTCCTGGAACCACGCCTTCGGGATGGGCACACGGCGACCACCGACCACATCCGGGCAGACTGATCAGCCTGCTCAGGTGACGCGATTCAGTAGTCAATGTGTGCACACCCCAGCGCACGTTCACTGGAGCAACCAGAGAATCTTGTCACGGCTTCGCGGGTGGTTCCAAATCAGCGATGGTCCCGGGGTCGCTCTGAGAGGATGCCCCCATCCGGGCAATCGCCTGTCGTCGCGACGAGGAGCATCAGCATGTCAGGAGTGTGGCCACCCCCACCGGGTGAGCAACCTCAGCAGGGCCCGGCGAACCCGCCCTCCCCTCCCCCGCCCGGACAGCCCCTGCCAGGGCAGGCTCCAGGGCATGCTGCCGCTGCGTACGCGACTCCCGCTCCGGGCGGCCCACCTCCGTCGTGGGCCCAGCCGCTGCCGCCGGCCCACAAGCCGGGCGCGGTCCCGCTTCGGCCGCTGGGGCTCGGCGACATGCTCGACGGAGCATTCCGGCTCGTACGTTTCAACCCCGGCGCCACCGTCGGCGCCTCCGTCCTGGTGGCGGCCGTCGCGATGGCCATCCCGCTGGGCGTGACCGCGTCGATGACCTTCGCCGGTGACAGCCTCCAGACGTTCGGGTCCTCGCTCGATGATCCCGACTACGTGCCCGGGAACTCCGAGATCGTGGGCATCGTGGCGGCGATCGGGTCGCTCTTCGTGGGCGTGATCCTGCAGGCGTTCGGCACCATCTTGGTCTCCGGGATGATCTCGCACGTCGCGCACGCGGCCGCGATCGGCAAGAAGCTCACCCTCGCCCAGGCGTGGGCGGCCACCCACGGCAACCGCTGGCGGCTGATCGGGCTCGCGTTGCTGTTCAGCCTCGCCTATCTGGTGGCGCTCGGGGTCGCGGCGGTGCCCGTCGTGGTGCTCGCGATCACCGTCGACAGCCCGGTGGCCGCCATCGTGGTCGGTGTCCTCATGGTGCCGCTGCTGATCGCCGCCTCGGCCTTCGTCTCGGTGCGGTTCTACCTGCTCGCGGTGCCGGCCCTGATGCTCGAGCGGGCCGGCATCGTCGGTGCTGTCCGGCGCGCCTGGCGGCTCTCGGCGGGCCAGTTCTGGCGGCTGCTGGGGATCTGGCTGCTCACCGCGATCATCGCCGGCTTCGCCTCGCAGATCGTCGGCTTCCCGATCAGCATCATCGCCAGCGTGGTCAGTGTGGCGGTGCCGGACCTCTACTTCCTGGCGACCATCGCCGGCAACGCCCTCGCCACGGTGGTCGCCGCCGCGATCGCCACGCCGTTCACGGGGGCGGTGACCAACCTGCAGTATCTCGACCAGCGGATCCGCAAGGAGTCCTACGAGGTCGACCTGATGGAGCAGGCCGGGCTGCTGAGCAGATGATGCTCCTCGAACAGAACCCGCCCCTGACGCCGACGCCCGAGGAGGGTCGCTCCTGGCTCCAGCGAGAGCTGGCCGGCCCGGAATACCACGACCTCGAACTGATCGAGCGGATCATGCGCTGGATCGAGCGCACCCTGGCCGACGGCCTCCCTTCGGTCAGCGACGTGCCCTGGGCCCAGACCGTCGCCGCGATGGTCGTCTTCGCGTTGCTCCTGGTCGGGCTCGGGCTGCTGGTCTCGCGGGCCCGGCGCAGTCCGCGGGTCGCCCGCGACCGCAACGGGGACGTGCTCACCGATGAGTCGCTCTCGGCCTCCGCCCTCCGGGAGCGGGCCGAGGCTGCGTACGCCGCCGGGGATCATGGCGCCGCGGTCGTCGACGGGTTCCGGGCCCTGGCCAGACGGCAGGTCGAGCGTGGCCGGCTGGCCGAGGATCCCGGGCTGACCGCCGCCGAGGTGGCGGCGAGCCTGGAGCGGGAGCTGCCGTCGCTGGGCGGCAGGTCCTTGGAAGGCCGGGCCGTACGTGCCGCGGAGCTGTTCAACGAGGTGCTCTACGGCGACCATCCGGCCACCGCTGAGCAGGCCGAGGGCGTCCTCGCCCTCGAGCAGGAGCTGGCGGTGAGCAGATGAGCGTCTCGACGACCGAAGAGGCCGCGACGAGCCCGGCCACCGGCTCAATCGGCTGGTTCCGCCGGAACCGGCCGCTGCTGGTCGTCGCGGCGGCCTTCGTGGTCGCGGTCGTGCTGGCGTACGTCGCGGCCCCGAAGGGCGGGGAGTCGTATCCGCCCTACGACCCCGAGAGCCCTGACCCCGACGGCGCCCGGGCGCTCGTCGAGGTGCTCGAGGACCACGGGGTCGAGGTCGACATCGTCCGCTCCGCCAAGGCCCTCGCGGCCTCCGAGATCGGGGCGGACACGACCGTCTTCGTGACCGGCACCGACGCCCTCGGCGACGACACCGCCTCGCGCCTGCGCGAGCGCGCGGGCGACGCGAGCGACCTGATCCTGGCCGCTCCCGAGCCGTACGTCTCGGCGATGCTCGACATCCCCTACCAGGTCACCCAGACCTCCGAACGGGTCGAGGCGGGCTGCGACGAACCCCGTTGGAAGGGGCTGAGCATCCAGGCCGATGCGGTCGCCGCGTACGACGCCGGCTCCTGCTTCGGCTACGAGGACGGCGCGGTGCTCGCGCCGGCCGACGGCCTCACCGTGTGGGGCGCTCCGCAGGTGCTGACCAACGAGCAGATCGTGCGCGCGGACAACGCGGCGGTGGCGCTGCGGCTGCTCGGCAACGGGGACCATCTGGTCTGGTATGTGCCCTCGTTCGAGGACACCTCTCCCGGCGAGGGCGGCTCCCCCGCGTCGCTGCTTCCCCGGTGGATCCAGCCGTCCCTGTGGATCCTGCTGCTCGCCGTGATCGCTCTCGCCGTCGCCCGCGGGCGGCGTCTGGGTCCGCTGGCCGTCGAGCCGCTCCCGGTCCACGTTCGCGCCGGGGAGACGACGCGCAGCCTCGGCCGGCTCTACCGCCGCGCCGGCGACCGCGCACACGCCGCGACGACGCTGCGGCACGCCGCCCGCACCCGCCTCGCCCAGCGACTCCGGCTCGGTCGTGACGCCACACCGGAGGCCGTCGTACGCGCCGTCACTCATCGCACCGGGCGCCCCGAGACCGAGATCTCCGCGCTGCTCCTCGACGCTCCGTACTCCGACGGGGCCGGCGTCGAGACCGACCATGAACTGATCACCCTGGCCAACGCACTGGCCGCCCTTGAGGAAGAGGTACGTCACCCATGACCCAGTCCGAGACGACGCCGCCGGCGTTCACGAAGTCCCCGTCGTCCGACGGCGCGCGGGAGCGGCTCACCGCGGTCCGGGCCGAGGTCGCCAAGGCGGTCGTCGGGCAGGACGCCGCGGTCTCCGGACTGCTGGTCGCGCTGGTGTGCGGTGGCCACGTGCTCATGGAGGGCGTCCCGGGCACCGCCAAGACCCTGTTGGTGCGGTCGTTGTCGGCGGCGCTCTCGGTGGAGACCCACCGGGTGCAGTTCACCCCCGACCTGATGCCCGGCGACATCACCGGATCGATGGTGGTCGAGTCTTCCCACGGCTCGTTGACGTTCCGTGAGGGCCCGGTCTTCACCAACCTGCTCCTCGCCGACGAGATCAACCGCACGCCCCCGAAGACGCAGTCGGCGCTGCTCGAGGCGATGGAGGAGGGGCAGGTCTCGGTCGATGGCGTCACCCGACCGCTGCCGCGCCCGTTCCTGGTGGCGGCGACCCAGAACCCGATCGAGTACGAAGGTGTCTACCCGCTCCCCGAGGCGCAGCTGGACCGCTTCCTGCTGAAGGTCGTGCTGCCGGTGCCCGAGCGTTCGGACGAGGTGGAGATCCTCACCCGGCACGCCTCCGGCTTCGACCCGCGCGATGTCGCGGGTGCCGGTGTCACTGCCGTTGCCTCGGGAGCCGACATCGAGGCCGCCCGCGAGCTCGTCGGGGACGTACAGGTCGCCCCCGAGGTCACGGGCTACATCGTCGACATCGCCCGCGCCACCCGCGAGTCTCCGTCTCTGTCGGCCGGCGTGTCTCCCCGAGGCGCGACCGCCCTGCTGCGCGCATCCCGGGCCTGGGCCTGGCTGGCCGGGCGTGACTTCGTCACCCCCGACGACGTGAAGTCGCTCGCCCACGCCACCCTCGCCCACCGCCTCGCCC
>NZ_JBOHDN010000383.1:0-33347 GCF_050699375.1 Nocardioides sp. | reverse complement strand
GCGCGACCTCGAGGCCACCACCGAGCGCGAGCCCGTTGATGAACCCGAAGGACGGCTTCTGGTTGGTGCCGTCGCCGTCGGCCAGCTTGCGGAAGACCGCGTGACCGAGCTCGGCGATCGTACGGATACCGTCGGGGCCACCGGCCTGAAGCGCGGTCAGATCGGCGCCGGCAGCGAGGATGAACGGCTTGCCGGTGACGGCGATCGCGTCGACCGAGTCGTCGGCCAGGGCCGCGTCGTACGCCTTGTTGAGCTCGACCAGGGACTTCGGCCCGAACGTGTTCGGGCGGGTGTGGTCGTGGCCGTTGTCGAGGGTGACCAGGCCGAGGACCTTGCCGGAGGGCAGGGTGACCTTCGCCAGCTTGGCCTCGGTCACGACCTCGTCGTCGGAGAAGAGCTTCTCGACATCCGCGAGAAGAGTGTTGATGTCAGTCACTTGTCGCCCTTCCAGTTCGGGTTCTCCCAGATGACCGTGCCGCCCATACCCAGGCCGATGCACATGGTGGTGAGGCCGTAGCGGACCTCGGGGCGCTCCTCGAACTGGCGCGCCAGCTGGATCATCAGCCGCACACCGGAGGAGGCCAGCGGGTGGCCGAACGCGATCGCGCCACCGTAGGGGTTGACGCGCTCGTCGTCCTCGGAGATCCCGAAGTGGTCCAGGAACGCCAGGACCTGGATCGCGAAGGCCTCGTTGACCTCGAAGGCCTCGATGTCGTCGATGGTGAGCCCGGCCTTGGCCAGCGCCTTCTCGGTCGACGGGATCGGGCCGACGGCCATGACCTCGGGAGCGACACCGGAGAAGGCGTACGACACCAGGCGCATCTTGATCGGCAGACCGAGCTCGCGGGCGACGTCCTCGGAGGCCAGCAACGAGGCGGTCGCACCGTCGTTGATGCCGGCCGCGTTGCCCGCGGTGACGCGCCCGTGCGGGCGGAACGGGGTCTTCAGCTTGCCCAGGTCCGCAGGAGTGGTGCCGGGACGCATCGGCTCGTCGGTGGTGGCCAGACCCCAGCCGTTCTCGGCCGAGCGGGTCGCGACGGGGACCAGGTCGGGCTGGATCTTGCCGTCGGCGTACGCCTTCTCCGCAAGATCCTGCGAGCGGACCGCGAAACGGTCGGTGCGCTCCTTGGTGATCGCCGGGTAGCGGTCGTGCACGTTCTCGGCGGTGTTGCCCATGACCAGGGCGGACGGGTCGACGAGCTTCTCGGAGACGATCCGCGGGTTCGGGTCGACGCCCTCGCCCATCGGGTGGCGGCCCATGTGCTCGACGCCACCGGCGATGACGACGTCGTAGGCACCGAAGGCGATGCCGCCGGCCGTCGCGGTGACCGCGGTCATCGCGCCGGCGCACATCCGGTCGATCGCGTAGCCGGGCACCGACTGCGGCAGCCCGGCGAGCAGGGCGGCGGTGCGGCCGATGGTCAGGCCCTGGTCGCCGATCTGGGTGGTCGCGGCGATGGCGACCTCGTCGATCCGCTCCGGCGGAAGGTCGGGGTTGCGGCGCGTGAGCTCACGGATGAGCTTGACGACCAGGTCGTCTGCGCGGGTCTCGGCGTACTGGCCCTTGGCCTTGCCGAAAGGTGTGCGTACGCCGTCGACGAAGACGACTTCTCGCAGCTGTCGGGTCACCGTGTCACTCCATGTGGGTTGCCGGTCGGGTGTCGCCTGGCGGCGCTGTGGGTGCGGGCACCGGTGGTGCCCGCCGGATACATTACCCGCTAGTAACAACGGTCGCACCGAGGGGCTGGTCACACCGTCTGCCGCAGGGAGTCGCTGGGCCCCGCGCGTCGGCTTGGGAATATCGTGGGTCTCCACAATGCTGCGCTGTCGTCATGTGGAAGCGCGTACTGAGATGGTTGAGACCCAGGACCGAGACTCCGGGCGACACGGGAGACGGCGACACAGCAGTTGACGACACTGGAGGGGAGGAAGCAGCGATGACCGGATCACGCCTGGTGCACATCGTGAACGAGCTGCCCGAGGAGGTCCTCGCCGCCGGCGGAGAACGGCTGCCTCTGGTGGTCGTCCTGGAAGGGTTCCTCGACGCCGGCAAGGCCTCCGACCGAGCCGCCGAGCACCTGGTGCAGACCTCCAAGCGGGCACCGGTGGTGGCGACCTTCGATGTCGACGAGCTGCACGACTACCGGGCCCGGCGCCCGGCGATCTCCTTCGTGAGCGACCACTACGAGTCCTTCGACGCCCCGCGGCTGGTCGTCCGCCTGCTCAAGGACACCGGCGACACCCCGTACCTCCTCCTGCACGGCCCCGAGCCCGACAATCGCTGGGAGGCCTTTGCCGTCGCCGTACGCGAGGTCATCGAGCGCCTGGGGGTCACCGAGGTCATCTCGCTGACCTCGGTGCCGATGGCGGTTCCGCACACCCGGCCGCTGACCACGACCCGGCACGCCAACGACCCGGCCCAGGAGCTCGCCGGCCAGGTCTGGGAGAGCCCGTGGAAGGGCGAGATCCGGATCCCCTCCTCGGCTCAGGCCCTGGTCGAGGTACGCCTGGGGGAGTGGGGTCACCCGGCCGGCGGTTTCGTGGTGCACATGCCGCACTATCTGGCTCAGAGCGACTACCCGGCCGCTGCGGTCGTGCTCGTCGAGGAGCTCGAGCGGGCGGCGCGGCTGACGATCCCGGTCTCCGACCTGGAGGCCGAGGCGCAGCGGCGGGATGAGGAGATCACCTCCTATCTCGAGGACAATGCCGAGGTGAACGAGGTCGTGGCGGCTCTCGAGCAGCAGTACGACACCTTCCAGCGCGGCGAGCAGTCGGGCCGCTCGCTCCTGGCTCCCGACGAGCCGCTGCCGACCGGGGAGGAGCTCGGAGAGCAGTTCGAGCAGTTCCTCGCGGGCCTGAACGGTCCCGACCCCGACGATGACCCAGACAAGGACTGAGACGCCAGCATGACGACCGACGCCGTACCGGCGGACAAGGCAGTGGCCGAGCTGGTAGGCGTACTCGACCTGGTCCAGATCGACAAGGACCTCTTCCACGGTGCCACCACGACCCGCAACTCCCGCGGGCGGGCGTACGGCGGCCAGGTCGCCGCGCAGGCGTTGATGGCGGCTGTTCGGTCGGCCGACCCGGAGTACACCGTGCACTCGATGCACTCCTACTTCCTGCTCCCCGGCGACCCGTCCTACCCGATCGTCTACGACGTCGAGCGGATCCGCGATGGGCGCTCCTTCGAGACCAGGCGGGTCAGCGCGCGCCAGAAGGGGCGCGACATCTACTACCTGACCGCCAACTTCCAGCGTGCCGAGACCGGCTACGAGCACCAGGACGCGATGCCGCAGGTGCCGCCGCCGGAGAAGTGCATCGACTTCCTCAAGATGATGGCCGACTCCGGCAGCGCCGAGGCGGTCTCGCTGGCCCGTGAGTGGGAGGCGGTCGAGGTGCGCGCCGTCGGCAACTCCCTGCTCGGCATCGAGCCCGACCCGACCCGCCCCGCCCAGCAGCGCCTCTGGATCCGGCTGGGCGCGTCCCTGCCCGACGACGACGACATCCAGCGCGGCGCGTTCACCTGGGCCTCCGACATCTCGCTCCTCGGCGCCTCGCTTGCCGCCCACTCCCTGGACCACAAGGGCATCCAGATGGCCTCGCTCGACCACACCATCTGGTTCCACCGCCCCTTCCGCGCCGACGAGTGGTGGCTCTACGACCAGGAGAGCCCGTCAGCCTACGGCGGCCGCGGCCTCTCCATCGGCCGGGTCTTCACCGCCGACGGCATCCTCGCCGCCACGGTGGCCCAAGAGGGCCTCATCCGCCCACCCCGCCCCTGACCCATCGTCCGCCGACCCGGCGCGTCTGTCCCAAGATTCGGGCTCGAGTCGGCGCAACTGCCCCAAGATTCGGCGTCGAGTCGGCGCGTCTGTCTCAAGATTCGGCGTCGAGTCGGCGCGTCTGCCCCATCGCTCCTTCTGAGTACGCCAGCGCGCTATCGCACACCCCGGTCGCCGCCCGCGATAGCGCACCAACCCCGCGGGCTAAGGTGGCGCCGTGGACCAGATCACCGTGTACGAGAAGCCGACCTGCACGACGTGTCGGAACCTGTTCGTGCTCCTCAAGGAGGAGGGCATCGACTTCGAGAAGGTCGACTATCACGTGCTCGGCCTGCGTGCCGAGGAGGTCAAGGACATCCTCGCGAAGACCGGCCTGAGCGCGCGTGAGGTGCTGCGAAAGCGCGAGCCGGTCTACAAGGAGCTGGACCTCGCCAACCGCGACGTTTCCGAGGACGAGCTGGTCGCGCTGCTGGTCGAGCACCCGGCCCTGCTGCAGCGGCCGATCGTGCTCAAGGGTGAGCGCGGCGTGCTGGCTCGTCCGATCGAGAAGGTCCGCGAGCTCTTCTGAGCGGGTCAGGCACGCAGCCGCTCGACCGGCTGGCCGGTGGTGCGGGCGATGAGTTCGACGTTGTTGTCGGCGTGGAGCACGGTGAGGTCGGCCTCCTCCGCGACTGCCGCCACGATCAGATCCGGTACCGACGGCGCCTGGTGACGGCCGCGGCGCAGCACGCTGCGCTGGATCTCGAGCGCCCGTGCCTCCGTACGCGGCGTGAGGGTCGCGACGGGCATGTGGATCACCGGCACGTCCTCGACGAGCTCGGACCACTCGCGCTCCGAGCGGGCCAGGTGACCGATCTCGAGAAGCGTCGTGGTGGTGATGCGTACTTGTCCCAGCTCGATCAGGCGGGACCACTGCTCAGCGTCGGGGCTGGTGGACATTCGGGCGAGCGCCGACCTGTGCAGCAGCCAGGGTCGCCTCACGACCATGCGTCACGCATCAGGCCCCGGTCTGCGAGAGGGGCGTACTTCGCGAAGTCGCCGGCCGCGACCGGTCGCGCCGGTGGCAGCGGACGCAGCGCGTCGGGCGAGAACCACCGACGGAGATATTCGTTGCGAGTGAGCCCGAGCCGCGCAGCCTCGGAGTCGATGCGCGCAAGCTCGTCGTCCGAGAGCCCTCGGATCAATACGTCGGACATGTCTGTCCACCTCCTGAACGGGAGATGCTAGCCGACGGCGGCCATCCGACCGGTGAGGCCCAGCGTGCGTGTGTGGCGCACACCGGACATCACGGGCCCCGAAGGGGCCGTGGGCATCCTGCCGCGGTGAACACGAGCGGGTGCGTGATGCTCACCGCCAGGGGTCGTTGATCTCGCGGAGGTCCGCCAGGACGTCATACGCCAGTCGCAACCGCTCCGCGCCGACGTGATCGGCCCACTCGCCGAGCACCCGCTCTACCTCAGCGTTGGCCACCTCGACCAACCGAGCCGCACGCTCGGTGAGCCGGACGAGGCGGGCCCGACCATCAGACGGGTCGGGTATGCGCTCGACATACCCGGTGGCCTCGAGTTGCTCGACCAGGAACGCTGCGCTCTGCTTCGTAACCCGCGCCTGCGTGGCGAGCGAGGAGACCCGAGTGCCGTTCGGCCCGATCCGGGCTGCGATGCGTGCCTGCGCGAGGGTGATGTCCGTGAAGCCAGCGGCGGCGACCGCGTCGTGGGCCCGCTCCTCGAGGGCCCGGTTGCTCACGAAGAGGAGCACACCCAGGTTGGGGCCTTGACGCTCTGCGTTCATGAGAGCATATTAGACAGATAATCTGTCTACCCGGAGAAGGCGCCATGGATACCGACACGGTATGGCGGCACATCGACCACGAGCGCACCGCGGTCGCTGACTTGCTCGAGTCGCTGCCGGACGGCGCCTGGGGGACACCGAGCCTGTGTGCCGGCTGGACGGTGCGCGACGTCGGCGCACACCTCACCTTCGCGCACGCCCGGATTCGCGATGTGATCTGGCCGGCGCTACGTACGGGGCTTCGCTACGATGCGATGATCGACTACGCCGCGAGACGCTCGCCGCTCGACCAGCAGGAGATCGTGGCGATTCTTCGCGAGTTCGTCGGCTCGCGGCGTAGGGCGCCGTTCGTCACCGAACTGGAGCCGCTGATCGACATCCTCGTCCACGCCCAGGACATCTGCGTCCCGCTCGGGATCGACCACGCGATGCCTGTCGACGCCGCTGCCGCTGCGGCCGACCGAGTGCTCGGGATGCGCGGCATGATGCGGCTGTGGGAGCCGCCTGGCGGCGTACGGCTCCTGGCGACCGACATCGACTGGTCATGGGGCGAGGGGTCGGTCGTAGAAGCCCCGATGCGAGACCATCTGCTCACCCTCACCGGACGCTCGGTCGCGTAGCGGGCGTGGATCTGTCAGACATGCCCTCGGCCGTGTCTGACGAATCAACGCCGGCTAGCGTGCGCTCCCGCCCGATCGAGATGGTCCGCAACCGTCTCTAACCCTCACAAAGCGGTCGTACGCCCCACGAGATGAAGCGTGTTCGACCCGCGCTTGTGCTCTGCCGAATTTTGGAGTGAGAAGTCGTAGCCGTCGAGGTGCTTGAGCGACCCGAAGGCCACCGACGAGGGCAGGAAGACCGGCTTCTTGAACGCCACGTCCACGCGCGCCGCGTCGGGCAGCCGGTTCTCCAGCGCCGCGATGCAGCGGGCCTTGGTCCACATCCCGTGCGCGATCTGCCGCTTGAACCCGAGCGCCTTCGCGGTCAGCGGGAACAGGTGGATCGGGTTGAAGTCCCCAGCGACCTTGGCATAGCGCCGGCCCAGGTCCGCCTTGAGCGGGAAGACCGGCCCCGAGGGATCCACCTCGGCGAAGTCGGACGGCCAGGTGACGTCGGGGTTGCGCTTGCCGCGTACGAGGTAGGTCGAGGTGGACTCCCACACGACCTCTCCGCCGACGGTGGCCACGGTCAAGAAGGCGTACGCCTTGCCGACCGGGTGCGGTTCGGGCTGTCCCACGGTGGTGGTGACCGCAACGGCTTCGCCGACCGAGATCGGCCGGTAGCCGCTGATCGAGTTCTCGATGTGGACCATGCCCATCGCGGGCGAGGGGAAGTCCGGGGACGACATCAGCGCCATGTGCAACGGGAAGGCCAGCATGTGCGGGTAGGGGAGCGGCACGGTGTCCTTGATGGGGAACCCGCACAGCTCCGCGTACGCCGAGACCGCATCCCGCTCGAGGACGACGGGCTCGCGGGTGAGGCTGAGCTCGTCGTAGACGGCGCCGGTCTTCTTGATCCCAGGGATCGCGTTGACGCCCGGGATGGCGGGCAGCGCCGCCCTGACGAGCAGACCGGGACCGGCCTTCCCGGTGAAGGTGGGCTGCATCTTGGGGGCTCCCATCAGGCGCCCAGCATCATCTGGCCGCACACGCGCACGACGTTGCCGTTGACGCCGGTGGACGCGGGCGAGGCGTACCAGGCGATGGTCTCGGCGACGTCGACCGGGAGGCCTCCCTGGGACATCGCGTTGAGCCGCTGACCGACCTCACGGGTCGCGAACGGCACCGCGGCGGTCATCTGGGTGATGATGAAGCCCGGCGCGACCGCGTTGATGGTGATGCCGTCAGGAAGCTCCTCGGCGAGCGAGTCGACGAAGCCGATGACCGCGGCCTTCGACGCGCCGTAGGAGGTCTGGCCGAGGTTGCCCGCGATGCCTGCGATCGAGGAGACACCGATGATGCGGCCGTTGGGGCGCACCAGCTTCTGCTCGAGCAGCTCAGCGGTGATCCGCTCGGGGGCGGTGATGTTGATCTCCAGCACCTTGCCGAAGCGGTCGGCCTTCTGGTTGGCGAGCTTCTTGTCCAGCGTGACGCCGGCGTTGTGGACCACGATGTCGACCCCGCCGAACTTCTCCTGGAGGTAGGAGGCGATCTTCGCGGGGGCGTCCTCGGCGGTGATGTCCGCGGTGATGTAGTCGGAGGTGACCTTCTTCAGGTCGTCCTCGGCCGGCGGGATGTCCAGGCCGACGACGGTCGCACCGTCGCGTTGCAGGACCTTGGCGATCTCCTCGCCGATGCCGCGCGCGGCGCCGGTCACGAGGGCGACCTTGCCGGTCAGGGGCTTCTTCGGGTCGACCTGCTCAGCCGCGATGGAGGCGTTCTTGGTGCCGATCCGCACGACCTGGCCGGAGACGTACGCGCTCTTGGGGGAGAGCAGAAACGCCAGCGTCGAGAGCAGCGAGCCCTCGAAGCCCTCGGCGACATAGACGAGCTGAACGGTCCCGCCCTTGCCGATCTCCTTGCCGAGGCTTCGGGTGAAGCCCTCCAGGGCGCGCTGGGCGACCCGCTCGCCGCCCTCGAGCTGCTCGGGCGGGGTGCCGATGACGACCACGCGCGGGTTGGTCTCCAGCGAGCGCATCACCGGAGTGAAGAACTCCTGCAGCGCGACCAGGTCGGCGCTCGAGGTGAGTCCGGTGGCGTCGAAGACGAGGCCCTTGAGCTTTCCGCCGCCGGCTGCCTCGGTCGAGGTCACGTCCAGCTCGCCGAGGAGCCCGCCGAGCGACTCGGCCAGACGGCCACGGCCACCGACGAGCACGGTGCCCTTGACGAGCGGGGCACCTGCTGCGTACCGCTCGAGCTTGGCGGGGCTCGGCAGCCCGAGGTTCTTGACGAGGACCTTGCCGATCGCCGACTGGGTGAAGCTCTGGTACTTGTCGCTCATGTCTGCTCTGATCCTTCTGAGACGTGTTCGCTGGTGGTGGGCGAGGCGGGGAGGGCCCCGGCGCTATGTTACTCGTCAGTTGTAACTAGAGTTGTAACTCGGTGTCCATTTTTCGTGATCTCTCTGACATACCCTTCTCCAAAGCGCTTCATCAGACAAGGATGAACCCTATGACCACTGCTCAGACAAAGCGCCGTGTCGCCATCGTGGGCGGCAACCGCATTCCCTTCGCTCGCTCCAACGGTGCGTACGCGACCGCCTCCAACCAGGAGATGTTCACCGCCGTCCTCGACGGTCTCGCCTCACGCTTCGGTCTCGGCGGCGAGCGTATCGGCGAGGTCGCCTCCGGCGCCGTGCTCAAGCACTCGCGTGACTTCAACCTGACGCGCGAGTCGGTTCTCGGCTCCAAGCTCGCCCCCGAGACGGCCGCCGTCGACCTGCAGCAGGCCTGCGGCACCGGCCTCCAGGCGGCGACCTACATCGCCAACAAGATCGCGCTCGGCCAGATCGACTCCGGCATCGCCGGCGGCACCGACACCACCTCCGACGCGCCGATCGCGCTGGGTGAGAAGCTCCGCAAGGTCCTGCTCGAGGCCAACCGGGCCAAGACCAACGTCGACCGCGTCAAGGCCTTCGCCAAGCTCCGCCCCGCCGACGTCATCCCCAACATCCCGGCCAACGTCGAGCCGCGCACCAAGCTCTCCATGGGTGAGCACGCCGCGCTGACCGCGCAGGAGTGGGGCATCACCCGCGAGGCCCAGGACGAGCTGGCCGCCGCCTCTCACCAGAAGCTCGGCGCTGCGTACGAGGCCGGCTGGTTCGAGGACCAGATCACCCCGTTCCGCGGCCTGGACAAGGACAACAACCTCCGTCCGGGCTCGACCGTGGAGAAGCTCTCGACGCTCAAGCCCGCCTTCGGCAAGAACCTCGAGACCCCGACCATGACGGCCGGCAACTCGACGCCTCTGACCGACGGCGCCTCCGCTGTGCTGATGGGCTCGGAGGAGTGGGCAGAGGCCAAGGGCCTGAAGGTCCTGGCCTACTTCGTCGACGCGGAGGTCGCCGCTGTCGACTACGTCGCCGGTGGCGAGGGCCTGCTGATGGCCCCTGCCTACGCCGTCCCTCGTCTGCTCGCCCGCAACGGCCTGACCTTCGACGACTTCGACTTCTTCGAGATCCACGAGGCCTTCGCCTCCCAGGTGCTCTCGACCCTGGCCGCCTGGGAGTCCCCGGACTTCTGCAAGGACAAGCTCGGACTCGACTCGCCCCTGGGCTCGGTCCCGCGCGAGAAGCTCAACGTCAAGGGATCGAGCCTGGCGGCCGGTCACCCCTTCGCCGCCACCGGCGGCCGGATCATCAACAACCTGGCCAAGCTCCTCGACGAGAAGGGGAGCGGCCGCGGGCTGATCTCCATCTGCGCCGCCGGCGGCCAGGGCGTCGTCGCCATCCTCGAGAAGTAGAGCTCGAAAGCCGTACGCGGCGCTCGGCTCCTGCCGAGCGCCGAGTCGGCGCATCTGCCCCAAGCCCGCCGAACGAGTGGGCCGGTTGTGGGGCAGTTGCGCCGACTCGGGGTGATTTGGCGGGGCAGTTGCGCCGACTCGGGCTATTTGGCGGTGAGGGCCAGGGCTGAGGTTACGAGGAAGTCGCGGACCTGGGCGGGGGAGACGGAGGCGACGGTCGGTACGCCGGGGGCGGACTCGGAGACCAGGATGCCGACACGCGCTAGCTGGAGGGCGCCGAGCCCCGAGGCGTAGAGCGTGTTGGCGAGCAGGTTGGCGTCCTCGACATGGAGCTCGCCGGAGGCGGAGCCGTCCTCGAAGACCTTGGTGAGGATGGTGAGGCAGCCGTTCATGGCGCGCCCGAGGCGGAACAGTGCGCTCTCGGAGAGCTCGTCGAGGAGGTCGGACCCGCTGCGGCGCATCAGCGTCTGGGCGCAGTCGACGAATGCCGGGTGCTCGATGCCGTAGTCGACGAAGGTGCCGATGACGTCGCGGACGACGTCGATAGGCGAGCTGTCGCCCTCGGTTGCCACCAGCATCAGCTCGCGCAGCTCATCGAGATAGCCGACCAGCGTCAGGGCGAAGATCTCGTCCTTGCCGGTGAAGTGCCGATAGACGATCGCCCGGTTGATGCCTACGGACTTGGCGATATCCTCGATCTGGGCATCGCTCACCCCGCGCTCATCGAAGAGCCTGCGCGTGGCCAAGACGATGTCCGCCTCGCGGGCGCGGCGGCGGGCGGCAGCGGACGGCCGGCGGCCGTCCGTCTCGGATCCTCTGGCCGAACTGGGGCCGGAGGCGGTTGGTCGGGTGCTCACAGGCCCACTGTACGCGGTGTGCAACTCGGAGTTGCACCACGAGTGTCCAACCTAACCCAGCGCAGGACAAAGCACTGACGGTTTCGTACGCTCGATGGCCGCCCCAGCCGACATCTCGGTGGTCAAACCCACGCACATGTGCGGTTTGAGCACGCCCTGTCGCCTCATCGCCTGTCAGAACCGTGCACATGCGCGGTTCTGACAGGTCACGGGCTGAGCAGGTCGCGGAAGGTCTGGATCGTGTCGGCGTCGGCGGCTGTCTTATCGTCTCGATACCTGACGACGCGGGCGAAACGTAGGGCGACGCCGCCGGGGTATCGGGTCGAGCGCTGGACGCCGTCGAAGGCGATCTCGACGACCTGTTCGGGCCGGACCACCACCTGCCAGTCGTCGGTGCCGCCGACGGCGAGCTCGGTGAAACGCTCGGTCTGCCAGGCCAGCATCTGGTCGGTCATTCCCTTGAACGTCTTGCCGATCATGACGAACCCGCCGTCGGGGTGGCGGGCGCCGAGGTGGATGTTGGAGAGCCATCCCCGGCGACGCCCCGAGCCCCACTCGACGCCGATCACGACCAGGTCGAGGGTGTGGACGGGCTTGACCTTGATCCAGCCCGAGCCCCGACGACCGGCCTCCCACGGCAGGTCCGTGCCCTTGACGACGACGCCCTCCTGACCGGCGACCAGCGCCTCCCGGGCGAACGCCTCGGCGGCCTCGGGGTCCGCGGTCGTCAGCCGCGGCGCGCGGTGCTCCTCCGGGACCAGTGTGTCCAGCGCCGCCAGCCGTTCGGATAGCGGACTGTCGAGCAGGTCGGCGCCGTCGAGATGGAGTACGTCGAAGAAGAACGGCATCACGGCATCGGTGACCTCGCTTCGGGTCGCTGTGCGCGAGGCGGTCTCCTGGAATGGCCGCGGCCGGCCGTCTGGGCCGACCAGCATCGCCTCCCCGTCCAGCACGACCGAGGATGCCGGCAGGCTGCGTACGATCTCGGCGACCTCCGGCAGGCGGGCGGTGATGTCATCGAGGGTGCGGGTCGCGATGACGACCTCGTCGCCGTGACGGTGAGCCTGGATGCGGATCCCGTCGAGCTTGGTGTCGACGACGGCCGGGCCGCCGACCTTGGCCATCGCCTCGGTGACCGACCCGGCGCTGGAGGCGAGCATCGGCATCACCGGACGCCCGACCACGAGGCCGACCTCTGCCAGGGCCTCCTCGCCGTCGAAGGCAAGGCCCGCCACCACGACGGTCGATCCGGAGAGCATCGCGGCGCGGCGCACGGCCGCCAACGGCACCGCGGCCGCGACGGCGAGGCCCTCCTGGACCAGCGAGTCGAGCGCCCCTTGGCGTACCTCGCCGGTCACCACGCCCCGCAGCCACGTCTGCTCGGTCTCGGACGCCGCTGCGAAGAGCCCCTCGGCCTCGCCCGCCCGGGAGACCTGCGATCCGGAGCCCGACAGCAATGACATCCGCTCGAACGCCTCGTGCACGTCGACGACCGTCAACGACGGCTCGGCCGCGGGCGAAGGGAGTGTCGTGAGCGAGCGCCATCCCAGACCCGTACGCCGCTGCAGCAACGATCCGGCCAGATAAGCAACAACCACCGGAAGCTCGTTGCGCGCCGCCGCGCCCAGACACTCCGCCAGCGCGGCGACCTTCGCCTTCCGCGACCGGGTCGCGGCAACAGCGTTGGAGGTGGAGACGATGTCGGCGAGCAGCATGGCTCCAGTCAACCTCAAGCCGACGCGGGTCGAGAGCCATTTGAGCTACACCCCCACATGCCGACTCGGATCCCGCCCGAGAAGGCGCAGCCCATCGCTCCAGGGGTCATCTCCGTCCTCGGCGAGCGGAGGCCCGAAGACCGGGGTTCCACCTGGTCTCGAGGCGATCTGGCGGGCCATCGCGTGGACGTGGTCGACGGTGGCGGTCCCCGGCCGGTAGTCCGTCCCGAGGGCCATCGCGACGTCCCAGGCGTGCACGGCGGCATCGAGAAGCTGCATGCCCAGCGCGACCGTGGCGGTCGCCGCGAAGTCGAACTCGGCGAGGTGGACCGTGGCCTCGGGGTCGGCGCCGTGGAACGCCTCTCGGATGGTGTCGGCCGAGTCGCGCCACTGCCGGTCGTAGTCGTCAAGGGTGATCGGCACGGATGCATAGGCGGCGATCGGAGCGTCGCCATCGGTGACAGCCGCGGCGAAGCCGAGGTTCTGTCCGACCATGTGGCCGAACAGGTCGGCAAGGTCCCAGTCCGCGCACGGAGTGGGGACTGCGAGCGACCTGACCCTGGAGGCCAGCGCTGCGGTGTCGGCGAGTACCTGGTCGTACGCGGCGAGCATCTGAGGAAAAGTAGGCATAAGTAGATCGTAAGCAGAAGTAGATCATATGTCGAGCGGTTAGGATCCTGTGGTGGATCGTCCCGAGCTCGGCTTCCTGCTGTCCCGTCTGATGCGTGAGGTGATGGCGCGCGAGAAGCCGATTCTCGACGCCGCCGGGCTGGAGATGTGGGACTACGCGGTGCTGACCGCGCTCGCCGAGTCCGACGCCCCCACCCAGGCGCAGCTCGCCGCGACCACGGGCCGCGACAAGACCAGACTGATCGGCAACCTGGACCGGCTCGAGGCGCAGGGCATGGTGGAACGCCGGCCCGACCCGACCGACCGCCGCAACAGGATCGTCTCTCTGACCCCTGCGGGCACTCGCGTGCTCGATGGCTGCCGTCGGGCGATCGGGGCCATGGAGGTCGAGCTGCTGGACGACCTCGACCCCTCCGACCGTGCCGCGTTCGAGCGGGCGTTGACGGCTCTGGCCGACCGATGAGCAGCATCCGCACCTGGCGGCCGGGTCATGACTCGAGCCTCGCGGCGATGCTGCGGCCGCTTCGTCGTGGCCCCGGCGACCCGACGTACAAGATCATCGGCCAGGACCACTGGAGAGCCATTCGTACGCCGCAGGGACCGGCCACGCTCAGGCTGAGGCAGGACGGCGCCGAGGTGGAGTCCGAGGCCTGGGGCGCGGGGGCCGAATGGGTGCTCGAGCAGGTGCCGGGGCTGCTCGGTGCCGAGGACCGTCCCGAGGAGTTTCGGACCGACGACGCGCTGCTCGCGAGCCTGCTCGAGCGTTTCGAGGTGCCGCGGTTCGGCCGCACCGGGCTGGTGATGGAGGCGCTGGTGCCTTCGATCATCGAGCAGAAGGTGACCAGCACCGAGGCGTTCCGCGGCTTCGGCTCTCTCGTCAGGCGCTTCGGTGAGCCGGCGCCGGGGCCGGGCGCGGACCACGGCCTCAGACTGCAGCCGGCGCCGGAGGCGCTCCGTGGGATCCCGAGCTGGGACTGGCTACGCCTCCCGGTGGACCCTGCCCGCTCCAAGGCGGTGCTCCAGGCGGCCAGGGTGGCCTCGGCGGTCGAACGCACCGCCGGGCTCCCCGGCGACGAGGTCGAGCGGAGGCTCACCTCGATCCCTGGAGTGGGGGAGTGGACCGTCGCCGAGGTCCGCCAGCGGGCGCTGGGCGACCCCGATGCGGTCAGCTTCGGCGACTACCACATCGCCAAGGACGTCGGCTGGGCGCTGACGAACAAGCCGTGGACCGACGACCAGCTGCGGGAGTATCTGGAGAGCTTCCGGCCTCATCGTGCGCGTGTGGTCGCGCTCATCTATCGCGGCGCCGGGCGCAGGCCTCGGCGTGGGCCTCGGATGGCGCCGCGTACTCATCTGCCTTCTTGATTGCCGTCCCAGCTACCTTTTCCTGCCGAGTCGGCGCATCCGCCCCCTCTCGCTCGCTTCGCTTCGCGAGGCACGGGGGCAGATCCGCCGACTCGGCAGAGCCTCAGAGCAGAGGTCTGAGTGGGGTGAGGACCAGCTCGGTGAACTTGCGATGGATGTCGCGCGCGGCCCACTCCGCGGAGGTGAGCTCCAGCGCGTTGGACTCGTCGCGGGAGAAGATCTCCTCCATCTGCTTGGCGACGTCGCGGTCGAAGATCTCCAGGTTGATCTCGTAGTTGCCGGTCAGCGAGAGCCGGTCGATGTTGGCCGTGCCCACCGTCGACCACAGGCCGTCGACGGTGGCCGTCTTGGCGTGGATCATCGCGTCCTTGAAGCGCAGGATCCGCACCCCCGAGCCCAGCAGCTGGGAGAAGTAGCCGCGCGAGATCCAGTCGACGACGACGTGGTTCGACTTCAGCGGCAGCAGGATGCGTACGTCCACGCCGCGCTCGGCCGCGGCCTTGAGCGCGTCCACGAAGTCCTCGTCGGGGACGAAGTAGGCGGTGGTCAGGTAGATGTTGCGGGAGGCGCGGTTGATCGCCTCCAGATACATCGAGCGGATCGGGAACATCCACAGTCGCGGCACGTTGCGGTGGAACCGGAGATCGGGGTCCCACGAGGGCGCGGTCTCGATGAGCAGCGGCCCCTGGCCGCGGGTTCCGCGCCGGTGCGTACGGCGCCGGTTGAGGTTCCAGAAGTCGGCGAACGCGCGGCGCAGGTCCCACACGCCGGTGCCGGTGATCCGTACGTGCGTGTCGCGCCACTCGGTGGCGTACGCGGTCCCGATGTTGTAGCCCCCGACGAAGGCGACCGTCTCGTCGACCACCAGGATCTTGCGGTGGTCGCGGCCGTAGCGGGAGAGGTCGAAGAAGCGCCAGCCCGCCGAGTACATCGGATAGCGCAGCACCTGCACACCTTCGGGAAACCGCTTGAAGCGCTTCGGCACGACGAGGTTCGCGAGCTCGTCGTAGATGCAGTAGACCTCGACGCCGCGGGTGACCGCCTCGGCCAGCGCCTGCTTGAACCGCTGGCCGACCTCGTCACCCTTCCAGATGTACGTCTCGAGGAAGATCTGCTTCTTCGCCCCGTCGATCGCGGCGATCATGTCCGCGTAGAGATCGCTGCCGAAGGTGTAGGTGGTCACCGTCCCGTCGCCGACGTCGTTGGTCCGCGGCGGCGTCACCGGGAACGGCTTGGCGCGCTTGCCGCGACTGCGATAGGCGTCGACCAGGCTCATCACGACGGCCAGCATGATCGGCACGCCGAAGACGACGAGGAGCAGGCGGCGCAGGAATCTCATGACGCCCCCCAGCGACAGTGTCAACACAGTGCCCAATCTAACCGGCGTACGTGCGGGAGACACACCGGTGCGGTGTTCGACCTCGCCGAGGTCGCGCGGGCGGACCGGCGTGCCGGGGGCCAGCATGCGAGAACCGCCTTCACGGCCCGGCGTCGAAGGGTGGAGGATCCTGTGACTCCCGTCACCTACCGGCGGGTAAGTCGTTGTTCCGAATACCGCCCGCCCTGTCCGAAAAGATGCCCCGGCCGCGGTCGTTGCCCTCGGAACTGAAACGTGTTCTACTACTGGCTTGAACGTGAGCCGAGTCACAAGACCTCCCGGAAGGTGAAGGATGGCAATGCAGTTCGCCTCGCTCGTTCGGGGCGTCGGCGGGATGGGCTTGATGACCGGTGAGGTGGTCAAGGGCACCTTCACCACCAAGTTCCAGGTCAGGGAGTTTCTCGAGCAGGCCTGGTTCATCACCAGCGTCACCATGCTGCCCGCTGTCCTGGTCTCGATCCCGTTCGGTGCGGTCATCTCGCTGCAGGTCGGCAACCTCGCGGGCCAGCTCGGGGCGCAGTCGTTCGCGGGCGCGACCGCGGTGCTCGCCGTGGTCAGGGAGGCGGCCCCGATGGCGGCCGCGCTGATCATCGCCGGTGCAGCCGGGTCGGCGATCTGCTCCGACATGGGCTCACGGAAGATCCGCGAGGAGATCGACGCGATGGAGGTGCTGGGCATCGACCCGGTGATCCGGCTGGTCATCCCGCGCGTCCTCGCCTGCCTGTTCGTGAGCGTGATGATCAACGGGATCGTCATCGCGACCGGGATCGGCGGCGGCTACTTCTTCACCGTGATCATCCAGGGCGGCTCGGCCGGTGCCTTCCTGTCGAGCTTCACGGCCCTGGCGAGCCTCCCGGACCTCTACATCTCGATGGTCAAGGCGGCGCTGTTCGGCTTCCTGGCCGCGATCATCGGCGCCTACAACGGACTCAACGCCCAGGGTGGTCCCAGCGGCGTCGGCCGGGCGGTCAACGAGGCCGTGATCATCGCGTTCATGATGCTGTTCGTCCTCAACTCGATCATGACCGCCGTCTACTTCCAGGTCGTTCCCCAGGACGGGTTGTGATCTGAGGATGGCCTCCACGAACACGCTCGCCCAGGTCGGCACGCAGATCGTCAAGGACCAGCGCAACGCCATCGAGGGCTACGGCGACCAGCTGCTCTTCTACGCCAAGGCCCTGGCCTGGGCGCCCCGCACCGTACGCCGTTACAAGCGCGAGGTGCTCAACATCCTGGCCGAGGTCGCCTTCGGCGCCGGCGGCCTGACGATGATCGCCGGCACGGTCGGCGTGATCGCGTTCATGGCGTTCTTCGCCGGCTCCGAGGTCGGCATCCAGGGCTACGCGAGCCTGAGTCAGATCGGCGTCGCGAAGTTCTCCGCGTTCATCTCCGCCTTCTTCAACACCCGCGAGGTCGCCCCGCTGATCTCCGCGATCGCCCTGGCCGCGACCGTCGGCTGCGGCTACACGGCGCGGCTGGGCGCGATGCGGATCTCCGAGGAGATCGACGCGCTCGAGGCGATGGGAGTGCCGAGCCTTCCCTACCTCGTCACCACCAGGATGATCGCCGGGTTCCTGGCGGTCATCCCGCTCTACATCGTCGCCCTGTGCGCCTCCTACCTCAGCCCGCGGCTGATCACGACGCTGATGTACGGGCAGTCGGGCGGGACGTACGACCACTACTTCCTGGCGTTCCTGCCGCCGATCGACATCCTCTACAGCTTCCTCAAGCTGATCATCCTCGCGGTCGCGATCATCCTGATCCACTGCTACTACGGCTACACCGCCTCCGGCGGCCCGGCCGGGGTCGGCATCGCGGTCGGCAAGGCGATCCGTACGTCCATCGTCACCGTCGTCGTCGCCGACTTCTTCCTGAGCTTCGCCATCTGGGGTTCGACGACGACGGTCAGGATCACGGGATGAGGGCGGTGGACGTCAGATGTTGATAGGCATCCAGCGCGACACCCGGGCCGAGCACTCCAAGCTCTTCGTGTCCGGCATCGCGTTCACCGTGACCCTCGCCCTGCTGGTCACGCTGTGCATCGCGATCTACCAGAAGGCGTTCGTGCAGTTCACCACGGTCAGCGTCGAAGCGGACCGGGCCGGCCTCCAACTGCCGCGCTACGGCGACGTACGCATGCACGGAGTCATCGTCGGACAGATCCGGGAGATCGAACAGGACGGCAAGAAGGCCGTCATAGAGCTCGGTCTCGAGCCCGAGCAGGCCGCGCGGATCCCCGCCAACGTCACTGTCCAGATCAAGCCGACGACGCTGTTCGGGCAGAAGTACGTCGAGTTCATCGACCCCGAGGGGGAGCGCAGCGGCGAGCTGAGCGACGGCGCGGTGATCCCGGCCGACCGGGTGCGCACCAGCGTCGAGCTCGACGAGATCCTCGCCCGGCTCTTCCCGCTGCTGAAGTCCATCCGCCCCCAGGACCTCAACAGCACCCTGCACGCCCTCGCCACCGCGCTCTCCGGCAACGGGGAGAAGCTCGGCGAGACCATGGTCCAGCTCAACGACTACCTCGAAGAGATGAACGTCCACCTCCCCACACTCGAACGCGACCTCGAGGACGTGGCAGACGTCGCCAAGACGTACTCCATGGCCGCCCCCGACCTGGTCAAGGTCCTCGAGAACACCACGACCACCGCCAAGACGGTGACCGATCAGCGCAAGCGCCTCGGCGGCCTGCTGACCTCGGTCACCGGAGTCGCCAACACCTCCGAGGCCCTGCTGGCCGAGAACGAGAAGGCGATCCGCTACGAGACCGAGCTCGCGGTGCCGCTGCTCAAGCTGCTCGCCGACTACTCCCCGGAGTACACGTGCCTGCTCAAGGGTCTCGACGACTACACCGAGCTGCTGGCGACCGTCTTCCAGCAGAACCGCGTGCGCCAGACGATGGTCCTCGACGGCACCCAGAAGCCGGCGTACGGCCGCGACGACCGTCCCGAGTGGGGCGAGATCGGCCACGGGCCGTGGTGCGACGGCCTGCCGACCCCGAAGGTTCCCGCCGACCCGCTGGAGCTGGAGAACGGGACCGAGGACGTCCCGTGGGGCGACGGGAACGGGGGCCTGCAGTGAACAAGCGGGACCTGAAGACCACGATGGCCGGTACGAAGCTGGTCATCTTCACCCTCGCCTCGATCCTCGTCACCGGCACCCTGGCCTCGATCATGGGCAACGTCGGCTTCGGTGACCGGGTGGAGTACCGCGCCGAGTTCACGACCGCCTCCGGTCTGGCCAAGGGAGACGACGTACGCGTCGCCGGGATCACCGTGGGCGAGGTGCTCGCGGTCGAGATCGAGGGCGGCGACCACGCGATGGTGACCTTCCGGATCGACGAGACGGTGCCGTTGACGACCGCCAGCGGAGCCCAGGTGCGCTATCTGAACCTCGTCGGCGACCGCTACCTCGCACTGACCCAGGATGCCGGGTCCGAGGAGTCCCAGGAGCCCGGGGCCGAGACGACCGCAGCGTCCGCGACCGGAGCGTCTGCGACCGGAGCGTCGGCGGAAGGCGCGGCCGGCGCGTCGCCGCTGCGGCAGGGGCAGGCGATCGCGATGGCCAACACCACCCCCGCTCTCGACCTGACCGAGCTCTTCAACGGCTTCCAGCCGCTCTTCCAGGCCCTCCAGCCCAAGGACGTCAACAAGCTCTCGCTCAACCTGATCCGGGTGCTGCAGGGCGAGGGCGGCACGATCGCGAGCCTGCTCTCCGAGACGGCCGAGCTGACCAGCGCCCTGGCCGAGCGTGACCAGCTGATCGGCGACGTGATCACCAACCTGACCAAGACGCTCAACACCGTCAACAACCACCACACCGAGCTGGCCAGCCTGATCCAGCAGCTCAGCGGTTGGATGAAGGACCTGGCCCGCGACAAGGAGGCGATCGGTGACTCGATCTCGTCGATCGGCGACCTCACCGACGAGCTGGCCGGGCTGCTCACCGACGTACGTCCCTTCCTGAAGGAGGACATCAAGCAGCTCAAGCGCCTGGTGGACATCCTCAACAAGCCGGGGAACCAGAAGCTGCTCGACAAGACCCTCGAGCGGCTCCCGGAGACCCTGGAGTCGCAGGCACGGATCGGCAGCTACGGGTCCTGGTACAACTACTACCTCTGCGACCTCGACTTCTCGATCAAGCTGCCCTCGCTCGGCGAGGTGCTGGACAACTCGCCGGCCGTCAAGGCGATCCAGAAGCAGCTCGACAACGTCGCCTTCTACAGCCGCGCGGAGAGGTGCGAGCTATGACCACGTCTCCTCGGACCGCACCCGCTGCGCGACGCATCGCATCCGATCTGGCGGCGTTGGCGCCGCTCGACGGGAAACCCACCCTGCCTTCACGGCGCCGCCTTGCCAGATCGGCGCGCTCCGTCGCTCGCGACGGCGCGGCCCGAGGAGACGTGGTCAGATGAGCCACCATTCCGAGAGCCAGCTGACCCGCACCGGCGTGATCACCATCGTGGCGATCGCCCTGGCGCTGACCGCGGCGTTCAACCTGCGCAAGCTGCCGTGGTTCGCGGGCACCACCTACCAGGCGGAGTTCTCCGACACCAGCGGCCTGCACGTGGGCAGCCGGGTGGAGATCGCCGGCATCCGGGTGGGCCGGGTCAGCGACATCGAGATCGAGGGGGCCAAGGTGGTCGTCTCCTTCTCCATCGAGGACGCCGAGATCGGCCACCGCAGCGAGGCGACGATCGGCGTGCTCAACCTGCTGGGGGAGAAGTACCTCGACATCACCCCGCAGGGCGGCCACACGCTCGACGCCGGCTCGACGATCCCGCTCGCCCGGACCTCCGCCGGCAGCGACATCGTCGGCACCTTCGGCGATCTCACCGAGACCACGGAGCAGATCGACACCCAGCAGCTGGCCAAGGCGCTGACCACGATGTCGGGCACGCTGGACCAGGCCGGACCCGAGGTGCAGGGCGCCTTCCAGGGCATCGCCGCGCTCTCCCAGACGATCGCCGTCCGCGGGGACGAGCTGGAGACGCTGCTGCAGAACGCCGAGAAGGTCGTCAAGCTCGTCAACGAGCGCAAGCAGGACATCGTCGGCGTGATGAAGAACGGTGACCAGGTCTTCGCCGAGCTCATCTCGCGCCGCCAGGCGATCCATCAGCTGTTGGTCAACGCCACCACCCTCGCCGAGCAGCTGCAGGCGCTGGTGAAGGAGAACCAGAAGCAGATCGGGCCGGCTCTCGACGGTCTCAACCAGGCGCTGCAGTTCCTCAACGCGCGTGAGAAGGACCTGACCAAGACCATCCAGAACTACGGGCCGTACGCGTCGATCCTGATCAACATCATCGGCACCGGTCCTTGGTTCGACGCCTATCTCGCCAACCTGACCGGCATCGCGAGCGGCGAGTTCGTGCCCGGTAAACGACCAGGGATCGTGGAATGACCAACATCATCGAACGACTGACCGAGATGCCGCGCAGCGTCGGCCGACGGCGTACGCAGGTGCCGGCCGCGGTGGCGGGCACCGAGCGGCCCTCGCGGCCCAGCCTGAGGTCCAAGTGGGCCGCGCTGCCGGTGGCGCTGGTGCTGATGTGCGGGCTGCTGCTGGTCTCCGAGGTGGCCGCCCCGGACACCCGCACACTGACGGCGAGCTTCCCGCAGGCGGTGAGCGTGTACGAGGGCTCCGACGTGGTGATCATGGGGGTCAAGGTCGGCAAGGTCGCCTCGCTGGAGACGAAGGGCGACCACATCGACGTCGTGATCGAGTATCAGAGCGAGTACAAGCTGCCCAAGGACGTGAAGGCGGCGATCGTGACCCCGACGCTGGTCGCTGACCGGTTCGTGCAGCTGACCCCGGCCTATGCCGGCGGTCCGGCCCTGGCCGACGGCGGCGAGATCCCGATCGAGCGCACCGCGGTCCCGGTCGAGCTCGACCGGATCTATGGCAGCCTCTCCGAGCTGACCACGGCGCTGGGCCCCAACGGCGCCAACAAGAACGGCGCGCTGAGCGACGTCCTGCGCGAGGGCGCGGACGCGCTGGAGGGCAACGGCAAGGTCGGCAACCAGGCGATCGCGGACATGTCCGAGGCGGCGCAGGTGCTCGGCGGCAACTCCGAGCAGCTCTTCAGCACGCTCTCGCAGCTCTCCGAGGTCACCACGACGCTGGCAAAGAACGACAAGACGACCGACAAGTTCCTGACCGACCTCTCGACCGTCTCCACCCAGCTCGCGGGGGAGAGCGACGAGCTCGACCAGGCGCTGGTCGCGATCGCGCAGGCGGTCAAGGTGACGAAGTCCTTCGTGCAGAACAACTCCGATGCTCTGGTCGGTGACGTCGAGCAGCTCAACAAGACGCTCGGCATCCTCGCCAAGGAGAAGAAGACCCTCGGCAAGGTCATCGACCTGGCACCGCTCGGCATCGGCAACCTCGCCGAGTCCTTCGACACGAGGTCCGGCTCGGTGGGGTTCCGGCTGCAGGTCGGGCCGATCGGCTCGGACCTGTCCAACATCTTGTGCATGGTCGTCGAGAACGACAAGATCCCGGGGGCCAAGGAGATCTGCTCGCTGTTCAAGGCGCTGCTGCCCACCGGGTCGACCGCCCCGGCGGGCGAGGCGCTGACCGACGCCGCCAACTCTCCGACCGATCGGGACAGCGAGACCGGCCTGCCGCTCGATACGCCGAGCGGTGCCCAGGCCAAGCAGCCGGAGGTGAAGCCCGAGGTGGTCACCGAGGGCGGCATCACCGAGCTCAGCGGGTCGTTGCAGGATCTGATGTCGGGAGGCAAGAGATGAGATCACGTGTCTTCGCGCTCCTGGCGATGCTCGGCCTCGTCGCCGTGGCGAGCGGCTGCGGCGTACAGGCCTATGACCTGCCGCTTCCCGGCAACGAGGTCGGCGAGGGCGAGGGCTATGTCGTCACCGCCGAGTTCAACGACGTGGTCGACGTCGTCCCGCGCACCAAGGTGATGGCCAACGATGTCCCGGTCGGGCAGGTCGACGCGGTCGAGCGCGAGGGCTGGCACGCGAAGATCACCATGACCATCCGCAAGAACATCGAGCTTCCGGCCGACGCGCTCGCGAACGTACGCCAGACCAGCCTGCTCGGGGAGAAGTACATCGCGCTGGTGGCACCCGAGGGGTCCACGGTGGCGAGCGCGGGCAAGCTGGGTGAGGGCGCCACCATCGGGCTGGATCGCACCAACCGCAACCCCGAGGTCGAGGAGGTGCTCGGCGCGCTCTCCTTCCTGCTGGCAGGCGGTGGCGTCGGGCAGCTGAAGACGATCAGCGACGAGCTGAACACGATGATGGACGGGCGCACCGGTGACATGCGGGCGCTGCTGGGGAACCTGGAGACGACGGTCGCCTCGCTGAACCAGCAGAAGGGCTCGATCATCGAGGCGATGGAGCAGGTCGACCGGCTGACCCGCACCCTCAACAAGGAGTCCAAGTCGATCGGGGAGGCCATCGACTCCTTCGGTCCGGCGCTGAAGGTGCTGCGCCAGCAGCACGCCGACCTGTTGAAGATGATGAAGGCGCTCGACCGGCTGGGCGTGGTCGCGACCCGCGTGATCAACCAGAGCGGCGCCAACCTGACTACGGCGCTCGAGGACCTGGCGCCGACGCTGCGAGAGCTCGCCGACGCCGGCGACTCGCTGCCGCGCGGACTGATGATGGCGGCCAGCTTCCCGTTCCCGGAGAACGCCTCCGGGCTGGCGATGGGTGACTACTCCAACGCGCTGTTCCACATGGACCTCGACCTCGGCAAGCTGGTCGGCAGCCTCACCAACGGTGAGTCGCCGGGCCTGCTGCCCCAGGTGTTCCAGATCTGCCTGTCCTACTCCAAGGGTTGCGAGGCGATCCAGCCGCTGGCCAAGGCGCTGTGCGACCTGACCAACATGCAGATCGTCTGCTCGGTGGTCGGCAAGGAGGACACCGCGGCGAAGCCGGGGGAGAAGACGCCGAAGCTGCCCGACCTCTCCGACCTGCTCCCCAAGAGCCAGTCCCAGACCAAGACGCCGGGGCTGAACGGGCTGGTTCCGGAGATCACCGAGGGCCTCTCGGCGCCGTCGGCGAGCGAGTCACCAGGCGCCGAGCCGACGACGGGCGGCCTCGCGGGCCTCCTCGGACTGCTGGGAGGTGGCACCGAATGACACGCAGCGTACGCAACAAGCTCGTGGTCTTTCTCGTCCTCGCCGCGGTCGGGATCTTCTACGTCTCGGCTGCCTACCTCGGGGTCGTCGACCGCGTCCTGGGGCGTCACGTCGACGTCGCGGTCGACCTGCCGGCCTCGGGTGGCCTCTACGAAGGCAGCCAGGTCAACTACCGCGGCATCAGCATCGGGCGCGTCTCCACGATGACCGTCACCGACGAGGGCGTGCGCGCCCAGCTGCAGCTCGAGCCCGGCACCGAGGTGCCCAAGAACGCCAAGATCGAGGTGCACAACCTCTCCGCGGTGGGCGAGCAGTACATCAACTTCATCCCCGACTCGGCCTCCGGTCCCTATCTCGCCGAGGGCGATGTGGTGGCGGCCGGGCCCGAGTCGATGCCCGGCACCACCGACGAGCTGCTCACCGACCTCAACGCCTTCACCACCTCGGTCAACGGCGAGGACCTGAGCACCGTCGTGGCCGAGCTCGGCACGCTGTTCCGCGGCAACGCCGAGAACCTGCGTACGTTGCTGGACTCGGGCTCCACGCTGGTCGACGAGGCCTCGGCCCACCAGACGGAGACCGTGCGCCTGCTGGAGACCAGCCAGACCGTGCTCAAGACGCAGAAGGAGCACAGCGGCGACATCCGGGAGTTCGCCGACGGGCTCGAAGAGGTCACCGCGACCCTGGACAAGCGCGACCCGGAGCTGCGCGAGATCCTGCAGGGTGGTGAGGCGACCGCGGTCCAGGTGCAGTCGCTGCTCGACGGGCTGCAGCCGCTGCTGCCCGTCTTCCTGGCCAACCTGAGCACCGTCAACGAGGTGCTCACCGCCCGGCTGCCCGCGATCGAGCAGACCCTGGTGACCTTCCCCCGCGTCGTCGCGACCGGGTTCACCGGCTCGCCCGGCGACGGCTACGGCCATCTGTCGATGGGCTACGTCTACACCACGCCGCCGTGCCAGAAGGGCTACAAGCCGGCCGACCAGTGGATCCCCGGCACCGTGATGGAGGACCAGCCGCTCTACCCGGCCAAGTGCACCGACGAGCGCGCCCAGCCCGGCTACGAGGGCGACAATCCGATCATGCAGCGGGGTGTCAACATGGTGCCGAAGGCTGAAGGCGTCGAGAAGTACGTCACCTCGTACGATCCGAAGACCGGCCGAACCAAGCTTCCCGATGGAAAGACGGTCACGATGTCCACCCCGACGAACGACGGAGGCCTGGTCTCCGCTTTGTCCGACGACTCCTGGCGATCGATGATCCTGGGGACGGAGGAGTGAGCTCTATGCGACGTACCGAGCCTGTCGAGGCGAACACGAAGAACCCCCTCGAGGTCAAGCTGACCAACCCGCTGACGAGCGGGCTGACCAGCGGTCTGGGGCGCGTCAACACCGTGCTGGCGGTGGTGGTCGTGATCCTTGTCGTCCTGGCGGCGGCCGTCTTCATCGGTGGCGCCAGGGTGCTGCCGTGGACGACGCCGGCCGAGGCCGCGGCGGCAGACCACGACGAGGTCAAGGGGGTCGCCGAGGACGGTGTCATCGCCTTCCTCGATGTCGACTACCGCGACATGGACCCGCGCATCCAGGCGGTCAAGGAGATCTCGACCGGCACCTTCGGCAAGGAGTACGGCGCCATCGCCGAGCAGATCCGCCAGGCCGCGATCCCCGCCCAAACCGTCTCCAAGGGCAAGGTCAAGCAGGTCGGCATCCGTGCGATCGGCGAGAAGAAGGCGGTGGTGCTGGTCGCGGTCGACTCGGTCGTCACCAGCTCCCAGACCGCTGAGCTGAAGAAGAGCGAGACCTGTCCCTACGAGGGTGCTCGGTGCTCGAAGTACCGCTTCAAGGTCTCGCTGGCCAAGACGAAGGACGGATGGCGCATGTCCGACCTGGCAGGAGTCAACTGATGACAGGCGTACGAGCGAGCAACGGGTCGTTGTCCACCGAGCACAAGGAGTGCCCTTTCTGCGCGGAGACCATCAAGGCCGCCGCGATCAAGTGTCGTTACTGCGGCTCCGACCTGCTGCCTCCGGCCGAGGAGCAGGCAGACCAGGACGTACGCGACGTGGTCGCCGCTCCGCCGGAGACTGTCTCCGAGGAGGCCGAGACTGATGAGGTCGAGACTGAGGAAGCCGGTTCCGACGGGGTCGTTTCCGAGGATGTCGAGGCCGATGCTGAGGCCGGAGCCGCAGAGTCCGACGGGTCCGGATCCGAGGACTCCGGGGAACGTGCCGGGCTGGCCGCACGATGGCTCGGCGACGGCAGCCGCACGCTGACCGCGGTGCTCGGCGTCCTCGCTCTGGCCGCCGGAGCCGTGCTGTGGCTGGCGATCGACCAGGCCTCCGGCGACGACGTCGCCCCCAACGGTGAGCTGACCGCGGCCGGGTCGCGAGCGGCGATCATGGAGCACTCGGTCGACCTCTCGAAGACGGTGATGTCCTACCAGGCCGCCAGCGCGGACAAGGACATCGCGGCGGCGAAGAAGCTGATGACGCCGGCGATGCAGAAGGACTACGAGAAGACGCTGCCGGGCGAGGACAAGCGCAAGGAGCAGGCCAAGCTCGGCATCGAGGTCGACGCCCAGGTGGCCCCGCTCTCCCAGGAGGGCGCCAAGGCTGCCGAGAAGGGCAAGGACTGCGTCGACGAGGACTGCGCGGCGTCGATCATCTCGGCGACCGAGGAGTCCGCGAAGGTGCTGCTCTTCGTCAACCAGAGCGCGACCGCGCCGAAGACGAAGAACACCGTGGTCAGCCCGACCTGGGAGGTCCTGACCCTGGTCAAGGACGACGGTGGCTGGCTGATCTCCGACATGCAGGCGGCTTCCTAACACCTGGTCGTAGGGTCCACGTCAGGGGACTCCCGCCCCTGCTATGGTAGAACGTGTTCTAGTTTATGGGTTCGAGGAGGAGTACATGGCCGGCTCACGACAGTCCGTACAGCTGACCGACGCCGAGATCGAGGAGTTCCTCGGCTCGCAGCTGAAGGTGCAGGTCGCGACCGTCGGGCCGGACGGGGCGCCGCACCTGACCACGCTGTTCTACGTGCTCGACGAGAGCAAGATCGTGTTCTGGACGTACGGGCCCTCGCAGAAGGTTCGCAACCTACGCCGCGACCCGCGGGTCACCTGTCTGGTCGAGGACGGCGTCGACTACTTCGAGCTGCGCGGGGTGAGCATCACCGGACGGGCGCGGCTGGTCGAGGACTACGACGAGATCAAGGCCATCGGGTCGCGGGTGATGACCCGGATGTCCGGAGGCGCCGACCTGGGCGAGCTCGGCGACGACCTGGTCTCGAAACAGGCCCACAAGCGGGTCGGCATCGTCATCGAGCCCGAGAAGGTCGCAAGCTGGGACCATCGAAAGCTGGGCGCGTTGCCCGGCCAAGGCTGAGAACAATGGCTGCGATCAATGGCTGCGATCAATGATGGCGAAGAGAAGGAGACGGTCATGGCAAAGGTGATTGCGGACTTCGACCTGTGCGAGTCCAACGGGATGTGCGAGTCCTTCGCCCCCGACGTGTTCGAGATCGATGACGACGACTACCTGCAGATCCCCGACCCGACGGTCACGGACGAGAACCGCGACCGCGTCGAGCAGGCCGTCGCCGGCTGCCCGAAGGCAGCCCTGAGTATCGAGGAGTAGCAGCACGTGAGCGATGGTTTTGATGGAAAGGTAGCGATCGTCACCGGGTCCGGTGCCGGCCTCGGGCGCGCGGAGGCGGTCGCACTGGCCAGGGCGGGTGCCCGAGTGGTGCTCAACGACCTGCCCGGCGCGGCCGAGGAGGCCGCCGAGGAGATCCGCGGGTTCGGCGGCGAGGCGGTGATCGCCGCCGGCGATGTCGGTGAGCGTGCGACCGCCGACGCGATGGTCGCTGCCGCCGTCGACGGCTTCGGCGGACTCGACATCGTGGTCAACAACGCGGGCATCACCCGCGACAAGATGCTCTTCAACATGTCCGACGAGGAGTTCGACCTCGTCGTACGCGTCCACCTCCGTGGACACTTCCTGCTGACCCGCAACGCCTCGGCCCACTGGCGCTCCGTGGCCAAGTCGACAGGAGCGCCGGTCGACGCGGCGGTGGTGAACACCTCCTCGGAGGCCTTCCTCGCCGGACCGCCCGGACAGGCCAACTACGGCGCCGCCAAGGCGGGGATCACCGCGCTGACCCTCTCGACCGCCCGGTCGATGGGCCGTTCCGGCGTACGTGCCAACGCGATCTGCCCGCGGGCGGCGACCGCGATGACCGAGGGCGTTCTGTCGGGGGACTCCTACGGCGCCGAGCACGTGACGCCGCTGGTCACCTATCTCGCCTCATCCGCGGCCGCAGCCATCACCGGGCAGGTCTTCGTGGTCTACGGCGGGATGATCGCAGTCCTCGCTCCGCCGACGGTCGCCGAGCGGTTCGACCTCGACGACGCACCGGTCTGGGACCTGGAGTCCCTCGACAAGCACGTGGGCGGCTGGTTCGCCGACCGCGACCCCGCGGCCGGGTTCTCGGCCGACTCGATCATGCAGCTGAATCTCAAGGAGCACTGATGGCACGTCTCGACGGCAAGATCGCGATCGTCACCGGTGGTGCACAGGGGCAGGGAGCGGCGATCGTACGCGCCTTCGTCTCGGAGGGCGCGAAGGTGGTGATCGCCGACGTGGCCGACGAGCCGGGCAAGCTGCTCGCCGACGAGATGGGCGACGCCGCCCTCTTCGTCCACCACGACGTGAGCTCGGAGGAGTCCTGGACCTCGTTGGTGGCGCAGACGGCCGAGGCGTACGGCCCGGTCAGCATCCTCGCCAACAACGCCGGCATCCTGCGCTTCGGTGAGATCCTGACCCAGCCGGTCGAGGAGTTCGAGCTGCTGTGGCGGGTCAACGCACTCGGCTGCTTCCTCGGGATGCGGTCGGTGATCGAGACGATGAAGGCCAACGGCGGCGGGTCGATCATCAACGCCTCCTCGATCGAGGGCCTGGCCGGGATGGCGTTCGTGGCCGCCTACACGTCGACGAAGTTCGCCATCCGCGGCATGACCAAGGCCGCCGCCCTCGAGCTCGGGCCCAGCGGCATCCGGGTCAACTCCGTCCACCCCGGCATGATCGACACGCCCATGACCCGCGGCGTCGGTGCCGATGACGCGGCCATGGAGTTCGGCGCCTCCAAGGTCGCCCTCAAGCGCGTCGGCCACCCGGAAGACATCGCCCCGTTGTATGTCTACCTCGCCTCCGACGAGTCCGGCTTCGTCACCGGAGCCGAGATCGCCATCGACGGCGGCGCCACCGCCACCCACGCCTTCGGCGGCTGAGCCGAGAAGTCACCCGCGCAGGCCGAGAAGTCACTTCTGCAGGCCGAGAGGTCACTCGCGCAGGCCGAGAAGTCACTCCCGCCGGCCGACCGGGGTGAGCCGGACACGTGGGGCGAGATTCTACGGCATACTTCCGCGGGAAGGTTTCAGTCAGCGGGGACGAACCGAAGGCATCCGAACTTGTCTCGACGACGCAGCGCGCTCGCCACAGGTGTTGTGCTCAGTGCCTTCGCATTTCTCTACAGTCTGGCCATGGCGATCCCGGTCTACGTCGGTGACGTCTCGGAGCTGTGGAACAGCCGCGGGCAAGCCTGGTTCGGGGACGTGCTGGGCCGGATGGTCGGCAGTTTCTCGTTCCTGTGGGGGTCGGCGGTGACCGACGAGACCTATTCCGTCGCGCCGGCGTCCGCCTGGCCGACCCTTGTCTTCGTCGTCCTGCTCGCGAGCCTCGTCTACATCAGCCTGCGGACCGCCTCGGACGGTCCGTCCGGGGTCGGCTGGCGGGTGCTGTGCGTGAGCCTCCTCGCCGGCGGTCTGACGAACCTCTTCGTCGTCGTCCAGAGCGTGCTGGACATCAGCGGCGGACTCGAGCCCCTGCCGGCGATCATCTGGGCCGTGCCCGAGGACGGGATCTGGCTCGGTCTGGTCGTGGGAGTCTTCGGCGGGTATGCCACCTACGCCGCTGCGACGGTCGCCCAGCTCGCCGCGATAGCAATGCGCCGTAGCGGAGGATCGGACGACTCCAGTGGCGCGCCGGAGGCGAAGCATGAGGCCTTTGGGTGGGCGCGCGCGAGCCGGGTCGCGACCTGGGGCGCCCTGCCGATCCTCGCGCTGGCCCTCGCCGGCGGTTTCCTCTGGGACTACGACGCGGAAGCTGATCCCTATGGAGCCGACATCGGGGCCCGTGAGGCCTGGGTGCGTCTGGTCTGGTTCGCTCATGCCAGCTTGGCGGCTCCGCACAACCCACACTCGCTCAGCGGTGACTTCGACACCTCGGTCTGGCTGCCGCGTACGTTGAGCTCGGCCGTTCTGGTGGTGCTGGTGTGGCTGGCGATGCTCCTGGTGGTTGCCCTTTGGCAGCGGGCGGGCACGCCGGGTGTGCCCGCCGCCGTCGTGCAGTGCTGGGGAGTGGTCGTGGTGATCGCAACGGTCGTCGGGCTGACCGAGGGTGCGTTCGCGCGCGGGGACGAGTTCGCGACCGCGCACTACTGGGCGCTCGAGGTCGGCGGTCAGGGTGTCCGGTTCGCCGCCTTCTTCGGCTGGCTGGCCGGCGTCGCCGTGGTCCTCGCCCATCGATTCTCGAGAGGAGCACGGGCTGATGCCGAAGCAGAGGTCGAGTGAGACCGCCGCGCCTGATCAGGATGGACAGGGGCGCCTGGGTTCGTTGGTGAGGAAGCCGGCCACCTGGGTCGTCGGCGTCATCCTGGTCGCGCTGGGCGCCACCTTCAGCTCGGGTCTGCAGGACCTGTTCGACGGGCTTCTTCCTGACGGCTGGAACGAGCCGGGCAGCGGCATCAAGCTGGTCGACGTACGTCGTCAACCGGTGAGCGGTCTGGTCCTGATCCCGGACACGGAGGCGTTCGCCAGGTTCGAGGACATGACCGACGCGCGGACATCGGTCAACGAACCCGACTGGCAGGCACAGCACGAGTGGTACGCCGTCGACCACGCGGTCTGGGAGGTCACCCTCGTCGGCCGCCACCGTGATCCCGTGGAGATCACCGATCTGCGCCCCGAGCGGACCGGGCCGTGCACGCAGACGCTGCGGCGGGGTGCCATCGTGGAGGACACCCCGCAAGGGGAGAGCGAGAAGATCCAGCTGAAGACCGCCATCGACGCGAAGGTGCCCCAGCTGACCTCGGGCGAGAGCGGCTCGGCGTACTTCAACGGCGGGACGGTCGAGCTCGCGAAGGGAGAGACGGTGGTGATCGCGATCGATGCGAGCACCGCCGGCCAGACCTGTGAGTGGGTGCTGAAAGCCGACTACGTCGACCACGGCAAGCGCAAGTCGATGACGATCAAGGCCCCCGGCGACCGCCCGTTCGCGATCACCGGTTACGCCGAGGACCATCCGTACGAGCTCACCTGGAGCATCCGTTGCGACCGCCCATTGAAGCCCGCCGAGATGCTGGCGGGCGGCGAACCGTCCGACTGTTTCTAGCGGTCAGCGCAGCAGGAGGCGCACGGCGACGTCGATGGACTTCTCGACTTCCTCGGTGTCCATCCGGCCGGTGACCCAGGAGATCAGGGCGGAGAGCCAGACGTCCGAGATGATCCGGATGATGGCGGCCTCCTCCTCGGTGACCTCGCCGTGGGTGGGGGTGCCGTGCATGGCGCGGGCGATGACGGTGGTCAGGCTGGTGCCGACCTCGTGAATCTCGCCGGTCACCGACTGGTCGGCGAACATGAATGCGCGCACCAGGGCCTCGGTGAGCTTGGGCTGCTTCTGCAGGGCGCGGGTGCGGCGGTTGAGGACGTACATGATCCGCTCGTGGGCGGTGTCGCCGGGCGTCGCGCGGATCGCGGAGCGGTCGACGTCCTTGGCGAACTCGCGCGCCAGGGCGGAGACCAGCAGGTGGATCTTCGAGGGGAAGTAGCGGTAGAGGGTGCCCAGCGCGACCTCGGCCTGCTCGGCGACGGCGCGCATCTGCACGGCGTCGAAACCGCCCTCGGCGGCGAGCGTGATCGTGGCGTCGAGAATGCGCCGGCGGCGCTCACGCTGTGCCGCGGACCCGCCGGTGGGTGGGCTGGTCGGCGCGGTGCCTTCGGCGTTGTGTGGCTCCGTGCTTACGGACGTCACTGGTGGTCCCCCTAGGACTATGACCGGATCTCGATCTATGGCTCTCAGGCTAACCGCATCGGCGCCTGGAAGTGAAACACGTTCCTCCGTGAGTCTAGACTTGTAACACGTTCTACATCAGTGTGTATTCCGGCGAAAGCGCTGGAGATGATTGGGAGGTCCCCGTGCCGATCGGCATCACCGACGAACACCGAGCCCTCAGCGAGAGCCTGCGCGACTGGGCGAAGGGTCTGGGCGGCATCGCGCTCGCGCGAGCCGCCGAGGGCAGCGCCGGCGCGAGCTTCGACGAGGTGTGGCGAGGCGTCGAGGAGTACGGCGTGGCCGGCATCGCGGCGCCGGAGCCGAGCGGTGGTGGCGGCACGCTGCTGGACGCGGCCGTCGCGCTCGAGGCGTGCGCGCACGAGCTGCTGCCGGGCCCGCTCCTGGGCAGCACGATCGCTGCCTATCAGGCGGGTGCCGCCGGGCTCGGTGAGCTCGTCGCGGCCGTCGCGACCGGCGGTTGCGGTGTCGCGCTCGAGCCGGTCCTCGAGGTCAGTGAGCGTCTGGCGGGCACGGTCCCCGTCGTCTACGACGCCGGCGGATCGGCACATCTCCTGCTCGGCGCGCACGCGGCCGACGGCGAGGAGCGTTGGTTCTTCATCGATGCCGAGCAGGCGGACGTACGCCCTCAGGCCGGTCCCGATCTGACCAGACGGGTCGCCGAGGTGCATGTCGACATCGCCGTCGACGAGAGCGTCGAGGTGCCGGGTCTGCGCGCAGAGGCGGTGCGGCGTACGGCCCTGACGCTTGCCGCCGCAGAGGCATCCGGGATCGCGCAGTGGGCGCTCTCGACAGCCGTCGAGCATGCGAAGGTGCGTGAGCAGTTCGGGGCGCCGATCGGGTCGTTCCAGGCGGTCAAGCACCTGTGCGCGCAGATGCTGGAGACCAGCGAGGCCGTGGCGGCGGTGGCGTGGGACGTGGCCGCGGCGGCCGAGGAAGGCGCCCAGTGGGCGTTCGCCGCCGAGGTCGCCGGCGCGATCGCGCTGGACGGCGCGGTCAGGGTGGCTCAGGACTGCATCCAGGTCCTCGGTGGGATCGGCTTCACGTTCGAGCACGACGCCCACCTCTACCTGCGCCGCGCGGTCGCCCTGCGCAGCCTCCTGGGCGGGGGTGACACCCATGCGGTCGACCTGGCCAGGCAGGCGGTGTCCGGAGCTCGCCGCACGGTCCGTGTGGACCTCGACGGCAAGGACG
>NZ_JBOHDN010000382.1:0-8141 GCF_050699375.1 Nocardioides sp. | reverse complement strand
GACACCGAGCCGGTGAGCGTCATCGTGTCGCCCGGGTAGTTGGGCGCGCCGAGCCGGATCCGGATCCGCTTCACGACGGCGGTGGGTCCGGCCCACGACGTGACGAACCGGTCGACGAGGCCGTTCGTGGTCAGGATGTTCATGAAGATGTCCTGTGACCCACGCTCCTGCGCGAGGGTCGGGTCGTGGTGCACGTCCTGGTAGTCACGGCTGGCGATCGCGGTGGCCACGATCAGGCTGCGCGTCAGCGGGATCTCCAGCGGGGGCAGGGCATCGCCGATCTTCACGACGCCACCTCCTCACGCGCGAGCACGGCTCCGAGGTCGGCGAGGGCCGCCGCCGAGCCGCCGAGCGTGCTGGCGATCTGCTTGCCCCACAGGAAGTTCCGGTGCACGGGGTAGTCGACGTCGACGCCGATGCCGCCGTGCAGGTGCATCGCCCGGTGGACGACGTCGAGGCCGGCCTGGTCGCACCACCACTTCGCCACCAGCGCCGCGCGCGCCGCCTCCGGCTCGTCGAGGGAGGCGAGTGCCTGCCACAGTGTGACCCGCATGGCGTCGATGTCGATCCAACAGTCCGCCAGCTGGTGCTGGGCGGACTGGAAGGTCGCTAGCGGTCGGCCGAACTGCTCCCGTGTCGAGAGGTACGTCGCTGCGAGCCGCAGCGCCCCGTCGGCGACGCCCACCTGCACGGCCGCGAGGGCGGCGGCGGCCACTCGGAGGACCGCGGCCAGCGTCTCGCCGTCCCCGAGCTGCTCGGCGACGGCGCCAGTCAGGGTCAGGTGGCCGGCCAGGTCGTGGGTCGTGGTCTTGGTCTGCTCCCACACGATCCCGTCGCCATCGGCCGGGATGAGGAACATGGCCGGACCCTCAACGCTCGTCGCCGACACCAGCACGTGCGAGGCACCGGTCGGTGACGGGACGACCGCCTTGGTGCCGGTCAGACTCCACCCCTCGCCGGTCCGGACGGCCGCGCACCGCGGCGACGCAGGAGCCGCCCCGTCGAACTCCTCCAGCGCCAACGTCAGCCGCATCGATCCGTCGGCGGCACCGGCGAGCAGGGCGTCGCGCTGGCCGTGTGACCCGAAGGACGCGACGGCGAGCGACGAGACGCCCGCCGACCACAGGGGCACGGGTGCCACGGTCCGACCCTGCTCCTCCAGGACGACGCAGAGCGCAGCCGGCTCGAGCCCGGCTCCGCCGTACGACTCCGGGAGGGCGAGCCCGAGGAGTCCGGCACTGGCGAGCTGCTGCCAGAGCTCTTCGTCGATGTGGGTGGCGGACGCCTCGACCTCGCGCACGCGGTCGGTGGTGGCCCGGTCGGTGAAGATCTGGCGAGCCAGGTCGCGAACCGCGACGAGGTCCTCGTCGTAGGTGAAGTCCATCAGCGCTCCTGAAGATCAGTGGGCCGGAACACCGGCAGGGTCAGCTCGGGATCGGCGTCCAGCCACTCGACCCCGAGCGGCATGCCGATCCTGAGGTCGTCGGACGTGACGCCGGTCAGATTGGTGATCAGGCGGGTGCCCTCCTCGAGCTCGACGACGGCGATCAGCAGCGGGTAGTCGAAGGCAGGGTGGCGCGGATGGTGCGCGACGACGAAGGAGTAGAGCGTGCCGCGACCGCTCGCCTCGACGGTATCCCAGTCGAAGGACTGGCACTCGGGGCAGCAGGGGCCGGACGGGTGCCGCAGCGTCTTGCACGACAGGCAGCGCTGGACGACGAGCCGGTGCTCGCGAGCCGCCTCGAACCAGAACTGGTTGTCGAGGTTGATGGCCGGACGCGGCCTCGGCTCTGCCGTCGCGGCTGGCTTGAACCGCAGGGTCCGCCACCGCTGGGTCGCGACGACCCCGCGGGTCGCGTCGCGGTAGGTCTTCAGGGTGGTCACGAACCGGCCGGCACCCAGACCGGTGACCTTCTCCGGCGAGATCGACTCCACGACCTCCTCGACGGTCAGCCGGTCGCCGGGTACGACCTCGCGCTCGAGCTCGAGGTCGGAATCGGTGGCGACGACCGAGGTGTAGCCGCCCTCGGCCAACAGGGCAACCAGCTCGTCGAAGGCCCCGGCTGTGGCGGGTGACCCGAAGCCGCGCATCGTCCACGCCTGCATCATCGAGGCGGGCGCGACCGGGTCGGCCCCGAGGTAGCGCGGGTTGGTGTCGCCCATCGCCTCGACCCAGTGCCGGATCATCGGCACGTTCACCGGGTCGGCGGCGGGCCGGCGGGCGACGAGCTCGCGGCCGACGAAGGCGGCGAGCCGGTCGTCGTACGCACTCATCGCTTCGACCTGGGCAGCCCGAGTCCCTGGGTGGCGACCATGTCGCGGAGGACGTCGTTGACTCCCCCACCGAAGGTGTTGACGATGCCCTGGCGGGAGAGCTGCTCGACCTGCCCGTGCAGGACGGCACCGGGCGACTCGGGACGGATCCGTCCGGCCGCGCCGAGGACCTGGGTGAGAGTGCGCTGCACGTCGATGTGGGTCTCGGTTCCAAACGTCTTCGCGGCGCCGGCGGTCGCGCCGGTCAGGTCGCCGGCGGCGACGGCGGTCGTCATCTTCCAGTTCATCAACCGCATCGCCTCGAGCTTCGCGTAGGTGCGTGCCAGCTCGGACTGCACCCACGGCTCCTCGATCACACCGGTGTCCTTGGCCCAGGCCAGGACGTTCTCCCAGAGCTGGATCATCCGGCCGCCGAGGGCCGCCAGGCCGATCCGCTCGTGGTTGAGCTGGGCGGTGATCAGCGACCAGCCGGCGTCGACCGTCCCGACGACGTCGCCTGCCGGCACCCGGATGTCGGTGTAGTAGGTCGCGGTCACCACCATCCCGCCCACCGCCTGGATCGGGCTCCAGGAGAAGCCGGGGTCGGTGGTGGGCACGATCAGGATCGAGATGCCCTGGTGCTTCGCCGCCTCCGGGTCGGTGCGGACCGCCAGCCACACGTAGTCGGCGGTGTTGGCACCGCTGGTGAAGATCTTCTGGCCGTTGACGACGAAGTTGTCGCCGTCCAGCACGGCGCGGGTGGTGAGCGACGCCAGGTCCGTGCCAGCGGAGGGCTCGGTGTAGCCGATCGCGAAGACGATGTCACCGGCCAAGATGCCCGGCAGGTAGGCCCGCTTCTGCTCCTCGGTGCCGTACTGCATGAGCGTCGGACCGACGGTGTTCACGGTGACGAAGGGGAACGGCAGCCCGGCGCGCTGCACCTCGTCGAAGAAGACGTACTGCTCCTCGATGGAGCGGCCTTGGCCGCCGTACTCGGTCGGCCAGCCGATGCCGAGCCAGCCGTCGCGGCCGAGCATCTTGACGACCTCGCGGAAGCGCGGTCCGCCGACACCCTCCTCGCCGACGCGTCGGCGTACGTCGTCGGGCAGCAGCCCGGCGAAGTAGGTGCGCAGCTCCTTGCGCAGCTGCTGCTGGGCAGGTGTCTCGCGAAGGTCCATGGTGTTCCTCGTCTGTCAGGGCAGGAAGCGGAGGCGGCCGGCGGCCGCGAACTCTGCACGGAGCGCGGTCTTGTCGGCCGCGGTCATCGGGACGTACGTCGGAGCGCCGCGCCCTTCCCAACGGTGGACCGGGTCGGAGGTACGCCAGCCCTCGAGCTGGATGGCTCTCTTCTGCAGCTTGTTGGAGCCGGTGCTCGGCAACGCGTACGAGAACCTGACGAAGCGCGGAGCGGCCTTGGTGCCCAGATCCGCTTGCCCGGCCAGGAATCCAGGCAGGTCGAGCGAGTCGAAGGTCGTGCCCTCGGCCACCTCGACAGCCGCCATCACCTGGTCGCCGGACCGCGGGTCGGGTACAGCGAAGGCAGCCGCCGCGACCACCGCGGGGTGCCGCTTGAGGATGCGTTCGATCAGCAGCGCAGACGTGTTCTCACCGTCGACGCGGATCCAGTCCCCGGAACGGCCGGCGAAGTACAGGTAGCCCTGCTCGTCGGCATACCCGAGGTCGCCCGTCCAGTACCAGCCGTGACGCACACGCTCGGCGTCCGCCTCCGGGTTGTTCCAGTAGCCCTCGAACCTTGCGGCACCCTCTGTGTCGACGAGCGCACCGATCGCCGCCTCGGCGTTGAGCACGCGACCGTGCTCATCGAGTTTCGCCGGCGGGCAGGTCTCGCGAGTCTCGGGGTTCACGACGCGTACGCCATCGTGTGCCGGTCGCCCGAGGGTGGCCACCGGTCCCTGCGGAGCGAGCGTGATCATCCCGGCGCCCTCGCTCGAACCGTAGGCCTCGAGGAGCGTGGCGCCGAACCGTCGGCGGAACTCCGCCTGGTCCTCCGGCGATGCCTCGGTGCCGAAGCCATGGGTCAGCGTCGAGTCCGTGTCGGTGGCAGGCGACGCGGCCAGGATGTAGCTGATCGCCTTGCCCACGTAGGTGAAGAAGCTGGCCTCGAAGCGGCGTACATCCTCGATGAAGCGGGAGGCCGAGAACTTCGGGGTCAGCGCGACCGTCGCACCGGAGACGAGGGACGGGGCCCACAGACCCATCAGGGCGTTGCCGTGGAACAGCGGCATGCAGCAGTAGGAGATGTCGTGGCGCTGCACGTCGTACTTCGCGGCGTTCATCGTGCCCAGCCCGGCGAGCCGGCCCTGGCTGCAGCGCGCCGCCTTCGAGGCCCCGGTCGTGCCGGACGTGAACAGCAGCAGCAGCTGTGTGGTGGGGTCGATCGAGGGATCACGGCTGGGTTCGCACGCGTGCTTGGCAACCAGGCCGGCGTACGCCGGATCGTCGATGAGCAGGACCCGGTCCCGGGAGAGCCCGATGTCGAGCCCGTCGAGCAGGGCCAGCCCTGCCGCGTCGGTCACCAGCAGCTGAAGCTCGGTGTGGCGGACCTCGGCCTCGAGGTCGGCACCTCGCCTCGTCGAGTTGATGCCGACGATCGAGGCACCCGCCAGCGCCGCTCCGCCGAGCCAGAGGATGAACTCGGGCACGTTGTCGAGCAGCACGCCGATATGGAACGGGCCCTCGACGCGCAGCGAGGTTGCCAGGTCGGCGCGGGCCGCGCTATCGCGGACGACCTCGTCCCAGGACCAGGACCGGTCATGGCTCAGCAGGCCGGGATGCTCGTCGCCGAGGCGGTCGAGCAGGAGGTCGGCAACCGTCTCCCTCATGAGGCGTAGCCCTCCGGCTTGCCCCAGGTCGCCGTGCGGGTGGTGCCGCGCTGGACGAGCACGCAGCGGGTGCCGGTGAAGTTGGTCGGCATGCACTTGTTGCAGTGGTTGCACAAGGAGCCGGTCGAGGCGTCTTTCTGGATCCGGTTGATCAGGTCGGGCTCGCGGAGGAGCGCACGGCCCATCGCCACGAACTCGAAGCCTTCGTCCATCGCGAGATCCATGACCGGCTTGGTGGTGATGCCGCCGAGCAGGATCATCGGCAGGCTCACCGCCGCGCGGATCTGGCGCGCGTCCTCGAGGAGGTAGGCGTCCGTGTAGGGGTAGCTCTTCAGCTTGTGCTTGCCGACCAGCTTGACGCCCAGCTTGACCGGCTGCGGCATGACGTCGGCGAACTCCTTGAGGGGCGCGTCTCCCTTGAAGAGATACATCGGGTTCAGCAGGGACGACCCGGCGGTCATCTCCAGCGCGTCGAGCGAGCCGTCTGCCTCGAGCCACTGGGCGACCGGGATCGCCTCGTCCAGCCAGAAGCCGCCGGACACACCGTCGTCCATGTTCATCTTGGCGATGATCGCGATCCGGTCGCCCACGGCGTCTCGTACGGCACGCAGGATCTCGCGCGCGAAGCGGGCCCGGTTCTCCAAGCTGCCACCGTAGCCGTCGGTGCGGTGGTTGATCTTGGGCGAGAGGAATGCGCTTGCGAGGTAGTTGTGGCCGAGGTGAACCTCGACTGCGTCGAAGCCGGCATCGATCGCCCGACGGGCCGCCTCGGCATGGGCCTCGGTGATCCGGTCGAGATCGGCGACGGTCGCCTCCTGGGCCCAGCTGAGGGAGGTGGCATGAAAGTGCTTCGTCGGGGAGAGCGCGGGCAGGTCGTTGCCCTTGGGGCTGGCGACCGGCCCGCCGTGGCCGATCTGTGCCGAGACCGCAGCGCCCTGGGCGTGCACCGCGTCGGTCAGGCGACGAAGCCCCGGCATGGCCTCGTCGGTCCAGAGGATCTGGTGCCTGTCCGTGCGCCCTTCGCGAGCAACGGCGCAATAGGCCACCGTCGTCATGCCGACCCCGCCCGCGGCGTACGCAGCGTGGAAGTCGATCAGGTCCTGCGTGACGCGCGCCTTGTGGCTGAGGCCTTCGTACGTCGCCGCCTTGATGATGCGGTTGCGGAGCGTGAGCGGCCCCAGCTTGGCGGGCGCCAGTACGTCGGGAGATGTCATGTTCCGCACGTTAGGAAGCCTCGCCCCAACATCATGCCGTTCCTTCCACTGAGTGGGATGTGGAAGGAGCTGGCGTGGCCGGCCGACGACGCTGTGACGACAGACACATTCCGGTGAGAGCTCGGACCACCAGTGACCCCAGTGGAGGAACAGTGAAGACACTCATTCCGACTCGTGCACGATGGGCGGTGCTGCTATCTGCGAGCGCTCTCGTCGTCACTGGCTGTGCGGACACTCCGGCGGAGGGCGACGGCGGCCAGGACGCGGCGAAAGTGGACTACTCCACCCGGCTGCTGAACGCCGAGGATGCCTCCGGCGACCCCGTACAGGGTGGCACCCTGCGTGTCGCCGAGTACTCCGAGGCACGCACGCTCGACCCGACCAAGACCTACCCGACCGGTACGACCGGCGGCAACGTCATGGCCGCGGTCTACGACACGCTGGTGCGCTACGACCCCGTGGAGGACGAGTTCGAGGGCCAGCTGGCCGAGTCGCTCGAGAGCGACGACCTGTCTACGTGGACGCTGAAGCTGCGCGAGGGCGTCAAGTTCCATGACGGGACGGCGCTCGACGCCGAGGCCGTGATCGGCAGCATCGAGTACTACGCCGCGTCGTACGGCATGAACGCCGCACTGCTCAAGCAGGAGATCACGTCCCTGACCGCCGCGGACGCGCAGACGGTGGAGATCAAGCTGGCCCATCCCTGGGCCAAGTTCCCCAACATGCTGGCCGGCGGCGCCGGGATGGTGCTCGCACCGGCGGCGTACAAGAACCCGAAAGCGTTCAAGCCGATCGGTGCCGGTCCATTCACGTTCACGAGCTACAGCCCCGCCGAGAAGACCGTGGTCACCGCGAACCCCGACTACTGGGACGGCCGCCCGGCTCTCGACGCGATCGAGTTCGTTCTGCTCGGCGCCGACTCGACGGCGTACGAGACGATGGAGTCCGGTGGTGTCGACGTCACCACCCTGCGGGGCCCCGAAGTCGTCGACGAGGCGATCACGTCCGGATCGCCAGCGATGGTGAGTCGAGTCTCGATGGCGAACAACTTCTGGATCAACAACCGCAAGGGCTTTCCCGGCGAGGACAAGCGGGTTCGCCAGGCGATCGCGCTTGCGATCGACCCCGCCATCTACCTGAAGCGGGCCGCCGGCGGTGCCGGCGACGCGACGAAGCTGCTGATGAGCGAGGACTCCGTCTGGGCCCCCGGTGTCGAGCCGATGCCGACGGACACCAAGGCGGCGAAGAAGCTGCTCGAGGAGGCCAAAGCCGACGGGTACGACGGGAAGATCAGCTTCCTCGCGCGTACCGACCAGGCGTCACAGGCCGGGGCGCTGGCAGTGCAGGCGATGCTCGAGGCCGCGGGCTTCGAGGTTAAGCTCGAACTGCTCCAGAACGTCGCTGACCAAGTTCAGAAGATCTACGTCGACCGCGACTTCGACATCGCGGTCGTGGCCACGAGCATCCCCGAGGGGGACCTGTTCACCCGCGTGGCCTCGTCGATGGGTAGCACGTCCGCGTTGAACGTCTCGGGCTACGCGAGCCCCGAGATGGACAAGCTCGCGCAGGAGCTCCAGGCCGTCGAGGACCCGGCCGACGCCAAGGAGATCATGACCCAGATCGAAGCGCTGTGGGCCGAGGACGCACCCGGCGTCGGCATCTCCTCGGGCGCTCTGGTGAACGCCTGGAACGACAACGTTCACGGCCTCGAGCCGAGCACGGACTCGCTGCTCCTCTTCTCGGACGCCTGGATCGCCAAGTGAGCTGGTGTCCCGCACCCTAGCCAACCAAGCACAAGGAAGCCCGGCCCCATGGGGCCGGGCTTCCTTGG
>NZ_JBOHDN010000381.1:0-2899 GCF_050699375.1 Nocardioides sp. | reverse complement strand
GGGTGCGGCTCGAGCAGCTGCGCCTCCTCGTCCTCAAGACCGCCTGGCTGATGGACACCGTCGGCAACAAGGGCGCCCACACCGAGATCCAGGCGATCAAGATCGCCACCCCGGCGACCGTCCAGTGGATCCTCGACAAGGCCATCCAGGCACACGGCGCCGGCGGTCTCTCGCAGGACTTCCCGCTGGCCAAGGCGTACGCCGGCATCCGCACCCTCCGCTTCGCCGACGGGCCCGACGAGGTGCACAAGAACGCCTTGGCGAAGGCCGAGCTGCGCAAGCAGGCGGCGCGTCGAGAGGGACGGCAGTGAACGGCCGCCGGTGGTCGAGCTTGCCGAGATCACGCTTCGAGGCCCGACTGCCGCGAGCGGAGGGCCCCCGATGACACCCGACGAGCTGCGCGGCCGCGTCGAGGCATTCCTGGCGGAGCACCCGGTCGAGACGACCGATCCGAGCGCCTTCCTGCACGCGCGCTATCAGGCCGGGCTGGCGTGGGTCGCGTTCCCGGAGGGCGAGGGTGGTCTCGGTCTCTCCCGGGCCCTGCAGCCGCTCGTGTCCGACCTCTTCGAGGGGGCCGGTGCCCCCGGGAACAACCCGCGCCGCAACGGGATCGGGCTCGGTATGGCCGCGCCGACGATCCTGGCGTACGGGACTCCGGAGCAGAAGTCGCGCTTCCTGGAGCCGTTGTGGTGCGGTGAGGAGATCTGGTGTCAGCTCTTCTCCGAGCCCGGTGCGGGCTCCGACCTGGCCGGTCTGGCCACCCGAGCGGTCCTCGACGGTGACGAGTGGGTCGTCAACGGCCAGAAGGTGTGGACCTCGGGCGCACACAACGCCGACTTCGCGATCCTGGTCGCGCGCACCGACCCGGATGTCCCGAAGCATCGCGGCCTGACCTACTTCCTCTGCGACATGCACGATCCCGGGGTCGAGGTCAGGCCCTTGCGTCAGATCACCGGCGAGGCGGAGTTCAACGAGGTCTTCCTCACCGATGTGAGGATCCCCGACGCCCACCGCCTCGGTGCGGTCGGCCAGGGCTGGGAGGTCGCCAACGCCACGCTCAACAACGAGCGCGTCGCCATCGGTGGCGCTGCGATGCCCCGCGAGGGCGGGATGCTCGGTGTGGTCACCGAGTCGTGGCGTACGCATCCCGGCCAGCACACTCCGGAACTGCGCGACCGGCTCCTGAAGCTGTGGGTCGAGGCCGAGGTGGCCCGGCTGACCGGCAAGCGGTTGGGGCAGAAGCTGGCCGTCGGCCAGCCCGGCCCCGAGGGATCGGCGATGAAGCTCACCTTCGCCAAGGTCAACCAGGAGCTCTCCGGCCTCGACCTGGAGCTGCGCGGCGAGGAGGGTCTTCGCTACGAGGATGGCGATGGCTGGGCGATGGTCCGACCGGATCAGGTCGAGTTCACCGGCCGCGACGCGGTCTATCGCTACCTGCGCGCCAAGGGCAACTCCATCGAGGGCGGCACCTCGGAGATCCTGCGCAACATCGTGGCCGAGCGCGTCCTCGGCCTCCCCGGCGAGCACCGGGTCGACAAGGACGTTGCCTGGAAGGCCATCCCCCGATGAAGGAGCCCGCTATGACTGATGTCGAGCTGCTCGACAACGAGCTCGATGCCGACCTGCGTGCCACGGTCAGGTCGTTCCTGGCCGAGCACTGTGACCCTGCCGAGGTGGTCAAGGCGTACGACGGCGACAACTCGCTCACGCCCGTTCTGTGGAAGGGGCTCGCCAGCGAGCTCGGTCTCGCCGGGCTGCTGATCCCGGAGACGTACGGCGGTGCCGGCGCGTCCGCTCGCGAGGCCGCCGTGGTCCTGGAGGAGCTGGGCCGGGCGGTTGCACCCGTGCCGTTCCTCACCAGTTCCGTCGTCGCGACCTCGGTCCTGCTGGCCGGACCCACCGAGGCCGGCGTCGACCTGCTCGCCGGGCTGGCTGCGGGCGATCGGACCGCGGCGCTGGTCGTCTCGCTGTCGGCCTCGGTCTCGGCGGGGGTCAACTCGACAAGCTCGTCAGGCTCGACCACCGTCCGCTCCGTGGCCGGTGCCCTGGAGGCGGACACTCTGCTGGTGCCGGTCGCGGTCGGCGACGGCATCGAGATCCGGGCTGTCCCGGCAGACCAGGCGACGATCACCCCGGTCTCGTCGCTCGACATGACCCGACAGCTGGCCGACGTCGCCCTCGACCCGGCCGCCGGTGAGGTGGTCGTCGCTGCGGAACATGGTGCCGAAGGCGTACGCGCCGGTCTCCTGGCCGGCACCGCGCTGATGGCCTCCGAACAGGTCGGGGTCGCGCAGTGGTGCCTGACCACCACGGTCGAGTATCTCAAGGTGCGGCGGCAGTTCGGCCGGATCGTCGGTGGCTACCAGGCGCTCAAGCACCGGCTCGCCGACCTCTACACCAGCGTCGAGGGCGCGGGCGCCGCGGCGCGCTACGCCGCCGGCGCGCTGGCCCTGGGGAACGCCGAAGAGGCAGCGATCGCGACCCACGTCGCCGCCGCGTACTGCGGTGATCTCGCCGTCACCGCCGCCGAGGAGGCCGTGCAGCTCCATGGCGGCATCGGGATGACCTGGGAGCACCCCGCCCACCTCTACCTCAAGCGAGCCAAGGCCGACCAGATCGCGTACGGCCTCCCCAGCCTCCACCGCGACCGCCTCGGCCACCTCGTCCACCTCACCCTCTGACCCCTCCCGCCTCGACCTCCCCTCTTGCCGAAAGGTCACTTCTGCAGGCCGAGACGTCAACTGCGCAGGCCGAGACGTCAGTTCTGCAGGTCGAGAGGTCGGCGGAATCCAGCGGTCTAAGCAACATCCCTGATGAAGGAGTGTTGCGGTGGCTTATCCGGCAGAGGTGTGGTCGCGGTTCTTCGATCTGGCGTGTTCGGGTACGTCGCTGCTGCAGG